>CAZVZV010000304.1:0-2314 GCA_964631735.1 uncultured Enterobacteriaceae bacterium
CGAATACCCACCTCGAGCGTTCGGCTCAAGTCCTGCTGACTTTGCCGCTTGCTCGGTGAGGATGTCCGCGCCCAACAAATGGCGCACCCGCTGTGCGAACGCCGGCGGTGTCTCACCTCCCGGCAGCCTGGTCCACTGCGCTCGCAAGAACTCCTCGGGGACTCGCGCATCCGCTTCGCGGGTCCCGTCAATCACCACGGGCACCAAGAAAGCTACGTCATCAGCCATGTCTTGCAGGCGCCGGGTTGCTTGTTTCCACTCTCGGCGGAAGTAGCCTTCGGATCGCGCATTGGTGTGCGCCGAAATCACTGGAATGAATAATGCGCAGTCGTGGATGTGCTTCTTGATCTGCGCATCCCAAGAATCACCCCCGCGCAATTCGTTCTTGTCGAGCCATACCTCGATGCCCGCTGTTCGCAGGGCTTCGCAGATGCGCTCGGCTGCTGGCGCATCTTGAGAGGCGTAGGAAAGGAAGACGGCACCGATGGGGAGAGAATTGTCCGGCATGGATCAGCGCTTTCTCAAATCGCTCGAATGGACGACTTATCGCGCCAGCGATTGGAGTATAGGCGCATGGGCTTCGGGAGTTGAGAAGATGGTGGCCAGGGGCGGCAGTTTGGGCATCGGCCTGCATTTCTTGACACCACACCGGAGCGCGACACATAAATGCACCTCGGGCGTGGCAAGAGTAGAGCAACAAATGTCGAGTTCGCCGTCGGAGTCGAAGGAGTCACCGGATTCTCCGCCAGTGGAAACAGCCCCGGCGGCGCGCCAACACTCGCCACCACCGCCAAGTGCCATTGGCACCCTTTGGGACCAGCTCAAGCACCACAAAGTTGTGCAGTGGACTGTCGCGTACCTGGCTGTCGCCTACACCCTGTTGCACGGCGCAGAGATGCTTGGCGGTTCCCTCGGGTGGCCGCATGGCTGGCTGCGTGTATTCACGCTGCTGCTAGTCCTGGGCATTCCGGTAGTCGTAACCCTTGCCTGGTACCACGGCGCGCGTGGCCAGCAGAGGGTCAGCGGCACAGAAGTCATGATCATTGCCCTCCTGCTCGCGGTGGGCGGAGCGGTCCTGTGGCGCGACAGTTCGACGGAGCATGACGCAGACGGATCCAGCGCTAATTCTCCCGCCAAGGATGGATTAAACGCAGTCGCGACGCGGATTGGCCCGCCGCCCGCTGCTTCGATCGCCGTCCTTCCGTTTGCAGATCTGTCGGCAGAGAAGGATCAGCAATACTTCTCCGATGGGATCGCCGAGGAGATCCTCAACGTCCTCGCCCGCATCGACGGCCTCAAAGTCGCTTCGCGCACTTCCGCGTTTCAGTTCCGGTCGGCGGCGGCCGGGATTCCGGCAATAGCCGGGGAACTGGGCGTGCGTCATGTGCTCGAGGGCAGCGTCAGAAAATCCGGGGACCGGGTCCGCATCACCGCCCAGTTGATTGACGCCTCTACCGACGTGCGTCTGTGGTCCGAGACCTTCGACCGCACGCTGACGGCGGAGGATCTCTTCGCCATCCAGGACGAAATCGCTGCAGCCACCGTCTCTGCACTTAGAACAAGGCTTGGCGGCGCAATGGCTGAGTCCGCGCCTGCCGCACCAGTGCGCACAACCAAGGTCGAAGCGTACGAGCTGTTCCTGGAGGCGCGCGCTTTCTTCCAGGCCCGGCGCGACCTTGGCGCGGCGGATGGACTACTCGCAAGAGCGATCGAGATCGATCCGAAGTTCCCAGACGCCCTGGCGATCCGCGCCGCGATACACCAGTTCGGCGGCGAGTACGGCGCCCGGTTCGGCGACGAGCGGGCGGCTAGGGCTACCGGACGCGCCTTCGCGGAACAGGCGCTTGCGTTCGACGAGTCGAACAGCCTCGCGATTGCCGTCTTGGCGCTGAGCCACCTCTACGATCACATGGAAGGCACGAGCGAAGAGCCTTTCGACAAGATCTTCGCCGGCTTGGCGCGTGCGCTCAAACTCGACCCCGCCGACTCCAATGCACGTAACTGGCTTGGCATCGCATACAGCTTCATCGGTAACCACGAAAAAGCCGTCGAGACGTTCACCCAGTGCGTCGATGCAGATCCTGCGCTCGCCGCTTGCCGCTCCAATCTCGCCATGGGGTATTTGAGCCTGGGGCGCACGGATACCGCGAACGCGGTCGTCGATGCGGGGGTCGACGCGGGCGTCATTTCGCTGAGCCCGGGTATGCTCGCCGCGCTCGTCGACCTCAAGCGGCGCGACGCTTTCCTGTTCCAGGCGGCCAACGCGCCGGCACTGCGTGGCTGGCGGAAGTTTGGCGCACTCTACGACGCGTTA
>CAZVZV010000305.1:0-1337 GCA_964631735.1 uncultured Enterobacteriaceae bacterium
CGAACACCTCGATTCGAACTCCTGCTGGTTTCTTGCCCGCCGCAGCGCCGACACGCGCTGCTTCGGCCAGATCGGCGTGGCGCAGGTAGTCGGCGTGAAAGGGAGTAACGGGATAGGGGTGCCAGATCTGACCTGCGCCGAGCGCATCCTTCATGCTGCGCGCGTCTGCGCACCGGCCAGCGTCGAGCCTCGCCACGACATAGCCGCCGAGCGCGGTGACGGTGCCGATCTTCGCTCGATCGGCCGTCGCCGCGATATCCGCTCCGGCGTAAGTATGCAGCGTCCCCTCGGCGAGCCGTTGCGCGGCAGTGCGCGCATCGAGCGCTTCGACCGCGATCTCCTGCGGATAAAACGACGGATAGAACGGAAACTCATGGCCGGCGTGCGCCGCGCCGAACAGCGCGAGGCCCGCTGCGAGAATGAAATACTGCGTCATCGAGCCCCATGCTACGATCGCGCGGTGCCGGCAGCAAGGATCGTTACCGCTGTCAATACCGTAGAATGAATATATGCGGTGGATAGCCGAGTCTCTGCGCGGAGCTTGGACGGCATTGGCCGCGCATCCAGGCATCTTCACCGCGGTGACGCTCGCGGTCGCCGCGCTCAACATCATTGCACCGGTCGCGATCCTGTCGGCGGTGCGCACGCCGCTGGACTACTACACCTTCAACCCGTGGCTGAAGCGCCTACCCGAATGGCTCGCTTCCGATGACGCGACGCTCTGGGCAAAGCTGGCAAAGCTTCCGGACCTTGCGCTCTTCTGGTGTTCAGCCGGTAGCACCTACGGCGGCGCCGAGTGGGGTTTCGCCCTGGACGTCACCGACCTCGGTCGCATCCTCCTCGTTTCGGCGCTGTTCGGACTCTACTTCGCCCTGTGGCGGCGGTATCGCGACCTCGCCTCCGGCGGGGCGGCGCGTGCACTGCAGCGCGGAGGCTTCGCGGGCGCTGCGGGAACGGTGGTCGGGGTATCCACCAGCGCGTGCAGCGTGACGGGCTGCGGGGCCCCAGTGATTCCCGTGCTCGGCCTCGCGTTCGTCGGGCTCGAGAGCGGCACGCTGCAGTTTCTCGCCCAGAGCTCGCGCGTGGCGACGATCGCCGTTTTCGCCATGCTGTTCCTCGCCGTCGGCTACCTCGGCTTGAAGACCAGCCGCGCGTAGCACCTGCTTCGCCCAACAACCATTCGCGCCATGCAAGCCAGCCATTGGGCCCACTGGCCGCCCGACATGCCGCGCAGTCTCGCGCTGCCGCCGCTGCGGCTGCACGACCTGCTCGCACGGGCCGCCGAACGCTTTCCGGACAAGCCCGCGACGGTGTTCGAGGGCGCGACGCTGACCTAT
>CAZVZV010000306.1:0-1170 GCA_964631735.1 uncultured Enterobacteriaceae bacterium
GACGTGTCACCCCATGCCTTGGAGACCTACGATGCCCTCAGTCGCCCCGATTCCTCCGACCCTGACGAATAACCTCCGCCGGATTGGCTTGCTCCGGCTCGCCGACGATCTCAACGACGTCATCGCACGTGCCACCAAGGCACGCTGGGGGCCGGTGGCCTTGCTTGAGGCCCTGGTCGCGGCCGAGATGGACGACCGCGCCCGGCGCAGCCTCGAACGGCGGCTCGCGCACGCCCGACTCGGGCGCTTCAAAGCGCTCGCCGATTGGGAATGGGCGTGGCCGAAGGTGCTCAACCGGCCGGTGCTCGAGCGCGTGCTGACGCTCGACTTTCTCGCCGCGCCCGAAAACGTGCTGCTCGTCGGGGCGCAAGGCCTCGGCAAAACCATGCTGGCGAAAAACATCGCCCATCAGGCGATCCTCGCCGGCCATTCCGTCCTCTTCACGACGGCAGCCGAACTGCTGCTCGATCTCAACGGCCAGGAGACCGCTCGCGCGCTTGAGCGCCGATTTCGGCACTACCTGCGTCCCCAGCTCTTGCTGATTGACGAGATCGGCTATCTATCGTACGACGCGCATGCCGCCGATTTACTCTTCCAGATCGTGAGCCGTCGCTACGAAACCAAAGCCCTCGTCGTCACGACCAACTTGCCCTTCAAGCAATGGGACACGATCTTTCCCAACGCCTCCTGCGCCGTCGCGCTGATCGATCGCCTCACGCACCATGCCGAGATTGTCGCGATCGAAGGGGACAGCTATCGATTACGGGATGCCGAGCGCTCGCAGAAAGCCCGACGGCCCAAGAAAGCCGAGTGAGCCCAGTCCAGATTTCCGCGCTTTCTCGTGAGCGCGGACAGTAGGGGCTGAGCAGTGGATACGGCTGGTCCGGCCATTTGGGCGGATCCGGCGCGGGGCGCAGGCGTGCGGTGGAGAGCGGGTCGGTATCGGAATTGGAGGGATCGCGTGGTTCAGCCGCGCTCTTCCTCGTGAAGCCCAACGCTACGAGTTCACTGACCAGGCGCTCCCAGTCCGCAGTCCAGGTTGCGGTCCTGAGGGGGATGTCGTGACAATCGGCGAGTGGTCCGATCGCGTCACCGTCCCCGAATGCCTTCCGGCTCAAGTGCGTGGCCCGATCGAGGATGACGGGAATGATGTGTCGATGGGCTTGAATC
>CAZVZV010000307.1:0-1332 GCA_964631735.1 uncultured Enterobacteriaceae bacterium
GAAGCTCTCGCCTTTCCAGGAATTCATCCACCAGTCGCGCGCCCGGCGCGAAAGCGCCGCGCCCGGCGCCTCCGGCCGGTCGGGCACCAGGTTCGGGAAAGCGCGTGCGCCGGCTTTGGACGCAAGGTCTGGAAACGGCGCATCGTAGGCAGCGGCCTCCTCGGCGGTGAGATGAGGGCAAGTGCGCTGCATCAGCTTGCCGCACGGCAGGTCGGGCGTCTTGTTCACGTACGCGCGCCAGGCGATGAAGCCCTCCGACAGCGGCGCATCGCCCGTGCCGAGCGTGGTGTTCATCACCAGCAGGCGCTCGAACCTTTCGGGCATTTCCATCGGCAGCGTGAGTCCCAGCAGCCCGCCCCAATCCTGCACCACCAGCGTGATGCGCGTCAGGTCCAGCCGTTCGATGAAGTCGAGCAGGTAGCTGCGGTGCATGTCGAAGCTGTAGAAGGACTCTTCGGCCGGCTTGTCGGAGCGGCCGAAGCCGATCAAGTCGGGAGCGACCACGCGGGCCCCGCTCGCGAGGAACGGCGGAATCATCCTGCGGTAGAGGTAGCTCCAGGTCGGCTCGCCGTGCAGGCAGAGGAAGGTGCGCTCCGCCTGGCCCTGGTCCACGTAGTGAGCGCGCAAGCCGCGCCATTCCAGGGTGCGCGGGGCGTAGGGAAAGCCTGGGAGGTTCGCGAATCGTCCGTCAGGGGTGCGCATGGCCCAATTGTAGAATGGAGTGATGGACTACTCTAAGTACCAGGATCTGAAAATCCGGCTCCTCGAGCCGGGCATCCTCGAAATCGTGATGGGCGACGAGGCGAGCGGCAAGCTCTCCACCGCCGGCCATCGCATGCACGCGGAGCTGGCCGAAATCTGGCGCGACGTGGACCGTGACCCGGACGTACGCGTCGCCATCCTCCGCGGCGCGGGCAAGGGATTCTCGGCGGGCGGGGACTTCGGCCTCATCGAGGACATCATCAAGGACTTCGACACCCGCGCGCGCGTCTGGCGCGAGGCGCGCGACCTCGTCTACAACATCATCAATTGCTCGAAGATCGTGGTGTCCGCGATGCACGGCCCGGCGGTCGGCGCGGGGCTGGTGGCGGGGCTGCTCGCTGACATCTCGATTGCAGCGAAGAACGCGCGCATCATCGACGGGCACACCCGCCTGGGCGTGACCGCAGGCGACCATGCGGCGATCGTGTGGCCGCTGCTGTGCGGCATGGCGAAGGCGAAGTACTACCTGCTGACCTGCGAGCAGGTGTCGGGCGAGGAGGCGGAGCGGATCGGGCTGGTGTCGCTTTGCTGCGAGGAGGCCGAACTGCAGGCGAAGGCGCTGGAGGTGGC
>CAZVZV010000308.1:0-5752 GCA_964631735.1 uncultured Enterobacteriaceae bacterium
AGCAGGGCGTGAAGGACATGGTGCGGATATCAGACGGCCGCATGAGCGGCACCAGCTACGGCACCTGCATCCTGCACGTCGCTCCCGAGGCCAATGTCGGCGGCCCGCTCGCGTTTGTTCAGAATGGCGACTTGATTGAGCTCGACGTCGAGAAGAAAGCGATCAATCTCAAGATTTCACCTGAAGAACTCGAGAAAAGAAAAAAAGGCAGGCCGCCTGGAAGCGTCCGCCGCTCACGTACGAGCGCAGCTACGGCGCCATCTTCTCGCGCCACGTGAAGCAGGCGAACGAGGGCTGCGATTTCGACTTCCTCGAGGGCACCGCGCCGACGGCGGAGCCCGAGATCCACTAGCCATGCCCGGCCGCGCAAGGGATCTGCGCTTCCTGCTCGCGCTCACCGCCGTAGCCTTGCCGGTGGCGGGCTACCTGATCGGCGCCAACTGGATCGCGTTCCTGATCTTCTTCGGCGCGGTACCGCTCATCGATTGGCTGATCGGCCGCAACGACGCGCCCTCGCCCCCCGACAAGCTGGCGCGCCTGGAACGCAGCGCCTTCTTCCACTGCGTGCTCGTCGCCTACGTGCCGCTGCATCTGGGGCTCATCCTCTGGGGCGCGTATGTCGTGGGCGGCGGTGAGCTGGCGCCCTGGCAGGCGCTCGGTCTGACACTTTCGATCGGCCTGGTCACCGGCGGCATCGGCATCACCATCGCGCACGAGCTCGGCCACAAGCGTTCGTGGCTCGAGCGCTCACTGGCGCGCGCGCTGCTTTACGCGGTGAGCTACGGGCACTTCACCATCGAGCACAACCGCGGGCATCACCAGCGCGTCGCCACGCGCGAGGATCCGGCGAGCGCGCGCTACGGCGAGAGCTACTGGGCGTTCCTGCCGCGCACGCTGGCCGGCAGCTATGCGCACGCCTGGCGCCTGGAAGTTGCGCGCCTCACGCCACTAGGGCTGCCTTGGTGGCACTGGCGCAACGAGATGCTGTGGGCGACGCTGCTGCCGCCAGCGCTCGGCGCGGCGCTCGGCGCTGCCTTCGGCCCGCTCGCCGCGGCGTACTTCTTCGGCCAGAGCGCGATGGCGATCGCGCTGCTCGAGGCGGTGAATTACGTCGAGCATTACGGCCTGGAGCGTGCGCGCCTGCCCGACGGGCGCTATGAGCCGGTGAGCGAGCGCCACTCCTGGGACGCGAATGAGGTGCTCAGCAACAGCTTCCTCATCCACCTGCAACGCCACTCCGACCATCATCTGAACCCATTGCGTCCGTACTCCGCGCTGCAGCCGCGCAACGACAGCCCCAAGCTGCCCACCGGCTACACGGGCATGCTGCCGCTTGCTGTCGTGCCGCCGCTCTGGTTCCTGGTGATGAATCGTCGCGTGCCGCGCAGGTAGGCCTGCCGCGCGGAGTACAATCGGCGCGCCACAGCCAGCGTCAACCAATCAGTTCAAGAAGCCAGGGAGACAGGAATCATGCGTCCATTCCACGCCGTGTTTGTCGCCGCCGTCCTGACGGCAATTGCCGGCGCCGCCAGCGCGCAGACTTACCCGAACAGGCCGATTCGCATCATCGTGCCCTTCACCGCGGGCGGAACCTCGGACATCCTCGCGCGCGCGCTCGGGCCGCACATCACCACGGCCTGGGGCCAGCCGGCGATCGTCGAGAACCGCACCGGCGCCAACGGCAACGTCGGCGCGGACTTCGTCGCGAAGTCTGCACCGGACGGCTACACGATGCTGCTCTCCGACGTCGGCGCGCTCGCGATCAACCCCAGCGTCTACGCCAGCATGCCCTTCGATCCGGTGAAGGATTTCGCGCCGATCGTGATGGTGTCCTACTCGCCGCACGTGCTCGCCGTGCACCCGTCGGTCCCGGTGAACAGCGTGCAGGAGCTCATCGCCTACGCGAAGGCAAACCCGGGAAAGATGAACTTCGCCAACTCCGGCACCGGCGGCGCGCCGCACCTCGCGGGCGTCGAATTCGCGGCACGCACCGGCGTGCAGTGGGCCTATATCCCCTACAAGGGCGGCTCGGCGGCGGTCATCGACGTGATCGCGGGCAATGCCAACGTGCTCTTCAACGGCATGCTCGCCACCTACCCGTCCGTGAAGGGCGGGCGGCTCAAGGGGCTCGCGGTCTCCAGCGCCCAGCGCGCGCCCTCGGCGCCGGAACTGCCGACGGTGGCGGAGTCCGGCCTGCCCGGGTTCGTGACCGGTTCCTACCAGGGCCTGCTCGCCGCCGCCGGCACGCCGCGCGAAATCGTCGCGAAACTCAATGCCGAGTTCACCCGCATCCTGAACACTGCGGAGATGAAGGAGATGCTGGCCAAGCAGGGCACCGAGGTGCGCGCCGGCACGCCCGAGGCGCTCGGCACATTCATCGCCGACGAGAAGGTGCGGTGGGCGAAAGTGGTCCGGGAAGCCGGCATCAAGGCCGAGTAACACAAGGCAAAGTGATGGATCTGCCGCAGAACGCCTTCAAGCGCGCCCTCAAGGCGGGCAAACCGCAGATCGGGCTGTGGTCCAGCCTGTCGTCGAACTACTCCGTGGAAGTGATCGCCGGGGCCGGTTTCGACTGGATCCTGCTCGACATGGAGCACTCGCCGAACGACCTGGAGTCGCTGCTCGCACAGTTGCAGGCGGCGGCAGCCTACGCGTCGCACCCTGTCGTGCGCGTGCCCTGGAACGACATGGTGACGATCAAGCGCGTGCTGGATGCCGGCGCGCAGTCGCTGCTGATTCCCTACGTGCAGAATGCGGCGGAGGCCAAGGCGGCAGTGGCCAATACGCGCTATCCGCCCGCGGGCGTGCGCGGTGTGGCCGGCACCACCCGCGCCACGCGCTTCGGCCGCGTCAAGGACTACGCCAAGCGCGCGCATGAGGAAATCTGCGTGCTGGTCCAGCTGGAAACCAAGCCGGCGCTGGACGAAATCGAGAAGGTCGCAGCGATCGATGGCGTGGACGGCATCTTCATCGGACCGGCGGATCTGCATGCCTCGATGGGATACACCGGCGAAACGGCGAACCCGGCGGTGCTGCCGCTGATCGAGGAGTCGATGCGGCGCATCCGCAAGGCGGGCAAGGCGCCCGGCTACCTGTCGCCGGTGGAGGCCGACGCGAAGCGCATGCTGGCGGCCGGGGCGCAGTTCGTCGCGGTGGGCGCCGACGTCGGCCTGCTCGCGCGAGGCGCCGAGAACCTGCTGGCAAAATTCAGGTCATGAAACACGAGATCATCGTCACCACCAAAATTTTCCCGCGCACGCAGGAGCGGCTGGACAGGGAATTCACCTCCCACAAGCTGCACGAGGCGGCCGACCTGGCCGCATTCCTTAAGGAACTGGCGCCGCGGGTGCGCGCGCTCGCCACCTTCGGACCGGCCGGGGCGGATGCGAAGCTGATGGACGCCCTGCCCAAGCTCGAACTGATCTCGAACTTCGGCGTCGGCGTGGACGCCATCGACCTCGCCGCGGCGAAACAGCGCAGCATCATCGTCACCAACACGCCGAACGTGCTCAACGACTGCGTCGCCGACACGGCAATGGCGCTCACCGTGAACGTGATGCGCAAGTTTCCCCAGGCCGACGCCTATCTGCGCACGGGCGCCTGGGCGACGCGTGGCGGCACCCCACTCGCCACGTCCTTGGGTGGCAAGACCATGGGCATCCTCGGGCTGGGGCGCATCGGCGAGGCGATTGCAAAGCGCGCGCAGGCCTTCGGCATGAAGATCCGCTACCACAACCGCAAGAAGAAGGACGTCGCCTACCCGTACGACGCAGACGCAGTGGCGTTGGCGAATAACTCGGACG
Source organism: uncultured Enterobacteriaceae bacterium (assembly GCA_964631735.1). Classification (GTDB taxonomy): domain Bacteria; phylum Pseudomonadota; class Gammaproteobacteria; order Burkholderiales; family SG8-39; genus JAABQT01. The sequence goes on from CAZVZV010000308.1 coordinate 3,804, forward strand.
TGCTGATGGTGGTGACGCCTGGCGGCGCCGAAACCGAGAAGCTGGTCAACGCCAAGGTGCTGGATGCGCTCGGCCCCGAGGGCTACCTGGTCAACATCTCGCGCGGTTCTGTGATCGACGAGCCGGTGTTGCTCAAGTACCTGCAGGACAGGAGGATCGCCGGCGCCGGCCTGGACGTGTTCGCCGACGAGCCGCGCGTGCCGCCGGAATTCTTCGCGCTGGACAACGCGGTGCTGTTCCCGCACGTGGGCAGCGCGACGATGGAAACGCGCACCGCCATGGGCAACCTGCAGGTCGACAACCTGCTTGCGCATTTCTCGGGCAAGCCGGTGCTGACGCGCGTCGTTTGACGCGCTATCATGGTCCTACAACAGGAGGCAGGAATGAAACTTAAAACCATCGCGCTCGCTGCGGGCGTTCTCATCGCGGCGCCCGCCGCAGCGCAGCAAGTCACGTTCATGACCGGCCCGCAGGGCGGCTCGTGGATCCCGCTCGGCGGCGCGCTCAAGGGCATGTGGGAGAAGGCGGTCCCGGGCCTGCAGATCACCCAGACGCCAGGCGCAGGCATCGCCAACGTGCGCGGCGTGGACGAGGGCAAGGCGCACATCGGGCTCGCGAACTCGAGCACCACGGTGGATGGGATTGCGGGACGGGCACCGTACCCCAAGAAGGTGACCAATGTGTGTCAGCTCGCCAACCTGTACCCGCAATATTTCCAGGTCGTCGCCCTCGCCGACGCAAAGGTGAACTCGTTCGCCGACCTGAAGGGCAAGGCCCTGGTCACCCAGACCAAGGGCAATACCGGGGAGCTGCTTACCGAGTTGTCGCTCAAACTCAACGGCCTGACCTACCAGTCGCTCGCCAAGGTATCGTTCCAGAGCTACACCGACGCGGTCGGCATGATGAAGGACGGCCACATGCAGGTGTTCACGCTCGGCACTACGGTGCCCGCGGCCGCTGTGATGGACCTGGCCAGCGCGCGCGACATCAAGTTGGTGCCGGTGGACGACAGGACACTCGGCGAGCTCAACAAGATGAATCCCGGCTACTACAAGCGCCTGGTCATCAAGGCGGGCACGTACCCTAAGCAGGACAAGGACGTGCCGGTGATCGGTTACGCGACGCACCTGATCGTGGCCTGTGATCTCCCGGAAAATACGGTGTACCAGATGACGAAAACCATGGCCGCCAACGTCGACGCGATGGCCGCGGTGGTGAAGTCGATCGAGGGCATTACGCCGAAGGACATGGCGGTCGACCTTGGCATCCCGTTCCACAAGGGGGCGGCCAAGTTCTACAAGGAAGTCGGCGCGCTGTAGCGGGCGCCGAGGGAAAGAGAAGGGCGGCTTCAAGCCGCCCTTTTTTCTTGGGAGGGTAGGTCGTGGAAGAGGAAGTCGCCCCAACCGCGCCGAAAAGCGGGATCCTCAAGACGCTGGTCGCGCTCATCGCGATCGCGATGTCGCTGTATCACATGTACGTCGCGGCACTTGGCCCGCCGGAGGTCTACCTCTTCCGCGGCACCCATTTGATCTTCGCGATGACGCTGATTTTCCTCTTGTACCCGCTCAAGCCCGGCGGCGGAATCGCCTGGCGCGTCGCCGACTGGGTGCTGATCGCCGGGAGCTGGGGCTTCGTCCTGCATATCCTGATCAATATCGACTACGTCACCAACCGCATCATCTACATCGACGAGCTCAACTGGATAGACAAGTTCAACGCGGTACTCGCCGTCCTGCTGGTGCTCGAAGCGACTCGCCGCGTCCTGGGTTGGGGCCTGGCGGCGACCGCGATCGCATTCCTCGCGTACCCCCTGTTGTTCACCAACGTGAAGGTCCCGGTGCTGATGGAGCAGCTCTATCTCTCCACCGAGGGCATCTTCGGCTCGACACTCGGCGTGTCGGCGAGTTACGTGATTCTGTTCGTGGTGTTCGGCGCGTTCATGGAAAAAA
>CAZVZV010000309.1:0-28336 GCA_964631735.1 uncultured Enterobacteriaceae bacterium
CTCGCCCAGGAACAGCATGCCCGAGAACACGCCCACCACCGGCGTCATCAGCATGGCCAGCGAAAAAGTGGTCACCGACACCGAGGTGGCGAGCTTGATCCACGCCCAGTGCGCCCAGGCGAACGAAAAGAGCACGTTGTAGGCCAACGCCAGCGCCGGCCAAAGGCTAACGTCCTTGAGGGCGGCGAAGTCGTCAAACAACAACGCGCCAATGTAGATCGGCACTCCGCCCAGCAGCATCATCCAGGCGGTGAGCGCCGCGACCGGCGCACGCACCGGAAATTTCTTCTGTAACACCGTGCCGAGCGCCCAGGCCGAGGCCGCGCCCAGCACCAGCAGCGCGCCCAGCGGCGCGCCGGCCAGATTGGTGAATTCCTCTGCCAGCAGCAGCGCCATGCCCGCCATGCCGAGCGCAAGGCCGAGTAGCTTTCTCGTGCCCATGCGCTCGTTCAGGAACCACACCGAGAGGGGGATTGCCAGCGCGGGCATGGTATAGGCGAGGATTGCGGCGCGCCCGGAAGGAATCAGGCGCAAGCCGAACACCACCAGCACGTTCCAGCAGGTGATGGAGAAGAAGGCGATGAGCGCGAGGCGCCTCCACTGGTCGCGCGGGACGCCGAGCGGTTGGCCGCTCGCGCGCAGGGCCGCGAACAGGACGCCAGAGCCGGCGGCGAGGCAGAAGGTGCGAAACGTGAAGGGCGCAATTTCGGAGATTGCCACCTTCATCGCGGTCCAGTTGAAACCCCAGACCAGCGTGATGCCGATCAGCACCCACCAGAGGCTCTTCGGCAATTGCTCGCTGGAACCCGCGCTCATGACGTTGCCCTGACTGGCATCGCCTTCATGCCGCGAAACACCATCGAATTGAGCCACTCCAGGGGCCCGCCAGCCAGCTCGATGCCAGGCCAGCGCGCCAGCACCGCCGGCAGCGCAATCTGGCCCTCCAGGCGCGCGAGCGGAAAACCCAGGCAGATATGCAGCCCGAAGCCGAAGGCGAGGTGCGGCGGCCCATTGCGCGCGAGCTCCACCCGATCGGGTTCCGGGTAGGCGCGAGGGTCGCGATTGGCCGCGTTGAGCAGGATGAAGACGCGCTCACCCGGATTCAGCCGCTTGCCATGCAGTTCATGGCTCTGTTTCACGATGCGCACCTGCGCTCCGTTCGGACCGTCGTAGCGCAGCAACTCCTCGACCGCGGCGGCAGCCAGCGCCGGATCCTCGCGCAGCTTCGCCATCTCCTGCGGAAACCTCAGCAGACCAAGCAGCCCGTTGGCAATGTGGTTGGTGGTGGTTTCGTGCCCGGCAAACAGCAGCAGGATGCAAGTGGCCACCAGCTCGTCGTCCGACAGGCGGTCGCCCGCGTCCTCCAGATGCACCAATTCGGAAAGCAGATCGGCCTGTGGGCCGGCGCGGCGCGCGGCGATCATGCCGCGGAACAACTCTGCCATTGCGCGCGTCGCGGCCTCTGCGATGGCGTATTTTTCCTGCGCCATGCGCGAACTGCCGATGAACAGCGCCATGTCGTCGGACAGCTGCTTCACCTGGCCGAGCTCGGCGCGGGGCACCCCTAGCATGTCCATGATCACCAGCGCAGGCAGCGGCCCGGCAAAATCGCCGATAAAGTCGAACTCGGCACGATTGCCGATGCGCTCGAACAGCCAATGCGCCAGAGCCTCGATCCGCGGGCGCATGGCATGCATCGACTTGACGTGGAAAACCTTGCTCGTCAGGCGGCGCAGGCGCGTATGCTCGGGCGCGTCGCGGAACACCATCCACAGCGTCAGGTAGCGCATCAGCTCGGCGATGCGCAGCGCCTCTGCCGGCGGCAGCGTGGCGAAATACGGCCGCAGGCGGTCCGAGGACATGTCCTTGTCCAGGCACACGCGGCGCACGTCGTCGTATCGAGTCAGCACCCACGCCTTCAGGCGAGGGCTCCAATGGCAAGGATCCTCGTCCTGCAGCCGGCGGAACAGTGGGAACGGATCGGCGAGGAACGCCGGATCGTCTGGTCTGTAGTCGAGATTCATCCCTTGCTCACGAGCCACACGGCCAGAATGGCGAGTGCCATGCCGGCAGCGGAGAACGCAGTATAGGTCTCGCCGAACAGCGGCCACGCGACCAGCGCCGTGCACGGAGGCACCAGGTACATCAGGCTCGCCACCTTGGTGGCCGCGCCGTGCCGGATCAGCCAGAAGAGCAGGAACACTGCACCCAGCGATAGCGCGAATACCAGCCAGGCGATGGCGACTATCAGCTCAAAACCCCAGGTCACCTGGCGGGCCTCGAACAGCAAGGCGTAAGGCAGCAGCACCAGGAAGCCGGCTGCGAACTGGATCGCCGCGCCGGTGCGCAGGTCGATCTGCGCGCAGTGGCGTTTCTGCCAGATAGCGCCCAGGCTGATGCTGGCCAGCGCAAAGATGGACAGCGCCGTGGCAGCAAAACCAACGCCCTCCAGGATCCATTTCTCGTGCACCACCAGTGCCACCCCGGTGATGCCGAGCGCGAGACCGAACCACTGGCGCGCGTTGGTGCGTTCGCCCAGCAGCCAGCCGCTCAATACCGCCGCGAGGATCGGCTGCAGCGCAGTGATCAGGGCGGACACCCCCGCGGGCATGCCTCGGGACAACGACAGGAACACCCCGCCCAGATAGCCGCCCTGGATCAGCGCCCCGGCGAAGGCCATGTGCCAGAGCTCGCCGCGCGTGCGCGGCCAAGGCGCCCGCATGAGCCAGCACAGCGGCAGTAGCACGGCAAGGACTGCGAGGAAACGAATTTCCAGGAAGGTGGCCGGTTCTGCGTAAGGAAGCCCTAACTTCGCTCCGATGAAACCGGTGCTCCACAGCACCACAAACAACCCAGGAAACACCCACGCTGCTCTCTGGACAGGGTCGGCAGTAAGGGGTTTGGCACTCATGGGCGCCATTGTCGTCGCCGCCCTGGCCTCCCGTTCGATAGTTTCATTACTTATGCTGCACTGCAAAATACGTTTGACTTTAAACGCCGAAGGCCTAAACTACGGTTTGTTGCACTGCACCAAATTACGCTGACAAGCCCCAATCCGAATTTGTTTACTTTGACAAGGAGCCAGACCATGTACGTGACCCCCGAGCAGATCCAAGCGGCCAGCAAGGCCAACGTGGACGCGATGCTGTCCCTCTACGCGACACAATTTGCCGCGATCGAGAAATTCGCTGCCCTCAACGTCAACGCCGCAAAAACCGCGTTCGAAGACAGCCTCAGCAGCACCCGCGCGCTGTTTGGCGCAAAAGACGTGCAAGAGTTCGTCAGCCTGCAGAATTCCTTCGCCACTCCGGCGATGGAGAAGGCCATCGCCTACTCGAAGAGCATCTATGAAGTGGCGACGGAAACCAACGCCGAACTGTCGAAGGCCGCCGAGAAGCGCGTCGCCGACTGGAACGAGAACTTCACCGCGCTGCTGGACAAGGCGATGAAGAACGCGCCGGCCGGGTCCGACGTCGCCGTCGCCGGCATCAAGTCGATGCTCGCCGCCGCCAATTCGGCCTACGACAACTTCACCAAGGTGACCAAGCAGGCGACTGAAATCGCCGAAGCCAACGTCGCCGCCGCGACCGAGACCGTGAAAGGCCTCGCCAAAGCAAAAAAGTTCGCCTGAGCGCCAAACCGGGCCGCAAGGTCCGATCAAGCGCGAAGCGCAGCCCGTCAAGAAAAGCTGCGAAAAAGCGGAAATAGCAACCGGGAAGGCCCGCCGCAAGGCGGGCCTTTTCGTTTTCAGTACACAGTTCGCGCCTTCAGCGCGTTCCCGGCAGCATGCCTTTCATGCCGCGCATCATGCGCGCCAGGTTGCCGCCTTTCATCATCTTCATCATCTTCTGCATCTGCTCGAACTGCTTGAGCAGGCGGTTTACTTCCTGCACCGGCACGCCGGCACCCGCGGCAATGCGGCGTTTGCGCGACGCCTTGATCAGGTCGGGGTCGGCTCGCTCGCCTGGCGTCATCGAACTGATGATGCCCTCGATACGGCGGAACTGGCGGCCATCCTGCAGCTGCGCCGGGTTGATCTGGCCGGCCAGCTGCGCCGGCAGCTTGTCGAGCATCGAGGACAGCCCGCCCATCTTGGCCATCTGCTGGATTTGCTGCTTGAAGTCCTCCAGATCGAAGCCTTTGCCCTTGCGGATCTTCTCCGCGACGCGCTGCGCCTGCGCGAGGTCCACCTGTTTGTGCGCCTGTTCGACCAGCGACAGGACATCGCCCATGCCGAGCACGCGCGAGGCCATGCGTTCCGGATGGAACGGTTCCAGCGCGTCGAGCTTCTCGCCCGCGCCGGCGAACTTGATGGGCCTGCCCGTGACCTGGCGCACTGACAGCGCCGCGCCGCCGCGCGCGTCACCATCGAGCTTGGTGAGGATTACGCCGGTGAGGGGCAACCGTTCGCCGAATGCGCGCGCCACGTTGACCGCATCCTGGCCCTGCATCGCGTCCACCACGAACAGCGTTTCCGCCGGCCTGAGCTCCGCGTGCAGCGCGGCAATTTCCTGCATCATCGGCTCGTCGATGGCGAGCCGCCCCGCGGTGTCCACGATCAGCACGTCGTAGTAGCGCGTCTTCGCGTGCATCAGAGCGTGGCGCGCGATCGCTACTGGCAGTACATCTGCCGCTGAGGGGAGAAAATCCGCGCCCACCTGTGCCGCCAAGGTTTGCAGCTGCTCGATTGCCGCAGGCCGGTAGACGTCGCAGGACACCAGCAGCACTTTCTTCTTCTGCCCTACCAGCAAGCGCGCAAGCTTTGCCGCGGAGGTGGTCTTGCCTGAGCCCTGCAGGCCCGCCATCAGGATCACCGCCGGCGGCTGCACGGCGAGGTCGAGGCCGACATTGGCCTCGCCCATCAGACGCGCCAGCTCGTGATGCACCACGCCGACCAGCGCCTGGCCCGGCGTCAGGCTGCCCACCACCTCGGTGCCGCGAGCCTTGTCCCCGATCGTGGCGATGAAATCCCGCACCACCGGCAACGCGACGTCCGCTTCGAGCAACGCGACGCGCACTTCGCGCAACGCGTCCTGGATGTTGCTGTCGGTGAGGCGCGCCTCGCCGCGGATCGTCTTGACGATCTTGGCGAGGCGTGTGGTCAGGTTGTCGAGCACGGGTGATAAACTGAAGCTGTGCCCGACATTGTAATTCACGCGCTTTGCGCGGCCGCGTATGCAGGGCTGGCATGGCACTTCTGGAACACGCGCTGGCACGCGCGGCCCGTTGGCGACGGCTTGCGCGGGCTGCGGCCCTGGGAGCGCGCCGCCATTCTTGCACCGCTCGGGCTGCACGGCTTCCTGCTCTACTCCGACCTGTTTGCGACCTCCGCCCTACGCTTCGGATTCGCGCACGCGCTGTCGACGATGCTTTGGCTCGCAGTGTTGTTTTACTGGATGGAAAGCCTGTTTTACAGCCTCGACCAGATGCAAGCGCCTGTGCTAGGCCTGGCCGCGCTCGCCGCGCAGTTGCCGCTGGTGTTCCCGGGCCGCGTAAGTGGCGCCATTGCTTCGTCGCCGGAGTTCAAGGTGCACCTCGTGCTGGCCATGCTCGCCTACAGCCTGTTCACCATTGCGCTGCTGCACGCGACGCTCATGGCACTGGTCGAGCGCCGTCTGCACCGCAAGAGCGCCGATGCGGTAGGGCACCTTCCGCCGCTGCTGACTCTCGAGCAGTCGCTGTTCAGGGTCATCAGCGTGGCATTCGTGTTCCTCACGCTTACTCTCGCCACGGGCATGATCCTGACCGACACGATGTTCGGGCGCCTGTTGCGGTTCAATCATGAGACCGTGTTCGCGGTGCTGTCGTGGCTCACTTTCGGCTGGTTGCTGGCGGGGCGCTGGCTCTACGGCTGGCGCGGTCGTACGGCTCTGCGCTGGACCATCGCCGGATTCGTGATGGTGGTGCTGGCGAACATCGGCACCGCGTTCGTGCTCGAAGTGGTCCTCGGCCGCAGCTAAGCGCCGCCCCCACCCGCGACTACCCGGCAAGGTGGAACCATGGAAATCCTGATACTGGCCTGCCTGATACTGTTGAACGGCAGCTTCGCGATGGCCGAGGTGGCGCTGCTCACCGCGCGCAAGGCGCGCCTCAGCACACTGGCGGCGAACGGCGACGCGCTGGCCGCGGCGGCAGTGCGCCTGGCCGCCGAGCCTACGCGCTTCCTGTCCACCATCCAGATCGGCATCACTGCGATCGGCCTGCTCAACGGCATCGTCGGCGAGGCGGTGCTGGCTCCCCCGCTATCGCTGTGGCTGCAATCGCTCGGCGTGGAACAGAAGGCGAGCGCCTTCGTGGCGACGATCCTGGTGGTGATTTCGATCACTTATTTCACTATCGTCGTCGGCGAACTGGTGCCCAAGCGCCTCGGCCAGCACAACGCCGAGGGCATCGCGAGACTGGTGGCCTGGCCGATGCACGCGCTGGCGTTGGCATCAGCGCCGTTCGTGCACGTGCTGTCCGTCTCCACCGACGCCATCCTCAAACCGCTGCTGCGCCTGCTCGGCATCCGCCCGCAGGAATCCGGTGCGCAACCGCTGTCGCCGGAGGAGATTCGCACCATCGTGCTCGAATCCTCGAGCTTCATGCCGAAGAAGCACGTCTCGATCCTGCTCAACCTGTTTGACCTTGGTTCGATCACGGTGCAGGACATCATGCTGCCGCGCGCCCGCATCGAGTCGATCAAGCTGGACGACGACATGGGGGCCATCGCGCGGCACCTGGCCACCAGCTACCACATGCGGCTGCCCGTATTCCGGGACTCGCGCGGCGAAGTGGTCGGCGTCCTGCATCTGCGCAAAGTGCTGGCACCCTTGCAAGCGGGCACGTTGAACAAGATGGAAATCGAATCACTGCTGGCGGCGCCCTATTTCGTACCCGCTTCCACGCCGGTGTTCGCGCAGATGCAGTATTTCCAGGAAAACGAGGAGCGCATCGCGTTGGTGGTGGACGAGTACGGCGAGCTAATGGGGCTGGTGACGCTCGAGGACATCATCGAGGAGATCATCGGCAAGTTCACTACTTCGATGCCGTCGGCGGTGCAGACCCTTGCCTGGGGCGAGGACGGCAGCGCGACCGCAGATGGCACCACGCCGGTGCGGGAACTGAACCGTGCACTGGGTCTGGAGCTGCCGACCGAGGGGCCAAAGACGCTGAACGGCCTGATCCTGGAACAACTGCGCGACATCCCGGAGGCCGACGTGTCGATCAAGATCGGCGACGTGCCGATGGAGATCGTGCATGCGCAGGGGCGCACGGTGAAAACGGTGCGCATCTTCCGCCCCGCGAAGCCCGAGCTGCAGTCGCAGGAAGTCACGTAACCGGACTTCCTCGGGACCCAGTTTCTGGTTCATTTTGACCCCTCAAAACCGCGCCGCTTCAGCGGTTTAGGCGAGAAACCTGAGGCTTTACAAAACACTCCGCTCAAGGCATCATCGACGGTCAGTACTGCAGCGACGGGAACGGAACCGGAGATTGCGCTATGGCAACGGCAGCAGCGGCTAAAGCCGCCGGTCCCAAGGAATTTAACTTCCTCTGGGAAGGGCGCGACAAGGGTGGCAAGGTCATCCGCGGCGAGTTGCGCTCGGTGAGCGAGGCGGCGGTGAACGCCACGCTGCGCCGCCAGGGAATCATCGTTCAGAAGGTCAAGCGGCAGAAGTACGGCAGGGGCGGCAAGGTCAGGGACAAGGACATTGCCCTGTTCACGCGACAGCTGGCAACGATGATGAAGGCCGGCGTGCCGCTGCTGCAGTGCTTCGACATCGTCAGCAAGGGTGCGTCGAATCCCGCGGTGTCGAGGCTGCTGCTCGAGCTCAAGACCGAAGTCGAGACCGGCTCCTCGCTGGCGCAGGCGTTTCGCAAGTATCCGCTGCACTTCGACGCGCTGTACTGCAATCTGGTGCACGCAGGCGAGCAGGCGGGCATTCTGGAAACACTGCTCGACCGTTTGGCGAACTACAAGGAGAAGATCCTCGCCATCAAGTCGAAGATCAAGGCGGCGCTGTTCTACCCCATCGCCATCGTCGTGGTGGCGTTCATCATCACTGCAGTGATCATGATCTTCGTCATCCCGGCCTTCAAGGAAGTGTTCACCAATTTCGGCGCCGACCTGCCCGCGCCGACGCTGTTCGTGATGGCGGTGTCGGACTGGTTCGTGGCCTACTGGTACATCATCTTCCCGGTGATCATCGGCTCGGTCATCGGTTTCCTCGAGGCCTGGAAGCGCTCCTTGCCGGTGCAGATCTTCATGGACCGGCTGATGCTCAAGCTGCCGGTATTCGGCGACCTGGTGTTGAAGTCGACCATTGCGCGCTGGACGCGCACGATGGCCACCATGTTCGCCGCCGGCGTGCCGCTGGTGGAGGCGCTCGACTCCGTGGGCGGCGCCTCCGGAAACTATGTGTATCTCATCGCCACCAAGCAGATTCAGAAAGAGGTATCCACCGGCACTTCGCTCACGCTGGCGATGCAGAACTCCGGGGTGTTCCCGAACATGGTGCTGCAGATGTGCTCGATCGGCGAAGAAACGGGCGCACTGGATGGGATGCTCGGCAAGGTCGCGGACTTCTACGAGGCAGAGGTGGATGACGCAGTCGAGGCGCTGTCCTCCCTGATGGAACCCATGATCATGGTGGTGCTGGGCACATTGATCGGCGGCATGGTGATCGCCATGTACCTGCCGATCTTCAAGATGGGCCAAGCGGTCTAGATGGGGTTTTTCGGCTGGCTGGCCCAGCCCGCAGTTCTGCCGTGGGTGGTGCTGGTGTTCAGCCTGTGCATCGGCTCGTTCCTGAACGTCGTCATCCACCGGTTGCCGAAGATGATGGAGCGCGAGTGGCAGGAGCAATGCGCTGAATTGGCGGCAGATGCAGGGCCAGCTCACCGCGTATCCCCTGTGCCCTTTCCTCCGGCGAAGCAAGCGCAGGTCCGATATAACCTTTTGGTGCCGCGCTCAGCCTGCCCGGGCTGCGGCCATCGCATCACGGCGCTGGAAAACATCCCGCTCGCAAGCTGGCTCGCACTGCGCGGCAGGTGTTCAGCCTGCGGCGTCAGGATCTCGCCGCGCTACCCGATCATCGAGCTCGCCGCCGGTGCCATCGGGGCCTATGCCGCCTGGCGCTACGGCCTGACTTTCGCCGCCCTCGGCGCGATGGTTTTCGGCTGGGCGCTGCTGGCGCTCACCGCGATCGATCTGGACACGCAGTTGCTGCCCGATGACATCACGCTGCCGTTGCTGTGGGCGGGATTGCTGGTGAACCTGGGCAGCATGTTCGCGCCGCTGCACTCCGCGGTCATCGGTGCGGTCGCCGGGTACCTGGCCCTGTGGCTGGTGTACTGGGGTTTCAGGCTGGCGACCGGCAAGGAAGGCATGGGTTTCGGCGACTTCAAGCTGCTTGCCGCGATCGGCGCCTGGCTCGGCTGGCAGAAGCTGCCGATGGTGATCCTGTTGTCTTCCGTGGTCGGTGCCGCGGTCGGCATCTGCCTGATCGTGTTTGCACGCCACGGCCGCGAGAAACCGATCCCCTTCGGCCCTTACCTCGCTGCCGCCGGGGCGATCGCGCTGTTCTGGGGCGATGACATCGCCCGGCTCTGGCTTCCGATCCTCGGTTGATGCGGTTGGTCGTCGGCCTGACCGGCGGGATCGGCAGCGGCAAGAGCGCCACGGCCGAGGAATTCGCGCGACTCGGGGCCACGGTGGTGGACACCGATGCGATCGCGCATGAGCTTACGCAATCAGGCGGCGCCGCGATTGGACAGGTTCGGCGCCTGTTCGGCGGCGATTACGTCGAACCGACCGGAGCGATGGACCGCGCAAAGATGCGCGCACTGGTGTTCCGCGATCCTGCGGCGAAGCAAAAGCTCGAGCAACTGCTGCACCCGATGATTCGGGCCGAATCCGAGCGGCGCATCGCCGCGGCGAGCGGGCCTTACGTGATCCACGTCGTGCCACTGTTGGTCGAATCCGCGGAATACCGGCAACGCGTAGCGCGCGTGCTGGTGGTCGATTGCCCGGAGGCCGTGCAGGTCGAGCGGGTGCGGCAGCGCAGCAGCCTCAGTGAGGAAGAAGTCAGGGGCATCATCCGTGCTCAGATCAGGAGGGAAGTCAGGCTGGCCGCGGCGGACGACGTCATCGACAACGCTGGCACGCTTGACGCACTGCACAAGCGGGTACGCGAAATGCATGTGCGCTATCTGGCACAGTCCCGACCATGAGGCTGAATTTGTCTTCCCCGCGCATATCACTCAGAATCCGCCAAGTTTTGGCCAGCCGGGCGCGGAAGTGATCACCTACGAATACCCGCTCAACGAGCGCATCCGCACGCTGCTGCGCCTGGAAGACCTGTTCGAGCGCTCGCGCCACTTCATCGCGCGCACCGACCCGCTCGACCACCATGTCGCGCTGCTGACGCTGTTCGAGATCCTGGAGGTGGCGAGCCGCGCGGACCTGAAGTCGGACCTGCTGCAGGAACTCGAGCGGCAGAAACAGGTTCTGCTGTCGTTCCGCAACAACCCGGAGATTTCCGAGGAGGCGCTCAACAGCGTGCTGCGCGACATCGAGCAGGCTGCCGCGGCGCTGTTCTCGATGGCCGGCAAGATCGGGCAGTACCTGCGCGAGAACGACTGGCTGATGTCGATCAAGCAGCGCACCGGGATTCCCGGCGGCGCCTGTGAATTCGACCTGCCGTCGTACCACTACTGGCTGCACCGCCCCGCGGAAGAGCGCATCGGCCAGCTTGCCGCCTGGACCGGCCCGCTGGTGCCGTTGCGGGACGGCTCGGCGATCATCCTGCGCATTCTGCGCGAATCCGGCAAGCCGCAGCGCGTCTCCGCGCCGCAGGGCACGTTCCAGCAGATGCTCGGCGGCAAGACCGCACAGATGATGCGCGTGCGCCTCGACCCGGCACTGAATTGCGTGCCCGAGATCAGCGCCAACAAGTACGTTCTCAATATCCGCTTCCTCACTCAGACAGGCGAGGACCCGAGGCCGCGCACGGCGGATTGGGACATCGGCTTCGAGCTCACATTCTGCAACCTGTAGTCATGGTTCCCTGCCCGCGCTGCGGGACCGCCGCGCCCTTCGCCGCGGCGAATAAGTGGCGTCCGTTCTGTGGCGAGCGCTGTCGTCTGATCGACCTCGGCAACTGGGCCACGGAGAATTACCGCGTGCCCCAAGCGCCGCCCAAGGCGGACGACGGGAGCGGCTAGCTCCAGGCGCCGGCGATCATTGCCAGCCCGTGCGCGCCCGCGCGCCACGCATCCTCCAGATCGTCGCGCTTCATGCCGCCGATGGCATACACCGGGATACTCGCGCCTTGCACGAGGCGCGCCAAGCCTTCCCAGCCCAACGTCGGCGCGCCCGCATGCGAAGCCGTAGGCTTCACCGGCCCGAGCACCGCGAAGTCCAGCTCCAATCGCATCGCGCGTTCAAGGTCAGCGGCGTCGTGGCATGAGGCCGCGGCGAGGACATGGCGCGGTCTTTCGCGCAAATCCATCAACTGTGCCGCGGTGTAGTGAACGCCGTCCCCGATCGACGGGCCGCCATTGAGCAGGACTTTCGCACCATGGCGATGGGCAAGCTGCAGCACAGAGCGCGCGAACTCCTCTCGACGCGGCAGGCCCTTGTCCCTGACCTGGATCAGCCTGAGGCCAGCGCCGAGTCGCGCCCGGATACTGGCCAGCATCGGCTCCCGGCCCCGGCTCTCCGCGTCCGTGATGGCGTACTCCTGAGGCAGTTCCAGCGCCGCCAGCACCGGAGCGTTGGCGGGGAGCATCGGCGCGGCGATCGGGTCGCCGAGACGCTGCCAGGCGATCGCCTGCTGTTCCCGCGGCTGCGGATCCCCCTTCCACGCGGTGACGCGGAAGAATTTGAGCCGTACGGTGGCGTGCGGATAAGTGAACACACGCGTGATCCAGGGAAACGCAGTGCACGCATCGATGCCGAGTTCCTCGTGCAGCTCGCGCACCAGCGCGCGATCCGCCGGCTCGCCCGGTTCGACCTTGCCGCCGGGAAATTCCCAGTAGCCCGCGTAGACCTTGCCGGCAGGCCGGCGCGCAAGCAGGAAGGCGCCGTCGGCGCGCTGGATCACCGCCGCGGCTACTTCGACCGCCACTTACTTCTTCTTCGCTTGCTTGCCGGACCCGGAGCCGCTTAGGTGGCGACCGGCCCAGTCTCGCGCGAACTGGTAGGCGATGCGGCCGCTCCTGGAGCCGCGCTGCAGCGACCACTGCAACGCCTCTTCGCGCGCCGTTTCGGCTTCCTTCGCAGCACAGCCCAGGGTCTTCAGCCAGTGCGCCACGATCTCCAGGTACTCGTCCTGGTCGAATGGATAGAACGACACCCACAACCCGAAGCGCTCCGACAGTGAAATCTTCTCCTCCACCGTCTCGCCTGGATGGATCTCGTCGCCCAGGTACTTGGTCTCCAGATTCTCCTGCATGAATTCCGGCATCAGGTGACGCCGGTTCGAGGTGGCGTAGATCAGCAGGTTCTCCGAGGTGGTCGAAATCGAACCGTCGAGCGCCACCTTGAGCGCGATGTAGCCGTCTTCTGCGCCGTGGAACGTAAGGTCGTCGCAGAAAACGAGGAATCTTTCCGCGCGCCGCGCCACCTGGTCGGTAATCTCCGGCAGGTCGACGAGGTCGTTCTTCTCCACTTCGATCAGGCGCAGGCCCTGTTTGTGGTATTTGTTGAGCAGGCCCTTCACGATGGAGGACTTGCCTGTGCCGCGCGCTCCGGTAAGCAGTACGTTGTTGGCCGGCTTGCCTTCGATGAACTGCCTAGTGTTCTGCTCGACCTTCGCGATCTGCGCGTCGATGCCCCGCAGATCGGACAGCCGCATGCGGTGCACGTGGCGCACCGGCTGCAGCCAGCCGCGCGCATTCAGGCCGTGCGTCCGGCGCCAGCGCAGCGCGATGCTGGCAGTCCAGTCGGTGGCGGGCGGGGCCGGCGGCAGCAATTGCTCCAGGCGCTCGAGCAGTTGCTTGATGTCCTTGCTCACGATCGGTATTCCGCGTTGATCTTCACGTAGTCGTACGACAGGTCGCAGGTCCACATGGTGGCGGCCGCTCTGCCGCGGTTGAGCACCGCGCGTACGGTGAATTCTGGCTTGCTCATCGCAGCCACACCCTGTTCCTCACGGTAGCCAGCATGCCTCACGCCGCGCTTCGCCACCAGCACCTGGTCGAGGTAGAGGTCCACCTTCGAGGGTTGCAGCCCCGCCACGCCGGCGTAGCCGATCGCGGCAAGGATACGGCCGAGGTTTGGATCGGAGGCAAAGAATGCAGTCTTCACCAGCGGCGAGTGCGCGATGGCGTAAGCCACCCTGCGGCACTCGGCGACGCCGCGGCCGCGTTCCACGCGCACCGTGACGAACTTGGTGGCGCCTTCGCCGTCGCGCACGATGGCTTGAGCGAGCTTCTGCGCCACACCCGTAACCGTCTGGCCAAGTGCCTTGACGTCTTTCTCCGATCTCGCGACCGGGCCTTTTCCAGTCGCAAGACATACAAACGCATCATTCGTCGAGGTGTCCCCATCCACGGTGATGGAATTGAAGGAAACATCCGCCGCCTGCTTCGTCATGCGCTGCAGCGTGCCGCGCGCGACCTGCGCATCGGTCGCGACGAATCCCAGCATCGTCGCCATGTCTGGCCGGATCATTCCCGCGCCCTTGGCGATCCCGGTCACCGTCGCCACTCCCGAGGACAGCTGCACTCGCGCGGAGGTCGCTTTCGCCACCGTGTCCGTGGTCATGATCGCTTCGGCCGCATGCAGCCAGTTGCCGGCGTCCAGGTCCGCGATCGCCGGCGGCAGGCCTGCAACGATGCGCTCTGAGGGAAGCGGCTCCATGATCACCCCGGTCGAAAAGGGCAGAATCTGGCCAGCCTTGCAGCCGAGCGAAGTTGCAAGCGCGCTGCACACGCTCAGGGCCCGGCGCAACCCGTCGGCACCCGTTCCCGCGTTGGCATTCCCGGTATTCACCACTAGCGCCCGTACCTGATTGCGCAGATGCTTCTTCGCCAGCAGCACCGGCGCTGCGCAGAACCGGTTCCTGGTGAATACGCCGGCGATGCTCGAACCGGGCGCCAGCCGGATGACCAGCAGGTCCTTGCGGCCGGCCTTGCGTACGCCTGCCATCGCGACGCCGAGCTCGACGCCCGCGATCGGGTAGAGTTGCGCCGGCTGCGGTGCCCGCAGGTTCACTGCCATCGCTCTAGCTCAGCTTACCGTGGCAGTGCTTGTATTTCCTGCCAGATCCGCAGGGGCAGGGATCGTTGCGGCCGACCTTCTGCGTCGGGCGCACCATCGGCTGGGCCTTCTTGTCCTGCGCACCTGCCGCGAGCGCGGTGTCGTAGTCTGCGTGCTGCAGGCGCACGTTTTCCACGTGCTGCTCGACGTCGGCCTTGGGCACCTCGTCGCTGGCACGGATCTCTACCGCCACCAGCGACCGTGTCACCTCCAGCTTCACCGCTTCCAGCATCGCGCCGAACAACTCGAACGCCTCGCGCTTGTACTCCTGTTTGGGGTTCTTCTGCGCATAGCCGCGCAGGTGGATGCCCTGGCGCAAGTGGTCCAACGCCGCAAGGTGTTCGCGCCAGTGCGAGTCGAGGATCTGCAGCATCATGTAGCGCTCGTACTGGTGGAACGAATCTTCGGCCCCGGGCGGGATCTTGGTTCCGTAGGCCTGGTGCGACTTCTCCATGATGCGCGCCAGCAGCGCCGCGTCGCCAAGCTCCGGCTCCTGCTGCAGCCAGTTGGCGATCGGCAGCGGCAGCTTGAGTTCCGCCTTGAGCGCGTCCTCGAGCCCCTTCACGTCCCATTGCTCCTCGACGCTCTCCTGCGGCACGAATGTCTGGAACATGTCGGCGATCACCCCGGCGCGCAGGTCGGCGATGCGCGGCGACACGTCCTGCGACTCGAGCAGTTCGTTTCTGAGAGCATAGATGGTCTTGCGCTGGTCGTTGGCCACGTCGTCGTATTCCAGCAACTGCTTGCGGATGTCGAAGTTGCGCGCCTCGACCTTGCGCTGCGCGCTCTCGATCGAGCGCGTCACCATCGCGTGTTCGATGGCTTCCCCCTCGGGCATGCGCAGCATCAGCATGATCTTATTGATGCGCTCGCCGGCGAAAATGCGCAGCAACGGGTCCTCCAGCGACAGGTAGAAGCGCGAGCTGCCGGGATCGCCTTGGCGCCCCGAGCGGCCGCGCAGTTGGTTGTCCACCCGGCGCGACTCGTGCCGTTCGGTACCAACGATGTGCAGGCCGCCTTCCCTGATCACGTGGTCGTGCAGCTGCTGCCACTCGCCGCGCAGGTGCTCAACGCGCTTCCCCTTCTCCTCGGCAACGATGTCAGCCGTCGCTTCGATCATCTCGCACTGCTTCTCTACATTGCCCCCCAGCACGATGTCGGTGCCGCGCCCGGCCATGTTGGTGGCGATGGTGACCATTTTCGGCCGCCCGGCCTGCGCCACGATCTCCGCTTCCCTCGCATGCTGCTTGGCGTTGAGCACCTGGTGCGGCAGCTTGTCCTTGGTGAGCAGCGAGGACAGCAGCTCGGAGGCCTCGATCGACGTGGTGCCGACCAGCACCGGCTGCCCGCGCTCGTGGCAGTCCCGAATGTCGTCGACGATCGCCTTGTGTTTCTCCTTTGCAGTGCGGTACACCAGGTCGAGCCGTTCGTCGCGGATCATCGGCTGGTGCGTCGGTATCACCATCGTCTCCAGGCCGTAGATCTCCTGGAACTCGTAGGCCTCGGTATCGGCCGTGCCGGTCATGCCCGCGAGCTTGCGGTACATGCGGAAATAGTTCTGGAAGGTAATCGCGGCGAGCGTCTGGTTCTCGTTCTGGATCTGCACTTTCTCCTTGGCCTCGACCGCCTGGTGCAGTCCGTCGGACCAGCGCCGGCCGTGCATCATTCGGCCGGTGAACTCGTCGACGATGATCACCTCGCCGTCCTGCACCACGTAATTCTGGTCGCGGTGGAACAGGTGGTGCGCACGCAACGCCGCATACACGTGGTGAATCAGGTTTACGTAGGCGGGCTCGTACAGGCTCGCGCCCAGCGGTAGCAGGCCGGTACGCGCGAGCACTTCCTCGGCCCCGGCATGGCCCGCCTCGGACAGGATGATCTGGTGGTTCTTCTCGTCCACCCAGAAGTCACCCTCGCCCTTCTCGTCCTTCTGCCGCGCGAGCTGCGGCGCGACGTCGTTCATGCGCGCGTAGATTTCGGTGCGGTCTTCTGCCTGGCCCGAGATGATAAGCGGAGTGCGCGCCTCGTCGATCAGGATCGAGTCCACTTCGTCGACGATGGCAAACGGCAGGCCGCGCTGGAAACGTTCCTCGATGCGCATCGCCATGTTGTCGCGCAAGTAGTCGAAACCGAATTCGTTGTTGGTGCCATAGGTGATGTCGGCGCCATACGCCGCGCGCTTCTCCTCGGGCTCCATCTGCGGGATGTTGACTCCCACGCTCAAGCCGAGGAAGCTGAAGATCTTGCCCATCCACTCCGCGTCGCGCTTGGCGAGGTAGTCGTTAACCGTGACGATGTGCACGCCGCGGCCAGCAAGCGCATTGAGGTAGGCGGGTAGAGTCGCCACCAGCGTCTTGCCCTCACCGGTACGCATCTCGGCGATCTTGCCGTCGTGCAGCACCATGCCGCCGACCAGCTGCACATCGAAATGGCGCATCCTGAGAGTTCGCTTGCCCGCTTCGCGCACCAGCGCGAAGGCCTCCGGCAGCAATTCCTCCAGGCCCTGGCGTTCGGCAACATCCTTCTGCTCCGCTGGCGCGGCGGCAATGCGTGCCGCAAGGCGTTGCCTATATTCACCGGTCTTGGCGGCCAGTTCCGTGTCGGACAAGCCGGCGACGGCCGCCTCCAGCGCGTTGACACGGGCGACGACGCGGGCGTACTGCTTGAGCAGCCGGTCGTTGCGGCTGCCAAAGATCTTGGTCAGGACGTTTGCGATCATCGGTGGCGCCGCTGTCGTCGCCGGCGCGCGGAAATACCCTGAAAACCAAAAATTTTAGCATGCCGGGGGAACGCCCCCGGTGCGCGCCGCTACTTGCCGGCGCGCGTGGACTGCTGCGAGGCCTGCGAGGCGAGTACAAAGCGGGCCGGGTTCTGCGCCGCGCCCTTGAAGCGCACTTCAAAATGCAGATGCGGTCCGGTGGAGCGGCCGGTAGAGCCGACATCGGCAAGCTTGCGCCCGCGCTGCACGATGTCGCCTTCCCTTACATAAAGCTTCGCCGCATGCGCGTAACGCGTTACCAAGTCATTGCCATGGTCCACGTCGACCACGTTGCCGTACTGCGGGTGGAAGCCGGCGAAGATCACCACCCCGCCAGCCGCCGCGACGATGGGCGATCCCGTTTCGGCCAGAAAATCGATGCCTTCGTGCATCGCGTGTTCGCCGGTGAACGGATCGATGCGCATGCCGAAGCCGGACGCGTTGAACGGCGCGTTCACTGGCATCATGGTCGGCATCAGTTTCTTCTTGATGGCCTGCTCGAACAGCTGCGCCTCGAGCACGCCGAGGATGTCCGTGCGGTTCTCCACATTGCGGGACAGCGCGCCCAGCTTCTCACCAAACTCGGCGAGCGACAGGTTCTGCGGCGGCAACGCCGTGGGCTGCGCCCCGCCCAGTCCGGGCGCTTCGCTGAACCTGAACTCCTGCGGACGGATGCCCGCCAGTGTCGACAAGCGGTCGCCCAGCGCATCAAGCCGGGCCAGCTGCGCCTGCATTTCCCCCAGCTTCACCGCCATGGCATTCAGGTTCTGCTGCACGAACTGGCGCGCCCGCTCCGCCTCACCCTGCTGCGCGGCGAGCACGAGTTGCTGCAGCAGAGGAATCTTGATGTCGGTAGCGAAGCGGAACGTAAGCCAGTACAGGCCCGCGGTCATGCCGAGCAGCAGCACGAGCGCGAGCAGCATCGACGCGACCAGATGCCGCGAGGAGATGTTCAGCGTCCGGGCCTTCGCCAGACGGTCAGGGATTACGATAATCTGCAACCGGAACTCCCTTTCTTCTAACTCCCGTGCAACCCCCGAAAATCGACTGGTACCTCGCTGCCGATGACACCTTCGGGCCTATCGTCGCCAAGGCGCGCCAAATCGATGCGCTGGCCAAGCTCTGCGCCGACTACCTTCCACCAGGGTTGGCCCACCAGGTGCGGGCGGCCAACCTCAGGGACGGCGAACTCGTGCTGCTCGCCAGCAATCCGCCTGCGGCGGCGAAGCTAAAATTGATCGCCGATAGCCTGCGTAAGTTCTTGTTGCGGCAGGGTTCGAAGGTTAATTTAGTTTCCGTGAGGGTGCAACCAAGCAGTACACAGTTTACGGCCCCACCCAAGGGCAAGTCGGCTGTCCTCACGGTAAACGGAATCCGTGAATTATCAGGGCTTTATGATCGCCTTCCCTCGGACTCGCCAGCGCGCGATGCCTTGGGAAGACTGCTGAACCGGCAAGGGCCTAAATCGCCACCAGCAATCGCTCCCCAAGGAAGAGAAAGAGGATCACGACGAAAAGGAAAAGGGCGTACCTGAAGGTCTGCCAGGCGTAGAGCAAGTACTTACGCTCGCTGGTTATCACGTACATCAGGACGCAGCCGCCAAGCGCCACCGCGACCAGCAGCCCGAGGACGCGGAGTACGAGCACCTAGGCGGTCTGTCGCACCAGTCCGAGCCCGGCGACGCCGGCAGGGGCCTCCTCGGCGCGTTCGAAGCTTGCCATTTCCCACGCGGCCGCGTCGGCCACGAGTGCCCGCAGCAGCTTGTTGTTCAGCGCATGGCCGGACTTGTGCGCAGAAAACGCGCCTAGCAGCGGACGGCCGAGCAGGTAAAGATCGCCGATCGCGTCGAGCACCTTGTGTCGGATGAACTCGTCGGCAAACCGCAGGCCATCGCTGTTGAGCAAACGGTACTCGTCCAGCACCAGCACATTGTCAAGGCCGCCGCCCAGCGCCAAGCCATCCTCGTGCAACCGCTCGACCTCGTGCATGAAGCCGAAGGTGCGCGCGCGCGCGATCTCCTTCAGGTAGGAAGTCTCGGCGAAATCCACCGTGACGGACTGGCTGGTCTTCTCGATCACCGGGTGGTTGAAAACGATGGAGAAGGAAAGGCGCAAGCCCTCGTAGGGTTCGAGGCGCGCCCACTTGTCGCCGTCGCGCACCTCAACTGGCTGCTTCACCCGCAGAAAGCGCTTGGGCGCCGCCTGCTCCTCGAGCCCGGCCTGCTGCACGAGGAGGGCGAAAGGTGCCGCGCTGCCGTCCATGATCGGCACTTCGGGGCCGTCGATATCGATGTAGGCGTTGTCGACGCCAAGGCCGGCGAGCGCGGACATCAGGTGCTCGACCGTGTAGATCTTCGCGCCCTGGTGCACGAGGCACGAAGACAAGCGGGTCTCCCCGACCAGGTCGGCGCGCGCCGGGATGTCCATTGGCGGAGTCAGATCCACGCGGCGGAACATGATGCCGGTGTCGGGCTGCGCAGGCCGCAGAGCGATGTTCACTTGCTGCCCGGTGTGCAGGCCCACGCCGCGGGCGCGGATCAGAGCCTTCAGGGTGCGTTGCCGGAGCATGCGTAACTTCTTGAGCGAAAGGCGGATTCTAGCAGACGGGAACGGCGCAGCGCCTCCGGCAAGGAGAATGGAAGCGCTGCGACGCACGTACGGCAGGCCGGGTCAGTCGGCCTGTTTGCGCAGAAACGCGGGAATGTCGTACTTGTCCACCCCGCTTTGCTGCAAAGCCTCTACCGTCGAGGCGCGGTTGCGCCGGATCACCGCCGGCACAGATTCGAGGTGGTTGTAATCCACCGCCCCCGCCGCCACCAGCGGCTGGTTGTCGGTGCCGGTCTTCTGCGACACCACGAGTTGCGGTTTGGGCTGGCGCGCTGCGATCGGCGCGCCCAGGCCGGTGGCCACCACCGTCACGCGCAGTTCGTCATCCAACTCGTCGTCGTATACGCCGCCATAGATGATCGTGGCATCCTCCGCGGCGAACGCGCGCACGGTATTCATCACCTCCTTTGTCTCGCGCAGCTTGAGGCTGGCCCGCGAGGCGCTGATGTTGACCAGCACGCCGCGTGCGCCGGCCAGGTTCACGCCCTCCAACAGCGGACAGGCGATGGCCTGCTCGGCAGCGATGCGCGCCCGGTCGATGCCGCTCGCCGCCGCCGATCCCATCATCGCCATGCCCTGCTCGGACATCACCGTGCGGACGTCCTGGAAGTCGACGTTCACCAGCCCCGGCTGGTTGATGATCTCGGCGATGCCGGCGACCGCGCTGTTGAGCACGTCGTCGGCGGCCTTGAACGCCTCTTCCTGCGTCACGTCCTCGCCCAGCACTTCCTCGAGCTTGTCGTTGAGGATCACGATCAGCGAGTCCACGTGCGGCGCCAGCTCCTGCAGCCCCTGCTCGGCGATCTTCATGCGCTTGGAACCCTCGAAGGAGAACGGCTTGGTCACCACCGCCACGGTGAGGATGCCGAGCGTGCGCGCCACCTCCGCGATCACCGGCCCAGCGCCGGTGCCGGTGCCCCCGCCCATGCCGGCAGTGATGAACACCATGTGCGCCCCGGCGATTGCCTCCTCGATGCGCTCGCGGTCTGCAATCGCCACTGCGCGCGCCTCCTCGGGCTTGGCGCCCGCACCGAGCCCGCTCGAGCCGAGCTGAATCTGGTTGCGCGATTTGTTGCGCGACAGCACCTGTGCGTCGGTATTGACGGCGATGAACTCCACGCCCTCGACGCCGTGCTCGATCATGTGGTTCACGGCGTTGCCGCCGGCGCCTCCGACCCCGATCACCTTGATCACCGGACCTGCCGTTTGACTGTCTACGATCTCGAACATTTGTTACCTCCTTGCCAGTGGGAACAACGTCAAAAATTTCTCTGGAACCATTCGCGCATGCGACCCAGCACTGCTCGCGCCGAACCATCCTGCCGGGAAAGCCGGCCCTGCCTGACTTGCTGCACACCCTCCAGCAGCAACCCCACCGCGGTGGCATAGCGCGGATTGCGCACCACCTCGGCAAGCCCGCCGGAGTAGCGCGGGATGCCGATGCGCACCGGCATGTGGAAGATCTCCTCGCCCAGCTCGACCATGCCCTGCATCACCGCGCTGCCGCCGGTGAGCACCACGCCCGAGGACAGCAGCTCCTCGAAGCCGGATTCGCGCAGCACCTGCTGCACCAGCGAGAAAAGTTCCTCGACGCGCGGCTCGATCACCTCGGCCAGCGTCTGGCGCGACATCACGCGCGGCCCGCGCTCGCCGATGCCTGGCACTTCGATCATTTCGTTCGGATCCGCCAGCTGGCGCAACGCCACGCCCTTGCGCACCTTGATGAGCTCGGCCTCGGCGGTCGGCGTGCGCAGCGCCATCGCGATGTCGTTGGTAATCTGGTCGCCGGCGATCGGGATCACCGCCGTGTGGCGGATTGCGCCATGCGTGAAGATGGCGATGTCGCTGGTGCCACCGCCGATGTCCACCAGGCACACGCCGAGATCCTTCTCGTCCTCGGACAGCACGGCGCGCGAGGAGGCGAGCGGCTGCAGGATCAGGTCGTTCACCTCCAGGCCGCAGCGCCGCACGCACTTGACGATGTTCTGCGCGGCCGACACCGCGCCGGTGACGATATGCACCTTCAGTTCCAGGCGCACGCCTGACATGCCGATCGGCTCGCGCACGTCCTCCTGCCCATCGATGATGAACTCTTGCTGCAGAACGTGAAGAATCTGCTGGTCGGTCGGGATGTTGACCGCCTTGGCGGTTTCGATGGCGCGCTGCACGTCGAGCGCGCTCACCTCGCGGTCCTTGATCGCCACCATGCCGGTGGAGTTGAAGCTCTTGATGTGGCTGCCAGCGATGCCGGTGAAGGCGCTGGCGATCTTGCAATCGGCCATCAGTTCGGCTTCTTCGAGCGCGCGCTGCACGGCATGCACCGTGGACTCGATGTTCACCACCACGCCCTTCTTCAGCCCCTTGGATTCGTGGCCGCCCATGCCGAGGATCTCGAGCGAGCCGTCGGCGCGCAGTTCCGCCACCAGCGCCGTCACCTTGGAGGTGCCGATGTCGAGCGCCACGACGAGGTTCTTGGTTTCCTTGGCCATGCCTCAGCCGCCCTTCAGGTCCGGCACGCGCAGGGCGAAACCGTTCGGGTAGCGCAGGTCCACGTAGGTGCTTGGCGCGCCTTCGGGCGTTGGCTTGTGCTGCATCTTCGCCAGCGTCTGCGGGTGCACCGCCACGAAGCGCTCCAGCCGCCGGTCTACCGGGTCGTGGGCGGAGTCGCGGCCGAGCTCGAGCGTCAGCCCGCCCCCCAGGCGCGCTTGCCACGCGTGGCGCGGCGAAAGGAGCAGCGCCTCGAGCGGCGTGCCGAGCGGCGCCAGCAGCCGGGCAAAGCTCCGGTAGCGGCGCGTGACCTCGCCTTCGCTGCCTGCCGGGCCTGCGAACAGAGGCAACGCTGCCTCGCTGCGGCCGGCGAAGCGCTCCCCGTGCACATTGACCAGGCCAAGATCGCGCCAGCGCGCGAGCGGGACATGTTCTTCGAGGGTCACTTCGAGCCGGTCGGGCCAAACGCGGCGCACCTGCACGCGCCGAACCCAGGGCAGCCGCTCCAGCGCGGCGCGCGGCTGCGCCAGGTCAAGGGCGAAGAAGTTGCCCTCGATGCGCCCGCGCACGGCTTGCTCGACCTCGGTGCTGGTGGTGTGCGCGAGTTCGCCGCGCAACTCGACCTCGCGCAGCGGGAACAGCGTCGAGCGCAGCAGCATCTGCATTGCGCCGACCGCGAACACCAGCAGGGCGAGCGCGGTGAGCGCGCCTGCGGCCGCATTGAGCAGACGCGGGTTATCCCACATGCGCCTGCTCCAGGATGCGCATGCACAGGTCCTCGTAGGACAGACCGGCGGCGCGCGCTGCCATCGGCACCAGCGAGTGGTCGGTCATGCCGGGCGAGGTATTCACCTCCAGCAGCCAGGGCTTGCCGGCGCGGTCGAGCATCAGGTCCACGCGGCCCCAGCCGCTGCACCCCAGAGCGTCGAACGCCCGCAGGCAAAGCTGCTGTATCTCGCGCTCCCTGGCGGCGGGCAGGCCGCAGGGAATCAGGTAGCGCGTGTCGTCGGCGACGTACTTGGCCTGGTAGTCGTAGAAATCGCGCGGCGTCTCCAGCTTGATCAGCGGCAGCGCCTCCTCGCCGAGAATGCCGGCGGTGAGCTCGGTGCCTTCGACGAACTTCTCCGCGATCACCGCGCGGTCGTAGTTCACCGCGAGCGCGTAGGCTTCCTCCAGGTCGCCCGCGGCGCGCACCTTGCTCATGCCGATGGAGGAGCCTTCATTGACCGGCTTCACCATCAGAGGCAGTCCCAGCCGGTTCACGGTGGCGCGGAAATCGCTCGTCTCGGCGAGGATCTCGAAGGGCGGGGTCGGCAGCCCTTGCGCCATCCACAGGCGCTTTGCGCGCAGCTTGTCCATGGCGAGCGCGGAGCCCAGCACGCCGCTCCCCGTGTAGCGCAGGCCGAGCCATTCCAGCGCGCCCTGCAGCGTGCCGTCTTCGCCGAATCGGCCATGCAGCGCGATGAACGCGCGCTCGTAGCGCCCGGCGATGAGAGCTTCGAGGCTCTTTTCCGCCGGATCGAAAGCGTGTGCGTCCATGCCGCGCGCGCGCAGCGCGGCAAGCACCAGCGCACCGCTCTTCAGCGAGACCTCGCGTTCCGCCGACTTGCCGCCCATGAGTACCGCGACCTTCATGCGCGCTCCCCGACGATGCGCACTTCGGGCACCAGTGCGATCGAGGTACGCTCGAGCACCCGGGCGCGCACCTGCTCGATGAGCCACTCGATGTCCGCCGCGCGGGCCGCGCCCTTGGGATTGACGATGAAGTTGGCGTGCTTCTCGGACACGCGCGCGCCGCCGCGTTGCAGTCCCTTCAGCCCGCAGGATTCGATCAGTCGCGCGGCATGGTCGCCGGGCGGATTGCGGAACACGCTGCCCGCGTTGGGCAGCGACAGTGGCTGCGTGGCGATGCGTTTCTCGAGCAGTTCCTTGATGCGCGCGCGCGAGGCAGCGCCGTCACCCGCGCGCAATTCGAACCACGCGCCGGCGAACCACTCGTCCTCGCCCATGCGAGCATCGCCCTTCAGCGCGCAGTGCCGATAGCCGAGCTCGAACTCGTCCCTGCCGCGCGTACGCACCAGGCCGCGCCGGTCGATGGTGACGGCGCGCGCGACAATCTCCCACGTCTCGCCGCCGTAGCAGCCAGCGTTCATCGCCAGCGCGCCGCCCACCGTTCCAGGCACGCCGGCGAGGAACTCAGCGCCCGCGAGCCCGTTGCGCGCGGCGAAACGCGCCACCTTGGGGCTCGCCGCACCAGCATCCGCGTACAGGCGGCCGACGATCAGTTCGGGATGCAGTGCCGCCGCGTGCGTCAGCACCACCGTGCCGGCGTAACCGCCGTCGCGCACCAGCAGATTGGAGCCCAGGCCCACGAACAGGAGCGGCTCCGTCGCCGGCAGTTGGCGCAAGAACAGCCCGAGGTCGTCGAGGTCTGCAGGAGAGTAGAAACGCGCCGCCGCGCCGCCCGCGCGCCAGCTCACATGGCGCGCCATCGGCTCGCCGGCCTTCAGCTCGCCGCGCAAACCTTCCAGTCGAAGTGCGTCCGCCATGTTCATGTCAGTTGCGCGGCAACGCCGCTGATCGATCCCGCGCCCATGCTCAGCACCACGTCGCCGTCCTGCGCCACGCGCTGGACGGCTTCGGCCATCTGCGAGATTTCCTCGATGAACAGGGGCTCCACCTTGCCCGCGACGCGCACGGCGCGGGCAAGCGAGCGGCCGTCTGCGGCGACGATGGCGGGTTCGCCCGCCGCGTACACCTCGGCCAGCAGCACCGCGTCCGCGCTCGAGAGCACGCGCACGAAGTCCTCGAACAGGTCGCGCGTACGCGTGTAGCGGTGCGGCTGGAAGGCAAGCACGATGCGCCGCCCGGGAAACGCGCCGCGGGCGGCGGCAAGCGTTGCCGCCATCTCCGCCGGGTGGTGGCCGTAGTCGTCGACCAGCGTGAAGCTGCCGCCGCCGGCCAGTGGCACCTCGCCGTAACGCTGGAAGCGCCGGCCGACGCCGCGGAATTCCGCCAGCGCCTTCAGGATTGCCGCATCGCGGACGCCCAGCTCGGTGCCCACGGCGATCGCAGCGAGCGCGTTCTGCACGTTGTGCTGTCCGGGCAGATTGAGGGTCACCGCCAGCGCCGGCCGCTTCTCCCGCAGCGCGGTGAACCGCATCGTGCCCGCGGCATGCACCAGCGTCTCGGCCCGCACCATGGCGTCCGCGGCCAGGCCGTAGGTCAACACCGGCTTGGAGACGAACGGCAGGATCTCGCGCACATGGGCGTCGTCCGCGCACAGGATGGCGCTACCGTAGAAGGGAAGGTTCTGCAGGAAACTGACGAAGGCCTGCTTGAGGCGCGCGAAGTCATGCTGGTAGGTCTGCATGTGGTCGGCGTCGATGTTGGTCACCACCGCGACCACCGGCTGCAGATGCAGGAAGGAGGCGTCCGACTCGTCCGCCTCGACGACGATGTAGTCGCCCTGTCCGAGGCGCGCGTTGGACCCGGCCGCATTCAGCCGCCCGCCGATGACGAAAGTGGGATCGAGTCCACCTTCCGCGAGCACGCTCGCCACCAGGCTGGTGGTGGTGGTCTTGCCGTGCGTGCCGGCGATCGCCACCCCTTGCTTGAGGCGCATGAGTTCGGCCAACATCAGCGCGCGCGGCACCACCGGCACGCGCTTGGCGCGCGCCGCCAGCACCTCGGGATTGTCGTCGCGCACCGCGCTCGACACCACTACCGCGTCGGCGCCGTTGATGTTCTGCGCCGCATGCACCAGCGACACGCGAGCGCCGAGCTCCTGCAGGCGCCGTGTTGCCGCATTCTCGGCGAGGTCCGATCCGCTCACCTGGTAACCGAGGTTGGCGAGCACTTCGGCAATTCCGCTCATGCCGGAGCCACCGATGCCGACGAAATGGATATGGCGGACCTTGTGCTTCATTTCGCCAGCTCCATGCAGCGCTCGGCCACGATGCGCGCGGCGTCCGGCTTGCCCAGGCTGCGCGCCTTGCGCGCCATCTCGAGCAACCGCGGCCGGTCCAGCGTGCGCAGCAGCGCCGCGAGCTTGTCCGGCGTCAGTTCGCTCTGCGGCAGCAGGATCGCGGCGCCCTGGTCGGCAAGGAAGCGGGCGTTGGCGGTCTGGTGATCGTCGACCGCGTGCGGCAAGGGCACCAGCACGCTCGCTACGCCACCCGCCGAGAGTTCCGCCACCGTCATCGCGCCGGCACGGCAGATCACCAGGTCGGCTTCGGCGTAGCGCCGCGCCACGTCGTCGATGAACGGTGTCAGCTCCCCCTGCACGCCGGCCGCGGTGTAGGCCGCGTGCAGCGCTGCGTAATTCATCTCCCCCGACTGGTGCACCACTGCAGGCCTCGGCTCGAGCAGCGCGAGCGCCCTGGGGACGCACTCGTTGAGCGCCTGCGCGCCGCGCGAGCCGCCCACCACCAGGAGCTTCAGCGGGCCAGTGCGCCGGGCGAAGCGCTCGGCCGGGTCGGCCAGCGCGGCGATTTCGTCGCGCACCGGGTTGCCGGTCCACTCCGCGCCCTTGAGCGCGTGCGGGAAGGCGGTCATGGTCTTGTCCGCGACTCCGGCCAGGATGCGGTTGGTGAGCCCCGCGATTGCGTTCTGCTCGTGCACCGCGAGGGGCCGCGCCAGAAGCGAAGCCATCATGCCGCCGGGAAACGCGACGTAGCCGCCCATGCCCAGCACCACGTCCGGGCGCAGCCGGAAAATCGCCCGCGCGGACTGCCAAAAGCCGAGCAGGAGGTTGATCGGCAGCAGCAGCGCCGCAAGGAAGCCCTTGCCGCGCAGCGCCGCGGCGCGGATCGCGGCCAGCTCGTAGCCGCGAGCGGCGACCAGGCGCGCTTCCATGCCTGCGCGCGTGCCCATCCACACCACGTGCCAGCCGCGGGCGCGCAACACATCCGCGACCGCCAGCCCAGGAAACACATGGCCGCCAGTGCCTCCCGCCATGATCAGCGCGGTCCTCACGCCTTCAGCCCCCGCGCCAGTTGCCGGCTCTCCCAGTCGATGCGCAGCAAAATGGCCATGGCGAGGCAGTTCATGACCAGCCCGCTGCCGCCGAAGCTCATCAACGGCAGGGTCAGGCCCTTGGTCGGCAGCAGGCCCATGTTCACGCCCATGTTGATCAGCGCCTGGAAGCCGATCCACACGCCGATTCCCTGGGCGGCGAGCGAAGCGAAGTGCCGCTCGCGCAGCGCAGCCTGGCGCCCGATGGCGAAGGCGCGCAGCACCACCCATGCGAAAAGCGCGATCACCGCAGTGACACCGAGCAGCCCGAGCTCCTCGGCAATCACCGCGAGCAGGAAGTCCGTGTGCGCCTCCGGCAGGTAATGCAGCTTCTCCACGCTTGCGCCCAGGCCCACGCCCAGCCACTCGCCGCGCCCGAATGCGATCAGCGCGTGCGACAGCTGGTAGCCGCGCCCGAACGGATCGGTCCAGGGGTCCATGAAGCCGAAAATGCGCTGCATGCGGTACTCGGAGGTCAGCACCAGCATCGCGAAGCCGAGCGCCAGCATCGCGCCGAGCGCCGCGAAATGCCGGCCGTTCATGCCGCCGAGGAACAGGATGCCGAAGGTGGTGACGGCGATCACCACCAGTGCACCGAAGTCCGGCTCGCGCAACAGCAACCAGGAGACGAACATCATCACCGCCAGCATCGGCAGCAGCCCGCGCCGGAAGCTTTTCATCACCGCGTGCTTGCGCACCGTGTAGTCCGCGGCGTACAGCACCACGGCGAGTTTCATCAGCTCCGAGGGCTGCATGGTGAGCGCCCCCAGGTTGATCCAGCGGCGCGCGCCATTCACCTCTCGCCCGATGCCGGGCAGCAGTACCAGCACCAGCAGCACCACGCCGGCGAGGAACAGCCACGGCGCGCCTCGCTGCCAGTAGCGCACCGGCAGCAGGAACACCGCCACCGCAGCGGCGAGCGCTGCGCCGAGGAACACCGTGTGGCGCAGCAGGTAAAAAGCCGCGTTGCTGCCGGAATAGCGGCTCGCCTCGGCCGTGGCGATCGATGCCGAATACACCATCACCAGGCCGATCGCCATCATCAGCAGCGCCGCCCAGGCGAGCGAGCGGTCGAATTCAGGCGCGGCGGCGTCCTTGGCGAAGACGTAGGTAGCGCTCATGTCAGGCCCCCAGCGCCCGCACCGCGGCGGCGAACACTTCGCCGCGCTGGCGGTAGTCGCGGAACATGTCGAAGCTGGCGCAGGCCGGCGACAGCAGCACGGC
>CAZVZV010000310.1:0-13696 GCA_964631735.1 uncultured Enterobacteriaceae bacterium
CCAAGGGTATGGCTGTTCGCCATTTAAAGTGGTACGTGAGCTGGGTTTAAAACGTCGTGAGACAGTTTGGTCCCTATCTACCGTGGGCGTTGGAAGTTTGAGGGGGGCTGCTCCTAGTACGAGAGGACCGGAGTGGACGCACCTCTGGTGTACCGGTTGTCACGCCAGTGGCATCGCCGGGTAGCTATGTGCGGAAGCGATAACCGCTGAAAGCATCTAAGCGGGAAGCGTGCCCCAAGATGAGACTTCCCGGAGGCTCGACCTCCCTGAAGGGTCGTCCTAGACCAGGACGTTGATAGGCAGGGTGTGCAAGGGCCGTAAGGCCTTGAGCTAACCTGTACTAATTGCCCGTGTGGCTTGACCCTATAACCGTGAGCATAGCGAGCGGCTTATGGCGCGCTTGGCGCAATCTTGCACCCAGCTTCACTTCAACCGGATCGCGGCTCGTGCCGATGGCGGGAACTCCCGCTCGAGGGGCGAGCCCAGAGTCAATCTGGCGGCCATAGCAGCCTGGACCCACGCCTTCCCATCCCGAACAGGACCGTGAAACGGGTTTGCGCCGATGATAGTGTGCATTCGCACGCGAAAGTAGGTTACCGCCAGGCCATATCGTAGAGAAGAGCCCCGGGGGGCAGCCCCCGGGGCTTTTTCTTTGCTCTTTTTCGGTGGTAGTGTGTTCGTTGTGAAAGGCGGCCCGATCGCTGTACTAGCTGCTGCCATGGTTGCGGCAGGCTGTGCCGCGCTCGATGTGCCGGAGCCGCCGCGCCCGACACGAACGGTCGAGGCGATCGGCAAGGTGGTGGACACCCTCGCCGCGGACGCCATCAAGCGCCTCGGCACGGAGCCCTATCGCGGACTGCCGGTCGTGGTGCGGACCGCGACGCCTGCTGGAGGAATGGAGACGATCGTGGCCGAGTTGCTGCGCACACGCCTCCTTGAGCGGGGCGCGCAATTGGATGCCGCGTGCGCGGCCCGCTGCATGGAAATTGTCCTGCAGGAATTCGCCACCGACGCGACGGTCGTGTCGGGCATCACGCCCGGCGAAGTACTGACCGTCGCCACGGGCAGCGTGCCGCTGCTGGGCAACCTGACCCGCTCGCTCAACGAGCGAGAGCGCGACCGCGTGCGCAGTTCGTCGCGCACCACGGGCCTGTTCATCACCTACACTGCGCGCGAAGGAAACCGCTACGCCGTGCGCGGCCATCAGATCGCCGTCGTGTCGACCAACGACGGCACCGTCGCCCTCGAGCACAAGTAGTTTGGTGTGGGGACAATGCAACCTGGGAAGGAATTCACCATGTCCGAACGAAAGCCTGCGCCGCTGCGCAATAGAATCCTGCTGCTGCTGCCCGTCGTTGCCGTCGCCGGCGCCTGTAGCCTGGTCAAATTGACGCAAGGAGGGGAGGGCGTGCGCCTGGCGGTGCCCGGGGCGGTCACCGCGTGCACGGGACTCGGCAGGACTACCGCGAGCGTGGTACACGAAGTGGGTTTCATGCCCCGCCATCCGGACGCAGTGCAGGAAAACGTGAACGTGACCGCCAGGAACTCCGCCGCCGGCATGGGCGGCGACACCATCGTGCCGGTGTCCGAACTCAAGGACGGCAAACAGACTTTCGAGGTTTATCGCTGCGCGCGGCGCTGAGTTTGGCCGGGGGTCTTGCCATGACCTCTGATACTGTATATAAATACAGTATAAAGGTGAACCTCTCATGGCAGCTCCTTCCGCGGCGCTCGACGCCGTCCTCCTGCATCACCCCGTCTGGCGCGGCGGGGCGTTGGCGCAAGCTGCCCCGCAAGCGGTGCCGACGGGCTTCGAGCTGCTCGACCGCGAGCTGCCCGGGGGCGGCTGGCCCGCCGGGGCGCTGACCGAAATCCTGTGCGCTGACGAAGGCATCGGCGAGCTGCAACTGGTGCTGCCGGCGCTCGCCGCGTTGTCCCGCGCCGGCAACCGCGTCGCCTGGCTGGCGCCGCCGCACCTGCCCTACGCACCGGCGCTGGCCGCCGCCGGCGTGCGCCTGGAATTCCTCACGGTGATCAGGGCTCCGGGCAGGCGCGACGCGTTATGGGCGGCGGAGCAGGTACTGCGCGCCGGCACCTGCCGCGCGCTGCTCGCGTGGCTGCCGCGCGCCAACTATGCCGAACTGAGGCGACTGGCAGTGGCAGCGGAGGCGGGCAGGGTTTTCACTGCGCTGTTCCGTTCCCCGCAGGCGGCGAGCGAATCCTCTCCTGCGCCCCTCAGGCTGAGGCTCGAACCCGACGGCGAGCGACTCGCGGTACGCATTCTCAAGCGCCGCGGAGCTCTGCTTGACGCCCCGCTGCGCATCCCGATCCAGAGACCTGTCCATGCTGTGGGTGGCGCTTTGCTTCCCGCGCCTTGCACTCGAAGCCTTGTTGCGCGGCCGCGCCCCGACTGAGGGCGCGGACGATCCCTGGGTCGTAGCCGAGAACCGCTCGGTGCTGGCCTGCAATGGGGCCGCGGGGGTGGCGGGCGTGCATCCGGGCAGCGCACTGGCTGCAGCCTGCGCGCTTGCGCCGCGCCTGCGGGTGCTACCGCGCGATGCTGCCGCCGAAGCCGGGGCGCTCGAGGCGGTCGCCGCCTGGGCTTGCCAGTTCACGTCCAGGGTTTCGCTCGAGCCGCCGCAGGCCGTGCTGCTCGAAGTCGAAGGCAGCCTGCGATTGTTCGGCGGCGCGGGCCCCCTGATGGCGCGCTTGCGCAGCGGTCTCGCCGGGATCGGCTTCGAGGCCCTGCTGGCGGCGGGACCGACGGCACGCGCCGCGCTGTGGCTCGCCCGCGGCGAAAGCGAGACGCTCGAGGCGCTGCCGGTCTGCGCCATCGCCCCGGCCCCGGAGGCGCACGCACTCCTGCACAGGATCGGCGTCAAGACACTGGGTGAACTGATGCGCCTGCCGCGGGCCGGGGTCGCGCCACGCCTCGGCCAGGGGCTGCTCGATGAGCTGGACCGCGCCCTGGGGAAGATCCCGGAACCGCGTGCCTTCTTCGTTCCGCCGGAGCGCTTCAGTGCGCAGCTCGAGTTGCCAGCGCCGGTGGCGCAGGCCGAGAGCGTGCTGTTCGCAGCGCGGCGCTTGCTGCTGCAGCTCGAGGGTTTTCTCGCCGCGCGCCAGGCCGGCGTGCGCGGCTTCGCGCTGAGCCTCCTGCATCGCAGCTCCCGCACTACACGCATCGAGATCGGTTTTGCCGCGCCGCGCCGCGATGTGGAACACAGCCTGCGCCTGCTGCGCGAGCGCCTCGGCGTGCTCGCCCTTGCCAGTCCGGCCGAGGCGCTGCAGCTCGAGGCCGGCGAGTTGGCGCCGCTGGCCGGGGCAACCCCCGGCCTGTTCCGCGATGCGCGCTGCGAAGCGCAGGACTGGGAACGGTTGCTCGAGCGCCTGCAGGCGCGTCTTGGCGACGCGTTGGTGCATGGGCTCGCGCTGCACGCCGATCACCGCCCCGAGCGCGCCTGGCGTGCGGTGGGCGATAGCGACGCGGCGGCGGCCGCTCCGCGTCCGCTGTGGCTGCTCGAGCCGCCGCGCCGGCTGGGCGAAGGCGATTTCACGCTGCTGGTGGGGCCCGAGCGCATCGAATCGGGCTGGTGGGACGGCGAGGACATGCTGCGCGACTACTTCATCGCCCGCACGCAAGCGGGTTCGCTTTCGTGGATCTACCGCGCCCCGGAGGGCTGGTTCCTGCATGGCCTGTTTGCCTGACTACGCCGAGCTGCACTGCCTGTCGAATTTTTCCTTCCTGCGCGGCGCTTCGCATGCGGAGGAACTGGTGGAGCGGGCCGCGGCGCTCGGCTACACGGCGCTCGCGCTCACCGACGAGTGCTCGCTCGCGGGCATGGTGCGCGCGCACGTCGCCGCCAGGGAGCACAAGCTCAAGCTGATCGCCGGAACCGAGCTGCGGCTCGAGGACGGCACGCGGCTGGTGCTGCTGGCGACGGACCGCCGCTCCTACGGCGCGCTTTCCTCCCTGATCGCAACCGGTCGCAGGCGCGGGAAGAAGGGCAGTTACGCGCTTGCGCGCGCCGACATCGAGGCCTGCGCCGCGAGCGGGCTGCTGGCGTTGCTGCTGGCCGGAGACGGGCACTGGCTCGCCGCGCATTTCCCGGGCCGGGCATGGATTGCCGCCGAACTGCACTGCGGGCCGAACGACCGCGCCCGGCTCGACGCGCTGCGCGAGCTGTCGCGGGCCTGCGGGCTGCCTCTGGTCGCGGCGGGCGACGTGCACATGCACCTGCGCTCGCGCCGGCGGCTGCAGGACGCGCTCACCGCGATCCGCCTCGGCACGCCGCTCGAGCGTTGCGGCCGCTCGCTGTACCCGAACGCCGAGCGGCACCTGCGCGCGCGCGTGCGCCTCGCGCAGCTCTATCCGCCGGAGTTGCTGGTCCAGAGCGTGGCCATCGCCAGGCGCTGCGCGTTCTCGCTCGACGAGTTGCGCTACGAGTACCCCCAGGAGTTGGTGCCGCCGGGCGAGACGCCAGGCAGCTGGCTGGCGCAGCTCACGGCGCAGGGCCTCGCCTGGCGCTTTCCCGGCGGAGTGCCGCCGAAGGTGCGCGGACTGGTCGAGCACGAACTGAAGCTGATCGCGGAGCTGCGCTACGAAGCTTTTTTCCTCACCGTGCACGACGTGGTGCAGTACGCCCGCTCGCAGGGCATCCTGTGCCAGGGGCGCGGCTCGGCGGCCAATTCCGCGGTGTGCTACGCGCTCGGCATCACCGAGGTGGATCCGGGCCGCATGGCGACGCTGTTTGAGCGCTTCGTATCGAGGGAGAGGAACGAGCCGCCCGACATCGACGTCGATTTCGAGCACCAGCGGCGCGAGGAGGTGATCCAGTACATCTACGGGAAATACGGCAGGGAACGCGCCGCGCTCGCCGCCACTGTGATCTGCTACCGGGCGCGCAGCGCGGTGCGCGACCTGGGCAAGGCCCTCGGCCTGGCGCGGGAGCAGGTGGAGCGCGTGGCAAGGTCGCTCGCGTGGTGGGATGGCCGCCAGGTGCTCCCCGGACGGCTCGCCGAGGCTGGCCTCGATCCATCGAGCCCGGTGCTGGAGCGCCTCGCGCGGCTGGCGGGAGAACTGGTGGGTTTCCCGCGCCACCTGTCGCAGCACGTCGGGGGGTTCGTCATTTCGCGCGGACCGCTCGCCGAGCTGGTGCCGATCGAAAACGCGGCGATGCCCGGGCGCACCGTGATCCAGTGGGACAAGGACGACCTGGAAGCGCTCGGCCTGCTCAAGGTGGATGTGCTCGCGCTGGGCATGCTTTCGGCGATCCGCCGCGCGCTCGATGCCCTGGGGATGAAGATGCAGGACATCCCGGCGGAGGATCCAGCGGTCTACGCCATGATCCAGCAGGCCGACACCGTCGGGGTGTTCCAGATCGAGTCGCGCGCGCAGATGAGCATGCTGCCGCGCCTGCGCCCGGCGAGCTTCTACGACCTGGTGATCGAGGTGGCGATCGTGCGCCCGGGGCCGATCCAGGGCGGCATGGTGCATCCCTACCTGCGCCGCCGCCGTGGGCTGGAGCCGGTCGTCTATCCGAGCGAGGCAGTGAGGAACGTGCTCGAGCGCACCCTCGGCGTGCCGATCTTCCAGGAGCAGGTGATGCAGCTCGCAGTGGTTGCCGCCGGCTTCACGCCGGGCGAAGCAGACCAGCTGCGGCGCTCGATGGCGGCGTGGAAGAGGAAGGGCGGGCTCGAGCCGTTCGAGGAGCGCCTGGTGCAGGGCATGCTCGCGCGCGGCTACCCGCGCGAGTTCGCCGAGGCCATCTACCGCCAGATCCTGGGTTTCGGAGAATACGGTTTTCCCGAATCGCATTCGGCCAGCTTCGCGCTGCTGGTCTACGTCTCGGCCTGGCTCAAATGCCACCATCCGGCGGCGTTCTGCGCGGCGCTGCTCAACAGCCAGCCGATGGGTTTTTACGCGCCCTCGCAGCTGGTGCAGGACGCCCGGCGCCACGGCGTCGAGGTGCGCCCGCCCGATGCGGCGGCGAGCGAATGGGACTGCACGCTGGAGGCGGGCGCCTTGCGCCTCGGCCTGCGCATGGTGGGAGGCCTGGGCGAAGCCGCGGCGGGCAGGGTCGTCGCCGCGCGCGTGGCAGGACCGTTTGCTGCGGTGGAGGACCTGGCGCGCCGCGCCGCACTCGATCGGCGCGAGCTCAGGTGCCTGGCGGAAGGCGGCGCGCTCGTCGCGCTCGCCGGGCACCGGCGCCAGGCGCATTGGGCCGTGGCCGGCCTGGCTGCGCCCGGCGGGGTCCTGCGCGACGCGCGGTTCGATGAGCCGCTGCTGCAACTGCCCGCGCCCGGTGAAGGCGAGGACATCGTCGCCGACTACGCCAGCCTCGGGCTGACGCTCGGCCGGCACCCGCTTGCGCTGTTGCGCGAACGCCTGCAACGTTTAAAGCTGATATCGGCCGAGGCGCTGCGGCAGCGACCGCACGGCAGCACGGTGCACGCCGCGGGGCTTGTGACCTGCCGCCAGCGCCCCGATACGGCGAGCGGCGTGGTGTTTGTCACCCTGGAGGATGAAACCGGCACGATCAACGTGATCGTCTGGCGCGAGCTGCTCGAGCGCCAGCGCCGCGAGCTGCTCGGCGCGCGCCTGCTCGCGGTGGAGGGCGAGATCGAGCGCGACGGGGAGGTCGTGCACCTCATTGCCCGGCACCTTACCGACCACAGCCGCTTGCTGGGTGATCTGCTGGCACGCTCGCGCGATTTCCACTGAGCAGCTAACCCTCTGACCGGGTTTGACAAAGCAGCAGGCCGGGCAACGGCAAACGACCTATAATCGCGTCCGAAATGACCGAAAACAATCACACTGTCGTCATCGCAAAAGACCTCGCCGACTTGATCCCGGTGTTCTTCCGCAACCGCCAGAAAGAGATCGAAACCCTGCGCGTGGCGCTCGCCGCGGGCGACTTCGAGCAGTTGCGGCAACTGGGACACCGCATGAAGGGCGTGGGCAATTCCTACGGCTTCGCCAAGGTTTCGGATATCGGCAAGCGCGTGGAGGATGGCGCCAGGACCGCGGACAAGGCGTGCATCGAAGTCTGCATCGGCGAATACGCGGACTACCTCGCCAAGGTGCAGGTGGTCTATGAATGAGCGGGTTGCCGCGGACGGCGCCACCGCTGCGCAGGCTGCCTACCGCGTGCTGGTGGTCGATGACGATCCGGACATGGCCGCGTATCTTGCGCACCTGTTGAAGGGCGAGGGCCTCACGGTCGAGACGGCGGGTGACGGCGCGTCGGCGGTGCTGCAGGTGATGACCTCGCCGCCCGACCTGGTGCTGCTCGACGTGTTGATGCCGGGCACCAGCGGATTCGACGTGTGTCGCCAGATCAAGGGCGACGAGACGACCGCATTGATCCCGATCGTGCTGGTCACCGCGCTCGATGACACCGAGAGCCGCGTGCGCGGCATCGAAGCGGGCGCCGATGACTTCCTGTCCAAGCCAGTGAAGCGCGAGGAGTTGATCGCGCGCGTGAAGACGCTGCGCCGCCTGCACGATACGCGCAAGGAACTGGAAAGCCGCAGGCTCGCAACCGAAGTGCAGCGCAAGGAAGCGATCCGCAAGGCGTTTTCGCGCTACATTTCGCCGCGGCTGGCCGACCGCATCACGGCGGCGGCCGGCGAGCATGGCGATCCGTTCCAGGGCCGCACGCAGCGCACCAGCCTGGTGGCGCTGTTCGCCGACCTGCGCGGCTTCACGCGCCTCACAGAGCAAAACGACGTGGGCGCCGTAGTGGCGATGCTCAACGAGTACTTCGCAGTGTTGACCGAAGCGGCGTACCAGCATGACGGCACCATTTTCAACATGGCGGGCGACAGCCTGCTGGTCGGCTTCAACGTGCCTTTCCCGCAGGCGGACGCCGCGGAACGCGCCTGGCACACGGCGCTGGAAATGGTGGCGCGCTTCGGCCCGGTAGCCTCCGCCTGGCGCGAGCAGCATGGCCTGTCCGTCGGAGTCGGCATCGGCATGTGCGCCGGTGAGGCGATCATCGGCAACGTCGGCTCGACGCACTACGCCAGCTATACCATCATCGGCAATCCGGTGAACACCGCCGCGCGCCTGATGCAGATGGCGGCGTCGGGCGAGGTGCTGCTGTGCGGGCCGTTGTACGAGCGCATCCGGCACCTGGTGCCGGCCGAGCGGGTGGCCACCCGGGGCGACGTCACGCTGCGCGGCAAATCCGAAGCGATCCCGGTATTCGCGGTGAGGGCCGCAGCGCCGGCGCACGCATGAGAGTCCTGATCATCGATGACGATCCGGACTTGCGCAATCTGCTGGTGCACTTCATCCGGCAGCAGTGGCCGGCGGGTGACATCGAGGAATTCGATCCCCTCGAGCGCGACATGCCGGACGCGAATTTCTCGCTCGCCGCGTATGACGTGATCCTTCTGGACTACATGCTCGGGCGCGGCGATGGCCTGCAGTGGCTGGCGGAGTTCAAGAAACGCGGCGACTGCCCACCGATCATCTTCCTCACCGGCGCCGGCAACGAGATCATCGCGGTGCGCGCGATGAAAGCTGGCGCGGACGAATACCAGCGCAAGCAGGAGCTGACCAAGGAGCGCCTGATCACGGCGATCCGCGACGTCGCGCACGACAAGACCGAGAAGACTGTGGCGCCAGAGATCGCGGCGCGCATGGAGGGCCACCTCCTCGGCGCCCGCATGCAGATCCCGGGCATCAAGGTGCTCAGGCTGATCGGCGAGGGAGGCATGTCGCGCGTCTATCTCGCCTCGCGCGACAAGGACGACGAGCCCTTGGTGGTGAAGATCCTGCGCAGCGAGGTGACCCAGGACAAGCGCTCGCTGGCCCGCTTCATCGAGGAATACAATCTGGTCGAGCGCCTGCGCAGCCGGCACGTGGCGCACATCCACAGCCACGGCGTGTCCGAAGGCAATGCCTACCTGGTGATGGAGTTCTTCGACGGCGGCGACCTCAACAAGCGCCTGGCGGGCAAGGCGTTGCCGCCGGAGGAGGCGCTGGGCCTGTTTCGCGAGCTGATGTTCGCGTTGGGCGACATCCACGAACAGGGCATCCTGCACCGCGACCTGAAGCCGCAAAACCTGATGTTCCGCTCAGACGGCAGCCTGGCGATCGTCGATTTCGGCATTGCCAAGCACATCGATTCGATCGACCAGACCAACGCGGGCGAGATCCTCGGCACGCCGCGCTACATGAGCCCGGAGCAGGTGCA
Source organism: uncultured Enterobacteriaceae bacterium (assembly GCA_964631735.1). Taxonomy (GTDB): domain Bacteria; phylum Pseudomonadota; class Gammaproteobacteria; order Burkholderiales; family SG8-39; genus JAABQT01. Next base: position 9,204 of record CAZVZV010000310.1, read on the forward strand.
GGGCAAGGCGCTCGACTTGCGCACCGACATCTACAGCGCGGGCGTGCTGCTATACCAGATGATGCTGGGCGAACACCTGTTCAGCGGCGACACCGCCGTGGAGGTCGCTCTGCACCACCTGAATACCCCGCCGCCGGCGCTGCCGCAGCGGCTCGATCCCTACCAGCGGCTTTTCGACAAGCTGCTGGAGAAGGACCGCGATGCGCGCTTCCGCAACGCCGACGAAGTCATCGGCTACCTGTCGCGCAAGTTCTACCAGGGAAATTGAACCGTAGGGTGGGCCAACGGCCCACCCTACGGCAGGCTGTGCCAGATCGCGCGCAGCTGCAGGGGCAGGTCCTTGGGCGAGAAAGGCTTGGAGATGGTGCCGGCGGCGCCCAGCGCGCGCAGTTCGTCCAGTTCGCGCTGCGAAGCCTTGGCGGTGATGAACACCACGGGCAGGTCGCGCACTTCGGGCACTTCCTTCATCTTGCGGTACAGCGTCGGCCCGTCCATCCCCGGCATCATCCAGTCGAGCATCACCAGTTCCGGCTTGAACGCCTTGATCGCCTCGAGCGCCAGCAGCGGGTCGGCGACCACCTCCACCGTCATTTTGCCGATGCGCTCGAGCGACATGCGCACGATCCGGCGGATATCCTCATCGTCCTCGACGTAGCAGATGCGGTTGAGCGGTTGCGCGGGCATGGTGGGGATTCTAAGCCGCCGCGTGCTTGGGCAGTTCGAAGAAGAACACGGTGCCGCCGCCGTCGCGGTCGGTGAAGCCGATCTGCCCATCCATCAGTTCGATCAGGCGCTTGCAGATGGCGAGGCCCAGGCCGGTGCCGCCTTTCTGGCGCGTGGCGCTCGAATCGGCCTGGGCGAAGCGGCCGAAAATGCGGCTGCGGAAATTCTCCGGGATGCCCGGGCCGTGGTCGTGCACACCGATGCGCACGCGCGTGCCGAGGTCCTCCATCGACACTTCCACCGCCTCGCCCGCGGGCGAGAACTTCGCCGCATTGGACAGCAGGTTGGTCATCACCTGCAGCAGCCGCTTGCGATCCGCCTTCACCTGCACCGGCAGCAGGACGCCGCGCGGTTGGTAGCGCACCTGGAAGCGTTCGGCATATCCCTTGTTGAGCACCAGCGACTCGCCCACCAGCTCGTCCAGCGTCAGCAGCTCCGGCACCAGGGTCAGCTTGCCGGACTCCATCTTTTCGATGTCGAGGATGTCATTGATCAGGTCGAGCAGGCGCTGGCTGTTGCGTTCCGCGACGCCGGTCAATTCGGCGACGTCCTTGTCCACCTCGCCCAGCACGCCGGAGTTGATCAACTGCAGCGAGCCGATGATCGAGGTGAGCGGGGTGCGCAGCTCGTGGCTGAGGGTGGCGGTGAACTCCTTCTTCGCCTGCTTGGCCTGCATCTGGCGCGTGATGTCCTGGCCCTGGGCGATGACGCCGACCACCTTGCCCTCGGTATTGACCAGCGGGGTCACGTTCCACTCGCACACCACTTCGAGACCGTCGCGCCGCGGATTGTTGATCTTCAGGTGCGCCACCGGCGTGCGCGAGGCGATGAGCTCCCGCCACTTCGTGTCAAAGTCGGCGTGAAACTCCGGGCGGATCAGGATCTTCACCGAAGCGTTCCGCTCCACCAGTTCGTTGGAGGTCCAGCCGAACAGGTTCTCCGCCGCATGGTTGATCGCCTGAATGCGGCCTTCGTTGTCCAGCTCGAGCACCGCGATTGGCGCTCGCTCGGCAAACAGCGCCAGCTTGCGCCCCGAAGCCTCGACCTGGCGCTGCGAGTTGTCCAGTTCCACCAACTGCTGCTCGAGCCGCTGGTTGAGCGCGGTGTAGTCCGAGGTCAGCCGGCCGTAGGCGTGGCGCAGCCGGTAGCCGGAGAAAAACACCTGGTTCAGGCGGTAGGCGATGCCGACGTTGACCAGCCAGAACAGGGGCACCAGCATGGCGATTTCGGCGAACAACCGATTGCCGAAGTTCGCCAGCACATAGGCGAACGGCAGCACGATGGCGCCGGCGTAGATCGCGAACATCGGCCACGAGGCTGCATAGGTCGGGATTCCGGCCGAAGCGATGCCGGTAAGCAGGAAGGCAAGGAACACCTGCTGCTCGTCCGTATGCGACGGGAAGAACACGGCGCCGGCGATGCCCCAGTTGACGCCGTTGGCCAATGCACTGATGCCGAGCCAGCGCAGCCACTGCGCAGCCTCAGCGAGCTTGTCCTTGCTGGCGCGGTACCCGAAGTAAAGCGCCGCGCGCGCGGCGGTGATCAGCAGCAGCAGCCCCCACCAGAACAGCACCAGGTCCCTGGTGCGGGTGTCCATAAGTTCGTAGGTGGCAATGCCGCCGATGACGAGCGTCACCACGATGCCCAGGGGCATCTGGCTGTAGAGCTGCTCCACGCGGTCCGCGAGGACGCGCTGCGGGTCCGCGCTGTCGCGCGCGTCAGCGCCCCGAACGGGAACGGCGAGAGGCGCGGGAGCGCTGCGGGGAATCATCGGCGGGCGGGGACTCTGCCCCAATTATATCGGGTGAGCCGGCGCGCGCCGGGCCTGCCCGCTTGTCGCCCTAGGGGACCCTCGCCAACCTCCTAGAGGCTCTTGCCGTTGCGGATCACACCGACGGCGACGCCTTCGATGGTCAGCGCATCGCGGCGCAGGTCGACCTCGATCGGCTCGAAGTCGGGATTTTCCGGCAGCAGCTGCACGCTGTGGCCGCGCCGGCGGAAGCGCTTGACGGTGACCTCGTCCGCTAGGCGCGCCACCACCACCTGACCGGAGCGCGCCTCCTGCGTGCGATGCACCGCGAGCAGATCGCCCTCCAGGATCCCGGCGTCCCGCATCGACATGCCGCGCACCTTCAGCAGGTAGTCGGCGCGCGGCGTGAACAGGTTGGTGTCCACCTGGTAGCGGCCCTGCAGGTGTTGCTCCGCCAGCATCGGGCTGCCTGCCGCCACGCGGCCCACCACCGGCAGTTCCATCAGGCGTCCCACGCGCGCCGGCGCCTTGTCCCTCACGCGCAGGCCGCGCGAAGCGCCTTGCAGAATGTCGAGCGCGCCTTTTCTCTCCAGCGCGCGCAGGTGCTGCTCGGCGGCGTTCACCGAGCGGAAGCCCATCTTCTGCGCAATCTCCGCGCGCGTCGGCGGGAAGCCGGCGGATTCGGTCAGGTCGCGGATCAGCTTCAGGATCTCGCTCTGGCGATCGGTCAAGGGTTCGGCGAGGGCCATGCTGTGCCTCCTTACAGTGCTGGGATTATATCCAGTATCGCCGGCCTTGCAAGTGGCGTCCGGCGGGCAGGTGGGTAGAATCCCCGCATGATCGTCCGCTCGCTGCTCGACACCGACCTGTACAAGTTCACCATGATGCAGGTGGTGCTGCACCACTTTCCGGGCGCGCAGGTCGAGTACCGGTTCAAGTGCCGCACCGAAGGCGTCAACCTCACGCCCTTCGTGGAGGAGATCGCGCGCGAGGTGGCGGATCTCTGCCGGCTGCGTTTCCAGGACGAAGAGCTGGCCTACCTGCGGGGCCAGCGCTTCCTGAAGTCGGACTTCGTCGATTTCCTCGCGCTGTTCCAGTTCAACGAGAAATACATCCGCATAGCGCGCGGCGCGGCGGCGGGGGAGATCGAGATCGCGATTCGCGGCCCCTGGCTGCATACGATCCTGTACGAGATCCCGGTGCTGGCGATCGTCTCGGAGGTGTACTTCCGCCGCACGCAGCCGAACGCCGACCTGGGCGAGGGGCGCAAGCGCCTGGGGACCAAGATCGCGCTGGTGCGCACGCTCGAGCCGGCGCTCGATTTCAAGATCTCTGACTTCGGCACGCGCCGGCGTTTCTCGCTCGCCTGGCACGAGGAGATCATCGCGATGCTGAAGCGCCAGATGCCGCAGCTCTTCGCCGGCACTTCGAACGTCTGGCTGGCGATGAAGAACGGCGTGACGCCCTTGGGCACCATGGCGCACGAATACATGCAGGCCTGCCAGGCGCTCGGACCGCGGCTGCGCGACGCGCAGGTGTTCGCGTTCGACAAGTGGGCGCAGGAGTACCGCGGCGACCTGGGCATCGCGCTGTCGGACACCTACGGCATGGACGCCTTCCTGCGCGACTTCGACATGTACTTCTGCAAGCTGTTTGACGGCGCGCGCCACGACTCGGGAGACCCTTTCGAATGGGGCGAGAAGCTGATCGCGCACTACCAGAAGAACCGCGTCGATCCGCGCACCAAGACGCTCATCTTTTCCGACCAGCTGTCCTTCCCGCTGGCCATCGAGATCGCGCGGCGCTTCCACGGCCGCGCGCGCACTTCCTTCGGCATCGGCACCAATCTCACCAACGACGTCGGCTTCGAGCCGCTCAACATCGTCATCAAGATGACCGAGTGCAACGGCCAGCCGGTGGCCAAAGTGTCTGATTCGCCCGGCAAGCTGGTGAGCACGGACGCGCGTTACCTCGCCTACCTGCGCCAGGTGTTCGGCCTCGAGCCGGCCCAGCCTTGAGC
>CAZVZV010000311.1:0-2133 GCA_964631735.1 uncultured Enterobacteriaceae bacterium
CGCGTCAACCCGCCCTCCGGGAACACCGCCTGCGGCACGCCGGCCTCCGTCGCCATGACGATGTAGCTCTCGAGCACGCGGCGGTAGAGCTCGTTCTTGGAGTCGCGGCGCACGAAGTAGGCGCCCATCGAGCGGATCAGCGCCGACAGCGGCCAGATGCGCGCCCATTCGCCCACCGCGTAGGAAAGCGCCGTCTGGTCGGCGGCGAGGTAGGTGGCGAGCACGTAGTCCATGTTGGAGCGATGGTTCATCACGAACACCACCGTGGAATCGGGCTCGACGCTCGCCAGGTTCTCCGAGTCCACGTAGCCCAGGCGCACGCGGTACAGGAGCTGCGCCACGCGTTTTCCCACCCAGTAGCCGGTGCGGAAGTAGAGGTAGGCGTTGAACGCCGGCACGGTTTCGCGCGCGTAGCGCTCGACGATTGCCAGCGCGGTGAGCACCGGAACTTTGTTCTGCTTGGCGAACTGCTCGGCGGCCTGCTGCACCTTCGGGTCGGTGATCAGCCGGTGGATCAGCGCCTGTCGTTTTGTGCGCTGGAACGGCCGGATGCCGATGCGAAGGCGCTTGCCGACCTCGTCGATCACCTGGTTGGCCGGATGCATCACCATCCAGCGCAGTGCAGGCATCAGCACATGTTCGTAGAACGCCCACAGCGCGAGCAGCGCGCCCGCGAGCGCGAGCCACAGCGGGACCGCGACGGTCTCCAGCATCCTGCCTCCCCGCCGGGAAGTCTAGCCTACCGCCCGCGCCGCTCGCGCGAGAACAGATACAGCCCGCTGGCGATGACGATGGCGGCGCCGATCCAGACCGTGGTGTCGGGCACGCTGCCGAACACCAGGTAACCGAACAGTGCCATGTACAGGATCTGCTGATACTGGAACGGCGCCAGCGTGCTGGCTGGCGCATAGCGGTGTGCCATCGCCAGCAGGTAGTGCCCGGTGCCGCCGAATACACCCATGAGGCAGAGCAGCAGCCACTCGAACCAGCCGGGCGGCGACTGCCATGTGGCGAGTGCGAACGGCGTCAGCTCAACGCACGCCACCACCGCGGGCAGGAACTGGATGGTCTCCGGCGGATCGTAGGCAGCGAGCTTGCGCGTCATCAGGTTGAAGGCGGCATAGAGCACGGCATTGATCACCGACAGCAGCATCGCGGGATGGAAGGATGCCGAGCCGGGGCGCACGATCACCAGCACCCCAGCGAAGCCGATGAGGATCGCCGCCCAGCGCCTGGCGTCGAGCTTCTCGTTCAGCAGCGGCGCGCTCATCAGCGCGATCAGGATCGGCACCGTGAAGAAGATGGAGGCGGTGACCGTGAGCTGCAGGAACTGCAGCGCCCAGAAGTTCATGCCTGTCATGGCGACGAACATGAGGCCGCGCAGGACGTGCCAGCGCAGGTGCTGGGTGCGCACCAGCGCCTTGCCGCGCAGTGGGAACAGCAGGGCGGAGGCGAGGAGGGTCTGCGTGAGGAAACGCAGCCACACGACCATCAGGACCGGAACCGACTGCACCAACCACTTCGCGCTGCCGTCGAGCAGGGTGAAGCAGACGTAGGTGAGCGAGATCAGCCCGATGCCGGTGAGGCGGTTGCGGGCGCTGTCCGCGTGGAGCACGGCCGGGTTGTACGCCTAGAGCGCGCGCTTCACCGCGTTGGTCACCGCGCGCGTGTCGTGCACGCCGCCCAGGTCGGGCGTGAACACCTGCTCTTCCGTCGTGCGCTCGATCGCGGTCATCAGCCGTGCGGCGGCTTTTGGCTCGCCCAGGTGCTCCAACATCATCGCCGCGGTCCAGAAGGTGGCGATCGGGTTGGCGATGCCCTTGCCCGTGATGTCGAAGGCCGAGCCGTGGATCGGCTCGAACATCGACGGAAATTTTCTTTCGGGATTCAAGTTCGCGGTGGGCGCGATGCCCAGCGAACCGCTCAGCGCTGCGGCGAGGTCGGACAAGATGTCGGCGTGCAGGTTGGAGGCGACGACAGTGTCGAGCGATCCGGGCTTGAGCACCATGCGGGTGGTCATCGCGTCCACCAGGATGCGGTCGGTTTTCACGTCGGGGTACTTTTTCGCCACTTCGTAGAAGATCTCGTCCCACAGCACCATGCCGTGGCGCTGGGCATTCGACTTGGTCACCA
>CAZVZV010000312.1:0-3475 GCA_964631735.1 uncultured Enterobacteriaceae bacterium
AGATCGGCGGGCATGCCAGACCTCCGGGTTGACGAGGTTCCTCGGTTTTTCGCCCGCGAGCATGCGCAGCGTTTCGTCGGCGGCGCGCACGCTGGCGCGCGCGCGCGATTCGCGCGTGCTGCCGGCGAGGTGCGGCGTGAGCACGACATTGTCGAGGTCGAACAGCGGGTGGCCTGGCGCGATGCGGTAGTGCTCGTATACATCGAGCATTGCGCCCGCGATGCGCTTCGCGCGCAGGGCTTCGATCAGCGCGGTTTCGTCGATCACCGGGCCGCGCCCCACGTTGATCAGCCAGGCGGAAGATTTCATCGAGGCGAGCCGCGCCGAATCGAACAGGTGGTGCGTCTCGGGCGTGAGCGGGCAAGCGATGACGACGAAGTCCGAGGCCTTCAACAACTGCTCCAATGTTGCCGGTTCCGCCTCCGGCGGCAGACGGTCCATGCGCCTCTGGTTGCCCAGCACCTTCATGCCGAAGCCGTGGCTGCAGATGTGCGCCACGCGCTTGCCGATCTCGCCCACCCCGACGATGCCGGCGGTGAGTCCCGTGATCTCGCTGGCAGCGCCGCTCAGTGCGCGCGCCTGCTCCCAGGGCCGCGTGCGAATCGCCGCGGTGATCACAGTGATGTTGCGCGCGAGCATCAGCATCGCCATCACGCAATACTCGGCGACCGACTGAGCGTTTTCGCCAGGAAGATTTGCGACCAGCACTCCCTTGGCGTTAGCCGCGGCGAGCGGCACCAGGTCGGTGCCGGAGCCGTGGATGGTCACCGCACGCAGGCGCGGCGCCGCGTCGAATATGTCGTCCGGCAGCTTGGAGCGGATGATCACGCCGTCGGCATCGCGCGCGAGGCGCTTGACGGTTTCGGCGCTGCCATCGGGAGCGAGCACCACCACTGCACCGCGCGCGCGCAACAGCTCTTCACCCGAGGCATCGATCGGGTCTGTGAGCAGAACCCGGGTCATTGCAGCAGGGCTTCGGCGAAAGCGTCGTCCACCGGACGCAGCGGGTCGCGCGGCTCGAGGCGGTGCCGGCGCACCAGTTTTGCCAGCAGTGTCCGGCCCTCGCGCTCCAGGATCGCGGCGGCGCAGGCGTAGTAGAGGCCGCTGGCGGCTTGGCGCGCGTGGGTCTCATCGGCTGCGCGCGCAAATTCTGCGGCTCGGCCCAGGTCGAACTCCATCGCCTCCAGCGCTTTGTCTTTCCGTATCGCGCGCAGCACGTCGAGCGCGACGATGTTGGAGGTGCCTTCCCAGATCGAGCCCAGGTGCGCGTCGCGCAGCAGCCGCGCGTCCGACCATTCCTCGATGTAGCCGGCGCCGCCACGCACTTCCATGGCGTCCCCGGTCACGCGGCGCGCGTCGCGGCAGGCTCGGAACTTGAGCAGCGGGGTGAGCAGGCGCACGCGGCGTCGGGCGGTTTCATTCCCGCCGTCTGCCTTCGCCAGCTCTGCCGCCGTGTACAGCATGACCGAGCGCGCAGATTCGGTGGGCACCATGAGCTTGAGGAGTTGGCGCCGCATCAGCGGCAATTCGATCAGCGGTTTGCCGAAGGCGACGCGGCGCCGCGCGACGAACAGCGCTTCGGTGAGCGCGCGTCGCATCATGCCGGCGGCGCGCATGCCGTTCGAGAGGCGCGACATGTTGATCATGTCGGCCATCTGCAGGAAGCCGCGCTGCGGGTCGCCCACCAGGTACGCGAGGGCGCCTTCGAGCCGGATCTCGCCGCTCGCCATGCCGCGCGTGCCGAGCTTGTCCTTCAGGCGCACGATGCGATAGTGGTTGGGCGAACCGTCCGGCAACTCCTTGGGCAGCAGGAATAGCGACAGGCCCTTGGTTCCCGCCGGAGCGCCGTCCGGCCGCGCCAACACGAGGGCCAGTCCCGCGTCCGCGTTGGAGCAGAACCACTTGTCGCCGTACAGGCGCCAGGATTCGCCTTCGCGCACGGCGCGTGTTGCCGTGGCGCCCACATCCGACCCCGCGCCTTGCTCCGTCATGAACATCGCGCCCTGCGTCAGCGCGTCGAAGTCGGTGGCGGTGAGGCCAGGCAGGTAGCGGTTCACCAGCTCCGGCGCGCCGAACTTCGCCAGCGTGCGTGCGAGCGCGTCGGTCATGCTCACCGGGCAGCACAGCCCGAATTCCGCCTGCACGAACACGTACGAGAGCGCGTACTTCGCCGCCGGCGGCAGCGGCCGCGTCCAGCCGAGCACGCCCGCCCGGTGCGACATCGCGGCGAGGCCGTACTCGGCGAACGCGATGCGCTCCATCTCGGCGTAGGCCGGGTGCTTCTCGATCCACTGCCGGTCGGTGCCGGCCCGGTCGCGGTGGTGCAGCCGCGGCGGGTTGCGGTCGGCGGCACCGGCGAGCTCGTCGAGAGTTCCGCCGGCGAGCGCGCCGAGCCGGTCGAGATGCGGGACGAGGTGCGCGTGCAGCGCCGGCTCGAGGTACAGCGCGAGCAGCGGCGCGAAGCCCGGATCGGCGCGGAAGAGGTTCGTGCCGCGGCTGTCGGGCAGCGCCGGGACGGGGCTCGCGCGCGGCGGCTCGGGGTTCGCGGCCACCGGTCAGTCGACCCGCGCGCCCGACGCCTTCACGATCTTCCCCCACTTCGCGTAGTCGGACTCGATCACCTTCTGGAACTCGGCGGGGGTCGACGTCCAGACGTCGAGGTACTGCCCGCTGATCCGCTCGCGCATCGCCGGCGAGCGCAGCATGCGGATCAGCTCGCCGTTCAGCTTCTCGACGATCGGCTTCGGCAGGCCCGCCGGCGCGACGATGCCGAACCAGAGGTCACTACCCGCCTCGGCGTACCCCGGCACGCCCGACTCGGCCATGGTCGGGATGTCGGGCGCAAACGGACTGCGCTTCGCGCTGGTGACCGCCAGCCCGCGCACGCGGCCGGCGCGGATCTGCGCCGCCGAGGTGATCAGGATGTCGAACATGAACGTGAGCTGCCCGCTCACCACGTCGGTGAGCGCCGGCGCCGAGCCCTTGTAGGGGACGTGCTGCATCGGCGCGCCGGTGAGCGTCCGCAGGAGCTCGCCCGAGAGGTGGTTGGAGGAGCCGTTGCCGGCCGAGCCCAAGTTGACCTTGCCCGGGTTCGCCTTGGCGTAGGCGACGAGGTCGCCGACCGACTTCACCGGCACCGCGGCGTTCACCACCAGGACGTTCACGTAGGACACCGCGAGCGTGAGCGGCGTGAAATCCTTCAGCGCGTTGTAGGTGAGCTTGGGCCCGTAGAGGTGAGGATTGATGGCGTGGCTGCCGGTCGTGGCGAGCCCGATCGTGTACCCGTCGGGCGGCGACTTCGCCAGGCGGTCCATGCCGATCGACGCGCCGGCGCCGGGGACGTTCTCGACCACCACCGGCTGGCCGAGCGCTTCGCCGAGCTGCGCGGTGAGCGCCCGCGAGAAGGTGTCGGTTGGCCCGCCGGGCGGGAAGGGCACGATGTAGCGGATCGGCTTGGAGGGATAGGCCTGGGCGA
>CAZVZV010000313.1:0-1968 GCA_964631735.1 uncultured Enterobacteriaceae bacterium
GCCTGGAAAAATGGCTGCACCTGGCACGATCTGAGCCAGGCCTACGCGTGCGCCGCGGTAGACCTCGGCGGCTTCGTGCGCGACCCGGGTGCGATGGTCTGGAGCCATCCCCAGGGAGCCGACGCGACGATCTCGCTGCAGACTGGACTCGAAAATGGCGAGATCGAGCACGGCACGCACGTGATGTTCGATTGCCACGGCACGCTCGACCTGTACTGCTGGGATGGCGGCAAGACGTGGGTGGCCGGCGGCGAACCCGCAGCCGCGGGCAAACGCAATGCCGAGGCTACGGCGCGTGTCGCCGAGGCGTTGCTGGAGGCGATGCGCCCGGGCGCCCGGGTGAGCGCCCTGCAGGCACACGCACGCGAGGTCTACCGCAAGGCCGGAATGCCGAATTCCACCGAGGCGGTGATCTTCTTTCACGGCCTGGGGCTCTCGCACATGGACCTCGAGCAGCGCACCGCCGACGGCAAGGCGAACGGCGACTGGACGCTGGAAAAGGGAATGGTGGTGCCGCTGCACCTGCTGGTGCCCGGCGGCGAGCGCGAGCGCTATTGGCTCGAGGAGGTCGTCGTGGTGACCGAAAGCGGCGGGCGCCCGCTCTTCTCCTGGGGCTTCGGGCCGCTCAGCGGAGTCTGACGGAATAGGCACCCGCTTCGAGCTGGCGCCGGTACCAGCCCTGCTCGATCTCGTGGACGAGATCGGCGCCGGCGGGCTTCCAGCCGAGCATTTTGCGCGCTTTCTCGGCACTGACGCGGCTGTTGCCGCCAAGGGAGAACCAGGCCGCCTGCGGCCCCCACTCCGCGACCGCCGCGTCGATGCTCCAACTCTCCGGGGATCGTTTTCCGCCAAGCAGGCGTGCGATGGATTCGACGATGGACTTCAGGGTAGCTTCGCCGTTTTCGACGTAGAAGAACGATCCGGCGCGTGCTGCTTCGAGCGCCAGCAGGTAGACGCCGGCGACATCATCGATATGCACCGTGGACCAGATGTTCTCGCCCGCCCCGATGTATCGGGGAACGCCGCTCTTGACGGCCTGGCGGATCAGGTTTGGAACCTGAATGCTGTCGGAATTGGCGCCCCGTCCTTGACCGTAGATCAGGCAGGGACAGAGCACCGCCGAACGCACTCCCTGAACGGCCGAGGCAAGCACAGCACGGTCCACCGCGACGCGCTGTATCTTCTCCGGCAGCGGTTCGAAGGGCGTGTCTTCGTGATGGATCTTCGGTGAGGCCTTTCCCGCTGCCTTGTCGCCCACGATGCTCGAGCCGCTGGTGTGCAGAAACGCCTTTCCCGATCCGGCGAGGCCTTCGACGATCGCCGCGACCACGAACGCGTCGTCGGCGTTGGCACAGTTGACGACGGCGTCCGCGCTTCGCGCTGCGTTTCTGACAATGCTGTGACTGCTCAATTCGCCGCGCACGGGTTCGATGCCATGGGCGCGAAGCCTGGCCGCGGAGTCCTCCGTGCGGGCGAGTCCGGTGATCGCGTGACCGGCCTTGATCAGCGAGTCGGCCACGGTGCCGCCGATGTAACCGGAAGCACCGGTCATGAAGATGTTCATGGTCTGGCCACTATAGCGTTCCGGGCGGAAACAGCCTGGGCAAGAACAGCGGCACGCTGGGCCAGATGATGATGATTGCCAGCACCAGCAGCATCGGTATCAGCATGATCATGACGTCTTTCATCACATCGATCATGCGGATCTTGGCCACCGCGCAGGAGATCATCAGGCACAGACCATAGGGCGGCGTGACGAGCCCGAAGGCGAGCGACACGATGCCGACGATGGCGAAGTGGACCGGGTCCAGGCCGGCAGTCTTGGCGAGCGGCTCGAGGATAGTGCCGACGATGATGATCGCGGGAATAGCGTCGAGGAAGCAACCGACCACCAGGAAGCAGAAGGCGATGAAGAACCCGGTCGTGGTCGCGCCCATGTTCCAGGCGGAGACGCCCTCGAGGATCGCT
>CAZVZV010000314.1:0-5284 GCA_964631735.1 uncultured Enterobacteriaceae bacterium
GTGGCCACACGAATGCTCACCTCGCGGCGCCGCTCCTTGGCGAGCAAATCCGTGGTGAAGCGGAACGCGCCTTGCAGCACGTTCAGCGCCGCCTTGAACACGCCGCCGTGCTCGGCCTGCAGGTCGATCAGGCGCAGCGAAGCGTTTTCGCCCAGCTTCACCAGGCTGCCTTCGGCGAGTTTGATGTACACGCGCGAACCGGCGCCGGTCTTCACTTCGTTGCCACCGCGCAATTCCATGCCGGGCGCGAGCGGGATGCGGCGCATCCCGCCGGTGACGGTGCGTTCCACCCAGGCGGGCATCTGCACGCCTTCGACCACCGCCGCGGGCGCGGCCTCGGCCTGCACTGCGGCGGCCGCAAGGAGTGCGCCGGCCAGGATTGCAATGATGCGCTTCATCGGTATCTCCGTATGCGTACACGCAAGCTTATACGGGACTTCGCGCGCGGTGGATGCGCTAGAATCCGCGCCTTCCGCGCAATACGCCACAGATGCAGCCTCAATACCATCCCCAGAGCGTCGAACGGGAAGCACAGGCCTTTTGGGAGGCGCAGAAGTCCTTCCGTTCGCTGGAAGACCCGGCCAGGCCGAAGTTCTATTGCCTGTCCATGTTCCCCTACCCGTCGGGCAAGTTGCACATGGGCCATGTGCGCAACTACACCATCGGCGACGTCCTCACCCGCTACCACCGAATGCGCGGCTACAACGTGCTGCAGCCGATGGGCTGGGATGCGTTCGGCCTGCCGGCGGAGAACGCCGCGATGGCGAACAAGGTGCCGCCGGCGCAGTGGACCACCGACAACATCGCCACCATGAAGCGCCAGCTGCAGGGGCTGGGTTTCGCGCTCGACTGGGAGCGCGAGCTCGCCACCTGCCGGCCCGAGTACTACAAGTGGAACCAGTGGCTGTTCACGCGGCTGTTCAGGAAAGGCCTCGCCTACAAGAAGACCGGCGTCGTGAACTGGGACCCCGCGGACAAGACGGTGCTGGCCAACGAGCAGGTGATCGACGGCCGCGGCTGGCGCACCGGCGCACTGGTGGAGAAGCGCGAGATCCCGATGTACTTCTTCCGCATCACCGCGTACGCCGAGGATCTGCTCGACGCTCTCGAGCGCATGGACGGCTGGCCCGAGCAGGTGAAGTTGATGCAGAAGAACTGGATCGGCAAGTCGGCAGGCGTGCGCATCGGGTTTGAATATCTTCTGGAAAACCAGAAAAAGGTCCTGTGGGTTTTCACCACCCGGGCCGACACGCTGATGGGCGCGACTTTCATGGCGGTCGCCGCCGAGCACCCGATCGCGAAATTCGCAGCGCAGCAGGACCCGAAGCTCGCTCGGTTCGTCGACGAATGCAAGCGCGGCGCGGTGATGGAAGCCGACCTCGCCCAGCTGGAGAAGAAAGGCATGCCCACCGGCCTGTACTGCACGCACCCGGTCTCGGGCGAGAAGCTGCCGGTGTGGGTCGGCAACTACGTGCTGATGGGTTATGGCGAGGGTGCGGTGATGGGCGTGCCGGCGCACGACGAGCGCGACTACGCCTTCGCGCTCAATTACGCCCTGCCGATCAAGTGCGTGATCCGCCACCCGGCGGGCGACGCAGTGCCGCAACCCTGGCGGCCCGCGTACGCGGAATACGGCCGCTGCACGAATTCAGGCAAGTACGACGGCCTCGAGTATCAGGCGGCGGTGGACGCGATCGCCGCAGACCTTCAGGCGAAGGGGTTGGGCGAAAAACAGATCCAGTGGCGGCTGCGCGACTGGGGCATCTCGCGCCAGCGCTACTGGGGTTGCCCGATCCCTATCGTGCACTGCCCGTCCTGCGGCGACGTGCCGGTGCCCGACGAAGACCTGCCGGTGCGCCTGCCCGAGCACCTGGTACCCGATGGCACCGGCAATCCGCTGGCGAAGATGCCGGAGTTCTACGAGACGAAGTGCCCGTCCTGCGGCAAGCCGGCGAAACGCGAGACCGATACCATGGACACTTTCGTGGATTCGTCCTGGTACTTCGCGCGCTTCGCCTGCCCCGACAACGACCGCGCCATGCTGGATGCGCGCGCGAAGTACTGGATGCCGGTGGACCAGTACATCGGCGGCATCGAGCATGCGATCCTGCACCTGCTCTACTCGCGCTTCTTCGCGCGCGCCATGAAGGCCGAGGGCCTGCTCGACGTGGACGAGCCCTTCAGCAACCTGCTCACCCAGGGCATGGTGCTGGCCGAGTCCTACTACAGCGATGCGCAGGGCCGGCGCGAGTGGATCAATCCCGCCGATGTCGAAGCGGCGCGCGACGCGAAGGGCAAGATCCTCGGCGGGAAAACGCGCGACGGCCGCGAAGTGGTCTACGGCGGCCTCGGCACCATGTCCAAATCGAAGAACAACGGCGTGGATCCGCAGGAAATGATCGACAAGTACGGCGCGGACACTGCGCGCTTCTACATCATCTTCGCCTCGCCGCCGACCAACACGCTGGAGTGGAGCGACGAGAGCGTCGAGGGCTCTTTCCGCTTCCTGAAGCGCCTGTGGGCCTACGCGGCGAAGTTCCACGCAGGCGACGCATCGGCGGCCGACGCGAAGGCGCTGCGCCATGAGGTCCACACGGTGCTGCGGCAGGCGAACTACGACCTGGGCAAGCACCAGTTCAACACCGTCGCCTCGGCGGCGATGAAGATCCTCAATGCGCTGGAGAAGGTCCCGGGACGCTCGCGCGAGAGCGAAGAAGGCCTGTCGATCCTGCTGCGACTGCTCTCGCCCATTACGCCGCACGTCTGCCACCATCTGTGGCGGCAACTCGGTTTCGGCGCGGACCTGCTGCAGGCGAGCTGGCCGGAACCGGACCCCGCGGCCCTCGAACAAGACGAGATCGAGTACGTGGTGCAGGTCGGCGGCAAGACGCGCGGCAGCCTGCGCGCGCCGCGGGCCGCCGGCCAGCCGGCGCTGGAGAACCTGGTGCGCGCCAGCGAACTGGTGCAGCGCTACGCCACCGGCAGGCCGATCCGCCGCATCATCGTGGTGCCGGGCAAACTGATCAACGTCGTGGTGTGAGGCTCCCAGCTTCCGTCCTGGCCTGCCTGCTGCTCGCCGCCTGCGGATTCCAGCTGCGCGGCACGGCGAGTCTGCCGTTCGAGACGATCTACATACCCAACTCGACCACCGGCATCGCGCTCGACCTCAAGCGCAACATCCGCTCCGGCACCAACGCGCGCGTGCTGGAGGAGGCCAAGGGCGCCGAGGCGCAGCTGCAGTTCACGGAGGAGTCGCGGCGCAAGGAGATCCTGTCGATCAGTGCGGCGGGGCGCGTCAGCGAATACCGCCTGGTGTACCGCGTTGCGTTTCGCGTCAGCGACGGCAAGGGAGGCGATTTCCTGCCGCTGAGCACGGTCATGCTGACCCGCGACATGACCTACGACGACGCCCAGGTGCTGGCCAAGGAAACCGAAGAGCAACTGCTGTTCCGCGACATGCAGTTCGACATGGTGCAGCAGATCATGCGGCGCATCTCCACCGCGCAGAAGCCCAAGGCCTAGCGCCGATGCCGCTGCGCGCCGAGCAGCTCGAAGTCCATTTGTCGAAATCGCTGGCGCCGCTCTACGTCATCCACGGCGACGAGCCGCTGCTTGCGCTCGAGGCGGCCGGCGCAGTGCGCGCCGCCGCGCGCCAGCGCGGCTACGCCGAGCGCGAGGTGTTCATCGCCGAACGCGGCTTTGACTGGAGCGAACTCGCGCACGCCGGCGCCAGCCGGTCGCTGTTTGGCGGCGCGAAGATCATCGAATTGCGGCTGCCCACCGGCAAACCCGGCACCGAGGGCGCCCGGACGCTGCTTGCCTACTGCGCGCGGCTGGACAGCGAAATGCTGACCCTGGTCACGCTGCCGCGCCTGGACCGCGCCGGGCAATCCTCCGCGTGGTTTGGCGCACTCGCCGCGGCGGGGGTGGTGGTGGAGGTGTGGCCGGTGGAGCGCGCCCGTCTGCCGGAATGGATCGGCGCGCGCCTGGCGCGCCAGCAGCAGAGGGCCTCGCGCGCGGTGCTCGAGTTCCTCGCCGACCGCGTCGAGGGCAACCTGCTCGCCGCGCAGCAGGAAGTGCTGAAGCTCGCGCTGCTCGCGCCACCGGGCGAGCTCGACCTCGATACCGTGCAGGACGCCGTCGCATCGGTCGCGCGCTACGACCCCTACGCCGCCGCCGAGGCGCTGGTGGCGGGAGACCTCGCGCGCTACCTGCGGGTGCTCGACGGCCTGCGCGGCGAAGGCGAAGCGCCGAGCTTCGTGCTGTTCGCCGTGTCGAGCGCGCTGTTCGCGCTGCGCGGCCTCACCGATGGCAAGGCGGCCGAGCGCCTGTTCGGCGAGCAGCGCCTGTTCAACAAACCGCTGCAGCGCGCGGTGCAGGCTGCCGCGCGCCGCCATTCGCGCGCTGCGCTCGATGCAGCGCTCGCGCAAGCCGCACTGATCGACCGCGTGGCCAAGGGCGTGACCAGGGGCGACACCTGGGATCAGTTCGCCGCCCTGGGGTTAAAATTGGCCGGTGGATCAAAAGCTTGACGTGAAAGCCTACGTCCGCAGCCTGGGCTTGGCGGCTCGCGCCGCTGCCCGGGTGCTGGCGCGCGCCGACACCGCGGCCAAGAACCGCGCGCTCAACGCGATGGCCGCCCAGATCCGCGCGCGCCAGAGCGAGTTGTTGGCAGCCAACGGCAGCGACGTCGCGCAGTCGAAGAAAGGCGGGCACGACGCGGCTTTCGTCGACCGCCTCACGCTCACGCCGAACCTCATCGAGCAGATGGCCGGGGGTCTGGAGCAGGTGGCGCAACTGGCCGATCCCGTGGGACAGCTGAGTGACCGTGTCAAACGCCCCAGCGGCATCGAAGTATCGCGCATGCGCGTGCCGATTGGCGTGATCGGCATCATTTACGAGTCGCGCCCCAACGTGACCGCCGACGCCGCCGGCCTGTGCATGAAGGCCGGCAACGCCTGCATCCTGCGCGGCGGCTCGGAGGCCCTGCAATCGAACCTGGCAATCGCCGCCTGCGTGCGCGCGGGCCTCGCTGCGGCCGGGTTGCCCGAGGCGGCGGTGCAGATGGTCGAGGTCGCCGACCGCGCCGCGGTGGGCGAGTTGATCGCGCTGCACGAGTACGTCGACCTCATCGTGCCGCGCGGCGGCAAGGAACTGATCGCACGCCTGATGCGCGAGTCGCGCATCCCGATGCTCAAGCACCTGGACGGTGTGTGCCACGTCTACGTGGACGATCGCGCCGACCCGGCGATGGCGGTGCGCATCGCCGACAACGCCAAGACAC
>CAZVZV010000315.1:0-1349 GCA_964631735.1 uncultured Enterobacteriaceae bacterium
GCGGTCGCGGACCGCAGGGGGCGCGAGCGCTTTGCGCAGGCCTACGAGGAAGCGAGCAAGGTCGAACGCCAGGGCGACGCAAAGGCGATCCTGATGATCGGCAAGGACGAGTGGCCGCTGCCGATTCCGCTCGTGAAGGGCAAGGACGGCTGGCGGTTTGACACCAAGCAGGGCAGGGAGGAGGTCCTCAACCGGCGCATCGGCCGCAATGAACTCTCGGCGGTGCAAGCGGTGCTCGCGTACGTGGACGCGCAGCGCGAGTACTACCTGCGCAATCCGCGTGGCGACAAGCTCCTGCACTACGCGCAGAAGATCAGGAGCGCGCCGGGCAAGCGCGACGGGTTGCATTTCCCGACCAAGGCCGGCGAGCCGCCGAGTCCGCTCGGGCCCATCTTCGCGAGCGCTAAGGCGGAGGGCTACACCAAGATCGAGGAAGGACTGCCGGACCCGTACCACGGCTATCGTTACCGCATTCTCAAAATGCAAGGGCCGGATGCGCCGGGCGGCGCTTACGACTACATGGCCCGGGGCCGCATGATCGGCGGGTTCGCGCTGGTCGCGTGGCCGGCTGCCTACGGCGGCTCAGGCGTCATGACGTTCATCGTCAATCACGAGGGCGTCGTGTATGAGAAGGACCTGGGGCCGGACACCGCTGCAGCCGTGCGCGAGATCAAGCGCTTCAACCCGGACAAGACCTGGCAGCGCCATTGACGCGGCGCGCGCGCTGAATGCAAGGCGCCTATTCCACGCTGAGCGTGGCGCGAGACGGCGCGCATGTCCTGGTCGTCACGCTCAACCGCCCCGAAGTGCTGAACGCCATCAGCACACAGATGAGCCGCGACTGGCTCGACCTGTTCAACGGACTGGCAGCCGATCCCGGCGAGACCCGCTGCATCGTGCTCACCGGGGCCGGCGAGCGCGCGTTCTGCGCGGGCGCCGACCTGAAGGAACGCGACGGCATGAGCGTCGACACCTGGCGCACGCAGCATGCGCAGTTCGAGCAGGCGTTTGTCGCGCTGATGGAGTGCCCGGTACCGATGATCGCGGCGGTGAACGGCCACGCTTACGGCGGCGGGCTCGAGACCGCGCTTTGCTGCGACTTCATCTACGCCAGCCGCAGCGCGAAGCTCGCGTTATCCGAACTGCGCCTGGGGATCATGCCGGGCGGCGCAGGCACGCAGAACCTGCCGCGCGCGGTGGGCGAGCGGCGCGCGAAAGAGCTGATCCTCACCGCGCGCGCGTTCAGCGCGGAGGAGGGCGCGGACTGGGGATTGGTCAACCGGGTATGCGAGCCCGGGAAAACGCTGGCAGATGCGCTCGACACCGCTCGACAGATCGCCGACAACGCC
>CAZVZV010000316.1:0-4115 GCA_964631735.1 uncultured Enterobacteriaceae bacterium
AGCTGCTTCGCCTCGGGCGTGACGCTGCGCAGGTCGTAGAGCAGCACCGATTCGGCCACGTCCTGGATCAGGTCGAGGATGTCGTCCATGGTGGTGATCAGCTGGTGGATCTGCTCGCGGTCGAACGGAGTGATGAAGGTCTTGTGCAGCAGGGTGATGCACTCGTGCGTGATCTTGTCCGCGGTGCGCTCGGCGACGTCGATGCGATGTGCGTGCGCCTCCAGCTCGCTGAAGGTGCCGATCATCGCGGCGAGCTCGCGGCTGCCCTCGACGATGCGCTCGGCGTGGGCGTTGAACAGGTCGAAGAACTTGCCTTCGCGGGGCATCAGGCGTCCGAGCATCCGCGCTCCCTAGTCGGTGGTTCCAAGGCCGGCATTGTGCAGTCTTTCGACATCGGCAGCGGCGAAGCCCCAGTCCGCGAGCGCCGCGCGCCCTCCCGCACCGCGCTCCGGTGGCACGCGGCTCACCTCCCCCGGCGTGGCCGAAAAACGCGGCGCCGGCGCCGGTTGCTCGAGCCTCGCCACGCTGATGTGGCTGTGACGCGCCATGTTGTGCGGATGGCGCCGTGCTTCCGAGAAGCTCAGCACCGGCGCGAAGCACGCGTCGGAACCCTCGAACACTTTCACCCACTCGTCGCGCGTCTTCTGCCTGAAGGTCTTGGCGAAGGCCTCGCGCATCTCGGGCCAGCGCGCGCGCTCGTTTT
This sequence comes from uncultured Enterobacteriaceae bacterium, assembly GCA_964631735.1. Taxonomy (GTDB): domain Bacteria; phylum Pseudomonadota; class Gammaproteobacteria; order Burkholderiales; family SG8-39; genus JAABQT01. The sequence goes on from CAZVZV010000316.1 coordinate 704, forward strand.
GCGGCGGCAGGCCGGAGAGCTGCAGGCGCTCCACGAGCTCCTCGTAAAACTTGGCTTCGATGGCGCCGACGGCGACGTGCTTGCCGTCCTTCGTCTCGTAGCAGTCGTACCACGGCGCGCCGGTGTCGAGAATGTTCACCCCTCGCTCCTCCGTCCAGCGGCCAGCAGCGAGGAAGCCCGAGAACATCGCGGCAAGAAGCGACGCGCCTTCCACCATTGCGGCATCCACCACCTGGCCCTGGTTGGTCTTCTGCGCGTGCAGCAGCGCGCAGGCGATGCCGAAGCCGAGCAGCATGCCGCCGCCGCCGAAGTCGCCCACCAGATTGAGCGGCGGCACCGGCGCCTGGCCCTTGCGGCCGAATGCGTGCAGCACTCCCGCTAGCGCTATGTAGTTGATGTCGTGTCCCGCGCGCGCAGCGAGCGGCCCGTCCTGGCCCCAGCCCGTCATGCGGCCATAGACCAGCTTCGGATTGCGCGCGAGGCATTGCTCCGGTCCCAGGCCGAGTCGCTCCATGACCCCGGGGCGGAATCCTTCGATCAGCGCGTCGGCGCGCGCCACCAGCTCCAGCGCTGCGGCGGCCCCGTCCTTCGTCTTGAGATCGAGCGTCACCGAACGCCGGCCGCGCAGCATCACGTCCATCCAGCGCTCGCGCTTCAGGCCGAGGCCGGAAGACGCGGGGCGGTCCACCAGCAGCACGTCCGCGCCCATGTCGGCCAGCAGCATGCCGGCGAAGGGTCCAGGCCCGATCGCCTCGAATTCGAGGACCTTGATGCCGGAGAGCGGTCCCGCCATCTACTGGTCGAGCTTCACGCCGACCTCGCGGATCACCGCGCTCCAGCGCTGGTCGAGCTCGCGCGCGACGCGCGCCATCTCGGCGGGGGGCATGCCGGAAGCTTCCGAGCCGCCCTTGGCGAAAAGTTCCTTCACGTCCGGGTGCAGGATCGCCTTGGCGAGGTGCTGGTACACCGCGTCCACCGTGGCGGCGTGCATGCCGGCCGGGCCCCAGAACCAGAGGTAGCCCCACATGCCGACGTCGTAGCCCAGTTCGCGCATGGTCGGCAGGTTGGGCAGCGCCGCGTAGCGCGTCTCCGCGGCGGCGGCGAGCATCTTCACCCTTCCGGTGCTGGTATTGGCGATGGCGGTGGTCGGTCCGTCGAAAAAGATCTGCGTCACGCCGGAGAGATGTCCCTGCATTGCGTCGCCGCTGCCTTTGTAGGGCACGTGCACGATGTCGATGCCCGCGAGCCGCTTGAACATCTCGCCGTTCAGGTGCGAGGTGGAGCCGGCGCCGAAAGAGGCGTAGTTCAGCTTGCCCGGGTTGGCTTTGGCGTAGGCAACCAGACCGCGGATCGAATCGTAGGGCTGCGACACATGCGCCGTGAGGATGGTCGCCGACTTGGCGCCGGCCGTGATCGGGGTGAAGTCCTTGAATGCGTCCCAGGGCGCCACCTTGTACAGGTGCGGAATCTGCACGTGCGTGGCGATGGTATAGAGCAGCGTATGGCCGTCGGGCGCCGCTTTCTGCACTTCGCGCGCGCCGATGATGGTCGACGCGCCGGGCCTGTTCTCCACCACCACGGCGGCACCGAGCGATTCGCCCACCTTTTGCGCGATAGCGCGCGCCTGGATGTCGGTCTGCCCGCCGGGCGCGAACGGCACCACGATGCGCACCGGCTTGCCGGGCTGCGGGAACTGCTGGGCGTGGAGCGGAAGCGTGGCGAGCGCCGCGAGCGCCGCGGCGAGCAGTGCTGCAACTTTTATCATGACCCCTCCTGCGTGAACTTGCGGGGCCAATCGTAGCAGCCTGCGGCTGCGCTCAGTGCATGCCGAGCGAGGCCTCGATGTTGCGCACCATCGCCACCAGGCGCGGGCCGATGTCGTCCTCGAGCTGGCCCTTTTTCAGGATGAACGCGGGCACCGTGCAGTTGAACGCCACCACCTCGCCGTCCACCGTGCGCCGCATCGGCACTCCGACCGCGTGCACCTCGCGCAGGACCTCGCCCAGCGACACGCAGAAGCCGCGGCCGCGGATGTCCTCCAGCGCTTTGTCGATCTGCGGCCGGTACTTGCGGTGCATTTCCGGTTCCTTGACCTTCATCTGATTGAGCACCGCTTCGCGCTCCGGCGGCGTGCAGGAGGCGACGAAGGCGCGGCCGATCACCGACTGGGCAATCGGCACCGCGGTGCCGATGTCGGGCAGCGTGGCGATGCCGTTGCCACTGCGGCAGGATTCCACATACACCATGCTCAAGCGGTCGCGCATGCCCATCGACACCGAGCCGTTGCAGTAGTCGGCCAGCTCCTTCATCAGCGGGCGCGCAATCTGGCGCACGCTCATCGAGGCGAGCAGCGGGTAGCCGATCGACAGCACGGCCGAGCCGAGCTGGTATTTTCCCAGGCGCATGTTGTGACGCAGGTAGCCCAGCTTGGTAAGCGTGTAGGTGAGGCGCGACACGGTCGGCTTGGGCAGGCCGGTGCGCACCGAGATCTCCTTGTTGCCGAGCATCGGCTCGAGCGGCGTAAAGCAGCGCAATACTTCCAGGCCACGCGCCAGAGTGGTGGCAAACTGGCGGTCGCCCTCGTGCTCGTAGCTGAAGTGCGGCTCGGCCGGGGAAAGCGGTGCGGTGGACTCGGGCGCGCCCATGGCGGCTCCTCTCGGTGTTGTCACTGCGGCGGGGGTGCAGCAGAATGTTTCGCATTTCGATATTCGGTCGGCGACGGCGTACTGTCAACATAGTCGTTTCATATTTCGCATAGTGAAATTTCGAGAGGAATCAAGGTGACATCCCCTTTTGACCTGAGCGGCAAAATCGCGCTGATCACCGGCTCCACGCGCGGCATCGGCAAGTCCATCGCCGAGGAAATGGCGCGCGCCGGCGCCAAAGTGGTGGTCTCCAGCCGCAAGGCGGAGGCCTGCGAGCAGGTGCGCGCCGAATTCGAGAAGCAGGGCTACGACGTGCTGGCGCAGGCCTGCAACGTGTCGAGAAAGGAGGAGCTGCAAGCGCTGGTGGATGCGACCGTGAAGCGCTGGGGACGCATCGACATCGCCGTTGCCAACGCGGCGTCCAACCCGTACTACGGTCCGCTCGCCGCGATTCCGGACGATGCTTTCGACAAGATATTCAACAACAACGTGAAGAGCGTGCTGTGGCTCGCGGCGATGACGCTGCCCGGCATGGCCGAGCGCGGCGGCGGCAGCTACATCAGCGTGGGCTCGATCGGCGGCATCATCGCCAACACCGTGATCGGCGCCTACGGCATGTCCAAGGCCGCCGACCACATGCTGGTGAAGAACCTGGCCGCCGAGTGGGGGCCGAAGAACGTGCGGGTGAACGCCATCGCGCCCGGCCTGATCAAGACGGACTTCGCCAAGGCCTTGTGGGAGGACCCGGTGCGGCGCAAGGAACGCGA
>CAZVZV010000317.1:0-10827 GCA_964631735.1 uncultured Enterobacteriaceae bacterium
GTTCTTCGCCTCACCCCCATACTTCTTCGCCAGCACGTGCGTCATCGCCGCCGTCAGCGTCGTCTTGCCATGATCCACGTGCCCAATCGTCCCCACGTTCACGTGCGGCTTGGTTCTCTCAAATTTGGCTTTGGCCATGACGCTTGATCCCCGTGTCTTGTGGTTACTTGCTTCTTGCCGTGATCACGGCCTCGGCAACGCTCTTCGGCGCCTCGGCGTAATGCTTGAATTCCATCGTATAAGTGGCTCGTCCCTGCGTCGCCGAGCGCAGCGAAGTGGAGTAGCCGAACATCTCGCCGAGCGGCACTTGCGCCTTGATGACCTTGACGCCGATGACGTCCTCCATGCCCTGGATGATGCCGCGGCGGGAAGACAGGTCGCCGACCACGTTGCCCATGAAATCCGGCGGGGTCTCGACCTCGACTGCCATGATCGGCTCGAGCAGCACCGGGTTCGCGGCGCGCATGCCGTCCTTGAACGCGAAGATGGCGGCCATCTTGAACGCGTTCTCGTTGGAATCGACATCGTGGTACGAACCGTCGGTCAGCGTCGCCTTCACGTCCACCACCGGGTAGCCGGCAAGCACGCCATCCTGCAGCGCCTCGTCTACGCCTTTCTTCACCGCCGGGATGAATTCACGCGGCACGCGGCCGCCCTTGATGCCGTCGACGAACTCGTAGCCCTTGCCGGCAGGCTGCGGCTCGAGCTTCAGCCAGACGTGGCCGTACTGGCCCCGGCCGCCGGATTGCTTGATGAACTTGCCTTCCTGCTCGACCGTCTTCTTGAACGTCTCGCGGTAGGCCACCTGCGGCTTGCCGACCGACGCTTCGACGCCGAATTCGCGCTTCATGCGATCGACGATGATCGCCAGGTGCAGTTCGCCCATGCCGGAAATGATGGTCTGCCCCGACTCCTCGTCGGTGTGCACGCGGAACGACGGGTCTTCCTGTGCCAGACGCCCAAGTGCCACCCCCATCTTTTCCTGGTCGACCTTGGTCTTCGGCTCGACGGCCTGTGAGATGACCGGGTCCGGGAACTCCATGCGCTCGAGCACGATGATCTTCTTCGCGTCGCAGATCGTCTCGCCGGTGATCACGTCCTTCAGCCCGACCACGGCGGCGATGTCGCCGGCGCGCACTTCCTTGATTTCCAGGCGTTCATTGGCGTGCATCTGCAGCAGGCGCCCGATGCGTTCCTTCCTGCCGCGCACCGAGGTATACACCGTGTCGCCGGAGGCGAGCACGCCCGAGTACACCCGGATGAACGATAGCTGGCCGACAAACGGGTCGGTCATGATCTTGAAAGCGAGCGCGGCGAACGGCTCCTCGTCTTCCGGCTTGCGCACGATGGGCTCGCCGTCTTCGTTGGAGCCCTTCACCGGTGGAATGTCCATGGGGGAGGGCAGGTAATCGATCACGGCGTCCAGCATCGCCTGCACGCCCTTGTTCTTGAACGCCGAACCGCACAGCATCGGCACGATCTCGTTGTTGATCGTGCGCAGGCGCAATCCGCGCTTCATTTCCTCGGTCGACAGCCCGCCGGACTCGAGGTACTTGTTCATCAGCTCCTCGTTCGCCTCGGCGGCGGCTTCGATCATCTTTTCCCGCCACTCCTTCGCCTGCGCCGCAAGCTCGGCGGGAATCGCCCTGCGTTCGAACTTCATCCCCTGGGATGCTTCATCCCAGTAGATCGCCTGCATGGTCACCAGATCCACCACGCCCTCGAATTTTTCTTCCGCGCCGATCGGGATCTGGATCGGCACCGGGTTGCCCTTGAGCCGGTCCCTGATGTGCTCGTAGGACTTGAAAAACGTGGCCCCGACGCGGTCCATCTTGTTGATGAACGCGAGCCGCGGCACCTTGTACTTGTTGGCCTGGCGCCACACCGTCTCGGACTGCGGCTGCACGCCCGCCACCGCGTCGTACACCATGCATGCGCCGTCGAGTACGCGCATCGAGCGCTCGACTTCGATGGTGAAGTCGACGTGCCCCGGCGTATCGATGATGTTGATGCGATGCTCCGGGTAGGACATGTCCATGCCCTTCCAGAAGCAGGTGGTCGCTGCCGATGTGATGGTGATGCCGCGCTCCTGCTCCTGCTCCATCCAGTCCATCGTCGCGGCGCCGTCGTGCACTTCGCCGATCTTGTGGTTGACCCCGGTGTAGAACAGGATGCGCTCGGTGGTCGTCGTCTTGCCGGCGTCGATGTGCGCCGAGATGCCGATGTTCCGGTAGCGATCGATGGGAGTCTTGCGCGCCACGACGTTCACCAGCTGTCCGCTAGAACCTGTAATGGGCGAACGCCTTGTTGGCGTCGGCCATGCGATGCACTTCCTCGCGCTTCTTCATCGCGCCGCCGCGGCCTTCCGCGGCTTCCTGCAACTCCCCCGCCAGGCGCACGGTCATCGATTTCTCGCCGCGCTTCTGCGCCGCTTCGCGGATCCAGCGCATGGCCAGGGCCACGCGCCGCACCGGGCGCACTTCCACCGGCACCTGGTAGTTCGCGCCGCCGACGCGCCGGCTCTTCACCTCGACCACCGGCTTGACGTTCTGCACCGCCTGCGAGAACACCTCGATCGGGTCCTTGCCTGACTTGGTCTTGATGGCGTCGAAGGCGCCATAGACGATGCTTTCCGCGACCGATTTCTTGCCGCGGGTCATCAGCACGTTGATGAACTTGGCGACGTCCGGATGGTTGAACTTCGGATCCGGCAGGATCTCGCGCTTGGGGATTTCTCTGCGACGCGGCATGGGGACGGATCTCGCTTATTTTCTTTAGGCCGACTTGGGCGCTTTGGCGCCGTACTTGGAGCGACTCTGCTTGCGGTCTTTGACGCCCTGGGTGTCGAGCGACCCGCGCACGATGTGGTAGCGCACGCCAGGCAAGTCCTTGACGCGGCCGCCACGGATCAGGACCACCGAGTGTTCCTGCAGGTTGTGGCCCTCGCCGCCGATATAACCGATCACCTCGAAGCCGTTGGTCAAGCGCACTTTGGCGACTTTGCGCAGCGCGGAATTCGGCTTCTTGGGGGTCGTGGTGTAGACCCGCGTGCAGACCCCGCGTTTTTGCGGCGATTGACGCAGTGCGGGCACCTTCGACTTGGCCTTCTTGGTCGAACGCCCGAAACGCACTAACTGGTTGACGGTAGGCATGTTTATCAGTTTCCAGAAACGAACCGGGCGACCACGTCCTGCGAACAGTAGCCGCCCAGGCGCAAAAAAGAGGCCGGATTATAAAGAGGAAACCAGGTCAGCGCAAGGAATTTGCCGGATTGGAAACGAAGCCGAATCGCGTCTCAACCTCGACGCGCGCCAGCAGCGGCAGCCTCTCCCAAGCATCTGCGTAACGCGCGAGGTCCCGGTCATCGAGCAGCCCGATGCCACGCTCCACGAGGATCAGCACAGAGCCCTCCTCGTCCAGATAGCTCGCCTCGGCCTTGACCAGGCGCCCGCAATGGTCGAACAGGGCGTCTCCCTCGAAGTGCAGGACCAACGGCGTGTATGCCAGCTTCACGTACACCCGCTGCGGCCCGTTCTGGAAATACCAGCAGCCGCGCTCGTCCGCCACGTAGTTGCGCGAAATGAACTCGCGCAATGCGGCGTTGCCGATGCGCTCGAAACGCTCCGCAGCGCAATCCCGCAGCAGCCAGTTGCCACGGCGGTCGAGCGCCAGCCAGCCGTACACCGCCGGGACCTCCGGCCATTTCGCCAGGCTACGTAGTACGGCTTGATCCATGCCTGCGGCCCAATTCTAGCTACCATGACGCCCCAATGACGCTCTACTGGGAAGACTTCAAGGTCGGCGAGACGGTGGAGATGGGCCGGCATACGTTTACCGAAGCCGAGATCATCGAGTTCGCGCGGCAGTTCGACCCGCAACCCTTCCACACCGACCCGGTGGCGGCGAAGGCTTCGTTCTTCGGCGGCATCATCGCCAGCGGCTGGCACACCTGCGCGGTGTGCATGCGGCTCAATTGCGATTCCTACATCAACCGCTCGGTGAGCCTGGGTTCGCCCGGCCTCGACAACATCCGCTGGCCCAAGCCGGTGCGACCCGGCGACACCATCACCTACCGCCGCAGCGTGCTCGAATCTCGCGCATCGCAGAGCCGGCCTGGCGTCGGCCTGCTGCGCTCGCGCACCGAGGCCTTGAACCAGCACGGCGAGATCGTGATGTCGATGGAGGGCTGGGGCATGTTCGGCCGGCGTCCCGCGGCATGAGCGCCAGGATCGGGCGTGTAGCCGCGCTCTCGGTATTCCCGGTGAAGGGTGCCGCGGCGGTGGCGCTCGATTCGGTCGAGATCGATGCGCTCGGACCCGCCGGGGACCGCCGCTACTGCCTTGCACGGGCCGGCGGCACGGTGTTCACGCAGCGCGACGACGCCAATCTGGCAAGGTTGCGCGCCGCGCTGCAGGGCGAGCGCCTGGCGCTCGATTTCGATGGCGAGAAGCTCGAGGTCGAGCGCGACGCGTTCGCCGCAGCGGCGGAGATCCGCCTATGGAGCCGCAGCGCGATGGCACGCATCGCCGACGCGAAGATCAACGAGGCTCTGACGCGCTGGTTTGGCACCCCGCTTCAGCTGGTCAAGCTCGATCGCCCGCTGCAACGCGAAGGGGCCGCGCTCGCCTTCGGCGACGCCGCGGCGCTCCTGGTGACCAACGCAGCCTCGCTCGATGCGCTGAACACCGCCCTGCCGGCACCGATACCAATGGATCGCTTTCGCCCGAACATCGTCGTGGGGGATGCCGCGGCATACGCGGAGGACGGCTGGCGCAGCCTGCGCATCGGCGACACGGTGCTGGAGTTGGTGCACGCCTGCGGCCGCTGCGAAGTCACCACCATCGATCAGGAGTTCGGCGCGGTGTTCGGCGACGAGCCGCTGCACAGCTTATCGCGCCTGCGCATGCGGGACGGCGAGGCCGTGTTCGGGGTGTACTACTCGGTGGAGCGGCCAGGCCGCGTGCACGTCGGCGACCGCGTCGAGCAGATCGGTCAGTGGTAGCGCTCGTAGGCGGCAAAGCCGATCAGCAGCCGTGCGATGCCATAGGCGATCCAGTTCCATGCGCGGCGCCACAGCGCGCGGCGCTTCCACTCCTGCGGCGGCAGCGAGCGCGCTCCGGCGCGCATCGCATTTTCCAGGCTGGCGCGCAACTCGCCCGCGAAGCGCGCGTCGTCCACGAACACGTTGGCCTCGCGCGCCAGCAGAAGGCTGAACGGGTCGATGTTGGAAGATCCCACGCAGGCCCTGCAGCTGTCGAACACCGCCACCTTGGCGTGCAGGAAGCTGTGGTGGTATTCCTCGATGCGTATGCCGGCCTCGAGCAGCGAGCCGAACAGGGCGCGAGACGCGTAATGCGGTACGACGTACTCGACCAGCCCCTGCAGCAGCAACACCACCCGGACCCCGCGGTGCGCCGCGCCGACCAGTGCGTGCCGAAACCGCCGTCCCGGAAAAAAATAGGCGCTGGCGATGAGGATTTCTTCGCGCGCCGCGTCGATCAGTTCAAGGTACGCCTCCTCGATGTCGCGGCGATGCTGCAGGCTGTCGCGGATCACCAGCGCCGCACGCTGGCCATCCGTGAAAGGCGCATCCGCGGCGCGCATTGGCGGCAGCGTCTGCATCCGCCCCGCGGTCAATGCCACGCGCGACCACAGTCGCGCCGCCTCGGCGCGCACCTGCGCGGTGAGCGGTCCCTCGATATGCACCGCGTAGTCGTGGCGCGGCGTGGTGTCCCCCGGTGTGTCGTAGTCGTCGATCACGTTGATGCCGCCGACGAACGCCAGCCGGCCATCGACGCACGCGAGCTTGCGGTGCATGCGGCGCAGGCGGTTGCGGCGCAGCTGCCAGGGATTCAACTCGGGGCGGAACACCAGCACTTTGGCGCCGGCCTCCCGCAGCATGTCGCGAAAGCGCGGCGCAAATTCGCGCGCACCGAATCCATCGATGAGCAGGCGTACGGAAACGCCGCGCGCTGCCGCGCGCGCCAGCGCGTCCGCCACCAGGCTGCCGGTCTCGTCGTCGGCAAATAGGTAGGTCTCGAGAAAAATCTCCACCTGCGCGCCGTCGAGGGCGGCCGCCAGCGCCGGGAAATACTGCTCACCGTTGCGCAGAAGAGTGAGGCGGTTGCCATCGACATAACGCATTGCGCTAGTCCGGCCTGAGTTTCGCGCCGAGCGCCAGGTGGTCGGACAACAGCGACCAGGGCGGGCCGCGGTGCACCCCCGCATCCACCACGCTGAAGCCGCGCACGTAGATCCGGTCCAGCCGCAGCAGCGGCATGAAACTGGGAAAGGTGCGCGCCGAGCGACGGCCGTAGGCGGCGGTGACGTCGGTCATGCCGAGCCTGTCTTCCAGCACCCGCGTCGCGCGCTGGCGCCAGTCATTGAAATCTCCCGCCACCACGATCGGCAGGTCGCGCCCGGCCAGCTCCTCGAGCCGCGCGCCGATGGCGTCGAGCTGCCGGCGGCGACCGCGCTCGTGCAGCGACAGGTGCACGCACACGCAATGCAGGTTGCGCCGCCAGCCCGGCACCGACACCACGCAATGCAGCAGCCCGCGCCGCTCGTAGCGGTGGTCCGATACGTCCTCGTTCTCCGCGGACAGGATGCGGAAACGCGACAGGATGGCATTGCCGTAGTGGCCGTGGTGGTGCACCCGGTTGCGGCCGTAGGCGTGCTGCCAGTCCGAAGGCGCGAGGAATTCGTGCTGCGGCGCGTTCGGCCAGGCGGGAAAGCGCACAGCGTGGCGCTCGCTGAGCCCCTGCACCTCCTGCAGGAACACCAGGTCCGGCGCGAGCGTGCGCAGGCCTTCGCGCAGCTCGTGGATCACCATGCGGCGGTTGAACTGCGACAGCCCCTTGTGGATGTTCATCGTCACCACGCGAAGCGTCTCGGTCATGCCGCGGCGTTCCTCAATGGCAGCATGCGGATGGCGTCGCGGTTCGACCAGGAGAAGCATTTCTGCGCCGCTTCCCGCCATGGTAGCCAGAGTTGTGCGCGGTGCTCCTGCGGCGCCAGCGTGACGGCGATTCTGCCCGGCAGCCTGAGGCCGAACACGTGCTCGGTATTGTGGGTGGTGCCCGGTGCGAAGCGGTGCCGCCACTGCGCGTAGATCTCGAATGCGTTGGCGACGCGCCAGCGCACGAGACCCGCGCGCGCCGCGTCGATGCCGGTTTCCTCGCGCAGTTCGCGCCGCGCCGCGTCCTCCGGCAGTTCGTCCAGCCTGTCCAGCGAGCCGGTGACGGACTGCCAGAAGCCGGAGCGGCTGGCGCGTTCGAGCAGCAGCACTTCGAGCGCGGCGGTGTGCACCACCACCATCACCGACACCGGGAGCTTCGCACTCACGCCGACTGCGGGCGAAACAGCGGCGGCAGCGCCAACGCGTGCCCGGGGTCGATGAATACGGCGAAGAACGGCCGCTCGCGCCCTGCCCAATAGCCCGCGGCAGCGGCCAGCACATCGAGCAGCACGCCGAGGTCGTCGGCCGGCAGCTCGCCATGCCCGTCGATCAGGAGCACGTGGCCGGAGCCTGCGCGCCAGGAAAGGTCCGTGAGGCAATCCTCCAGCGCGTCCCAGTTGCCGCCGAACCAGGCCGGAAAGCCCAGCGCCTGCGCGAGCCGTTCGAGCAGCGCCTCCTTGTGCGGCGCTCCACCCAGGTCGATGCGCGCCAAATCGAGGCGCGTGCCGCGTGCAGCGTGCACGATCTCGTCGGCGCCCTGCGCGCGGTAGGCGCCGGAACGCGCCGCATCGGTCAGCCGCTGTGTGAGCTTGCCCATGGATCACTCGCGAATGCGCTTGAACGTACGATAGTGGTCCGCCGAAAAGTAGAATTCTCCGCCGCCGCCGGCGACGATGCGCCGCGCAGCGCGATCGCCCGCGCCCGGCGTGCTCACCGTGTACTCGCGATAGTAGCCGCGGCTGCGCTGCGGCAGCAGGTTTTCCCGGTTGCCAAAGCTCCTGCCGTCCTGCCGGTGGGGGAAGGGGCCGCCGGCCTTGATCAGGGCGAGGGTGGCGCGCGCTTCGGCCGGCAGGTCGGCGACTGAAATGTCACCCGCCCAGGCATTCGCGGCGAACGCCAGAACCAGGGCGACAAGCAACTTCACTGCGTGGTGTTGCGCAGCCTGATGTGCAGCTCGCGCAGCTGCTTCTCGGTCACCGGCGAAGGCGCCCCGGTCAGCAGGTCCTGTCCGCGCTGGGTCTTGGGAAACGCCATCACGTCGCGGATCGCCTCGACCCCGGCCATCAGCGCCACCAACCGGTCAAAGCCGAAAGCGATGCCGCCGTGCGGCGGCGCGCCGTACTGGAGCGCATCGAGCAGGAAGCCGAATTTGGCGCGCTGGTCCTCGGCAGAAATCTGCAGGCCGCGGAACACCTGCTGCTGGATCTCCTGGCGGTGGATGCGCACCGATCCGCCCGCCACTTCCCAGCCGTTCAGCACCATGTCGTAAGCCTTGGCGTAGGCCTTCCCGGGCGCCGACTCGAGGTACTGCTCGTGGCCGTCCTTGGGACTGGTGAAAGGATGGTGGCGCGCCTTCCATTGCCTGGACTCGTCGTCGTATTCGAACATCGGGAAATCCACCACCCACAGCGGCCGCCAGCCTTTTTCGGCCAAGCCACGCTCATGGCCGATCTTCTGGCGCAGCGCGCCGATGCAGGCGTTGGCCGCCGCGCAGCGGTCGGCAGCGAAGAAGATGAGGTCGCCATCGGCAGCGCCGGTGCGTTGCAGGATCGCCGCCAGCGCCCTGGCGTGCAGGTTCTTCACGATCGGAGACTGCAGGCCCTCGGCGCCTTTGGCGCGCTCGTTCACCTTGATCCAGGCCAGCCCCTTGGCGCCAAGCGTCTTCACGTACTCGGTGTAGGCGTCGATCTCGCCACGCGTCAGCACGCCGCCGCCGGGCACCCGCAGCGCCACCACCCGGCCGTCGGCCATGGCGGCAGGCGCCGAGAACACCTTGAAGTCCACGTCTTTCATCACGTCGGTGAGTTCGGCCAGCTTGAGGGGCACGCGCAAGTCCGGCTTGTCCACGCCGTAGTCGCGCATCGCGTCCTCATAGCGCATCACCGGGAACGGGTCGGGCAGCGAGACGCCGAGCACTTCCTTGAACAGGTGCCGTGCCAGCCGCTCCATCAGCGCGCGGATCGCCTCCTCGCCAAGAAACGAGGTCTCGACGTCGATCTGCGTGAACTCCGGCTGCCGATCAGCGCGCAGGTCCTCGTCGCGGAAACACTTGACGATCTGGTAGTAACGGTCGAAGCCCGCGATCATCAGCATCTGCTTGAACAACTGCGGGCTCTGCGGCAGGGCGTAAAAGTGGCCGTCGTGCATGCGCGATGGCACCAGGAATTCGCGCGCGCCCTCGGGCGTGGACTTGTACAGCACCGGTGTCTCGATGTCGACGAAGCCGTTCGCATCCAGGAAACCCCGCGCCGCACTCGCCACGCGGTGGCGCAGGCGCAGGTTCCTCTGCATCGGCGCACGCCGCAGGTCGATCACCCGGTGCTCCAGCCTCACCTGCTCCGACAGGTTTTCGTCGTCCAGCTGGAACGGCGGCGGCACGGCAGGATTGAGGATCTCCACCTCATGCGCCAGCACCTCGATATCACCCGACTTCAGGTTCGGATTGGTGGTGCCTGCGGGGCGCGCGCGCACCAGGCCCGTGACGCGCAGCACGAACTCGCCGCGCACGCGGTCGGCGGCCGCGAACGCCTCGGCGCGGTCCGGATCGCACACCACCTGCGCCAGGCCTTCGCGATCGCGCAGGTCGATGAAAATCACGCCGCCGTGGTCGCGGCGGCGGTGCGCCCAGCCGGCAAGCGTCACGCTGCTGCCGATCAGCGCAGCGGACAACTCGGCGCAGTAATGGGTGCGCATCGCGGCGCTACTGGCTGCCCTGGCCGTTCTGCCCGGGCGCCGCCACGCCCATCGAGATGATGTACTTGAGCGCCTCGTCCACGGTCATGTCGAGCTCGATCACGTCCTTGCGCGCGGCCATGACGAAGTAGCCGCCGGTGGGGTTGGGCGTGGTCGGCACGTAAATGCTGACATAGTCGCCGCGCAGGTGTTTGACGACGTCGCCGCCCGGCGTGCCGGTGAGGAAGCCGATGGTCCACATGCCCTCGCGCGGCCACTGCACCAGCAGCGCCTTGCGGAACGCCTGGCCGCTGGAGGAAAACAGCGTGTCGGAGATCTGCTTGACGCTCGAATAGATCGAGTTCACCCCCGGGATGCGGTGCAGGACCTCGTGCCAGAAGAGGACGAGGCGAGCGCCGATCAGATTGGTGGTCAGCAGGCCGGTGACGAACACGATCGCCAGCGTCATCACCGCGCCCATGCCGGGCACGTGCAGCCCGAGCCAATTCTCGGTACGAAACTCCAGCGGCAGCAGCAGCAGCACCTGGTCCAGCGAATCGACGATCAGCTTCAGCACCCAGAGGGTGATGACGAGCGGTATCCAGATCAAAAGGCCGGTGATGATGTATTTCTTCATGTGCTGGAAATAAAAAGGCCCGGCGCCTAGGGTCCGGGAGACGCGTCTCCCGGAAACTTTCGTCCGGGCCGATAGCGTGGCCCCTTAAAGGTCAATTCGTGGTGCTGGCCGGCGTCTTTTCGCCCGGCTTGGATTCGGTTTTCGATGCCGATTTCGTTTCCGTCTTGGTTTCGGTCTTGCCTTCTGCCTTCGCCTCAGGCTTTGCGTCGGGCTTCGCCTCGGTCTCTTTCTTGCCGCCCTTGAAGTCGGTCGCGTACCAGCCCGAGCCCTTCAGCTGGAAACCCGCTGCCGTCAGCTGCTTCGCATACTTCTTTTTGCCGCAGGCCGGGCACTTGGTCAG
>CAZVZV010000318.1:0-10504 GCA_964631735.1 uncultured Enterobacteriaceae bacterium
ACGCGCGCACGCTTCAACACACCCTACTGCAACACCATCGCGCCGCACCAGCAGCCACCGTTCCCGGGCGACTTCACCATCGAGCAGCGCCTCGCCTCCCTCATCCGCTGGAACGCGCTTGCCATGGTGGTGCGCGCCAACCGCGCGCATGCCGAGCTCGGCGGCCACATCGCGAGCTTTGCCTCGGCGGCGGACCTGTTCGAAGTAGGGTTCAACCACTTCTTCCGCGGCCACGCGGCGCCGGGCGGCGCCGACCTGGTGTATTTCCAGCCGCACTCGGCGCCCGGCGTGTACGCGCGCGCCTTCCTCGAGGGGCGGCTCTCCGACGCGCAGCTCGACAACTACCGCCGCGAGACTGGCGGCCACGGGCTCTCGTCATACCCGCATCCCTGGCTGATGCCGCAGTTCTGGCAGTTCCCCACCGGCTCGATGGGCCTCGGGCCGCTGAATGCCATTTACCAGGCGCGTTTCATGCGCTACCTGGAGCAGCGCGGCGTCCTCGAGACCCGCGGCCGCAAGGTGTGGGCTTTCCCGGGCGACGGCGAGATGGACGAGCCGGAGTCGCTCGCCGGGCTGTCGATCGCCGCGCGCGAGGGGCTGGACAACCTCATCTTCGTCGTCAACTGCAACCTGCAGCGCCTCGACGGCCCGGTGCGCGGCAACAGCTCCATCATCCAGGAACTGGAAGGCCTGTTCGCCGGGGCGGGATGGAACGTGGTGAAGCTCATCTGGGGCAGCGACTGGGATCCCCTGTTCGCGCGCGATCGCGAGGGCGTGATCCTGCGGCGCCTGCACGAGACCGTGGACGGCGAGTTCCAGACCTACGCCGCCACCGACGGGCGCTTCAATCGCGAGCACTTCTTCAATAAGTACCCGGAGCTGAAGGCGCTGGTGGCCGAGCTTACCGACGACGACATCGATCGCCTGAAGCGGGGCGGCCACGATCCGGTCAAGATCTACTCCGCATACCACACAGCGGCGAATCACAAGGGTCAGCCCACGGTGATCCTCGCCCAGACCAAGAAGGGCTACGGCATGGGCACCTGGGGCCAGGGCAAGATGGGCACGCACCAACAGAAGAAGCTCGACGACGAGGCGCTGAAGGCGTTCCGCGACCGCTTCGCGCTGCCGCTCTCCGACGAGGACGTGACCGGCCTCAGGTTCTATCGCCCCGCCGCGGACGCACCGGAGATGCGCTACCTGCATGCGAAGCGCGAGCGGCTGGGCGGCTACCTGCCCGAGCGCAGGACCGAATCGCTGCGCCTGCCGGTACCCGCGCGCGCGGCGTTCGCCAAGGTGCTGGAAGGCTCGGGCGGCCGCGAGCAGTCCACCACCATGCAGTACGTGCAGCTGCTTTCGCAGCTGCTCAAGGATCCCGGGCTCGGCAAACACGTCGTGCCCATCGTCGCCGACGAGGCGCGCACCTTCGGCATGCAGTCGCTGTTCCGCAACATCGCCATTTATTCACCCCACGGACAGCTCTACGAGCCCGAAGACCGCGAGGAGCTGCTCTATTACAAGGAAGCGAAGGACGGTCAGATCTTGGAGGAGGGCATTACCGAGGCGGGGGCGCTCGCCTCCTGGATCGCGGCGGCCACCAGCTACAGCACGCACGGTGTGGCGATGCTGCCGTTCTACATCTTCTATTCGATGTTCGGCTTCCAGCGCGTGGGCGACCTGATCTGGGCCGCGGCCGATTCGCGCGCGCGCGGCTTCCTGATGGGCGCCACTGCCGGGCGCACGACACTGGCGGGCGAGGGATTGCAGCACCAGGACGGTTCGAGCCACCTCGCCGCCTCGACCATCCCGAACTGCGTCGCCTACGACCCCTGCTACGGCTACGAACTCGCGCTGATCTTGCAGGACGGCGTGCGGCGCATGCTCGAGGCCGAGGAGGACGTCTTCTACTACGTCACCGTGATGAACGAGAACTACGCACATCCGGCGCTGCCCTCTGGCGCAGAGGAAGGCGTGCTCAAGGGCATGCACCGCGTGCGCGCGGCCGGCAAGGGGAAGAAAAGCGTGCGGCTGCTTGGCGCCGGCGCGATATTGCGCGAGGCGCTCGCCGCCGCCGACGTGCTGGAGGAAAAGCATGGCGTGGCGGCGGAAGTCTGGTCGGTGACCAGCTTCACGGAGTTGCGCCGCGATGGGCGCACGGCGAAGAAGAGCTGGGTGGCCCAGTGCCTCGAAAGCGGCGAAGGCCCGGTGATCGCGGCGAGCGACTACGTGAGCGCGCTCGCGGATCTGATCAGGGAGTGGGTACCGGGGCGCTACGTGACGCTCGGCACCGACGGTTTCGGGCGCAGCGATACGCGTGCCGCGTTGCGCGCGCATTTCGGCGTGGACCGGGACAGCATCGTGCGCGCCGCGCTGCGCGAGCTCGGCGCCTAGGTCAGGCGGCCTCGAATTCCATCAGCAGCTTGCCCGGCGCCACTTGCGCGCCCTTGGCGACGTGCACCGCCTTGACGCGCAGCGTTCCCGGTGCAGCGAGAGTGTGCTCCATTTTCATCGCTTCCAGCACCACCAGCGCGCTCCCCGCCTCGACGCGGTCGCCGGCCTTGGCGTGCACCGCAACCACGCGGCCGTTCATCGGGGCAGCGAGGCGCCCATCGGCCAGTCCGGCGGCGGCGCGCTCGGGCGGATCCATGGTGGTGTCGCGCCAGCTGTAGCTGTGGCCGTCGAACGCGAAATGCAGCGTCGGGTCATCGAGGACAAAAGGAGCGGACGGCAGCTCGGCGCGTCCCATGTTGCTCCAGCCTGACCACTCGCCGTAGCCGGCGGCTGCGGCGCAGGCCGATGCATAGAGCCCGCGCGCAAGTTTTTCGTCCACCTTCGGCGCTTGCCACCCGGTGAAGCGCTCGGCGAGAAACGCAGTGGTGGCGCCTGGGCCCGCAAAATCCAGGTCGCGAAGTACCGCGGCAAGGAAGGACTTGTTGGTCGTCATCCCTAGCGCCAGCGTAGCGTCGAGCGCGGCTGCGAGCTTCTCGCGCGCTTCGGTGCGCGTGCGCCCGTGCGCGATCAGCTTGGCGAGGAGCGAATCGTAGTGGGGCGGGATTTCCATCCCGGACTCGAGCGCGTGGTCCACGCGCACGCCATCCGCCGGTTGCCACAGCGCGAGGCGCCCCGACTGCGGCAGGAAACCCCGCGCCGGATCCTCGGCGCACAGGCGCGCTTCGATGGCGTGGCCGTCGAAGCGAACCTGTTCCTGCCTGAGCGGCAGCGCTTCGCCTGCGGCCACTCGCAGCTGCCACGCGACCAGATCGAGGCCGGTGAGGACTTCCGTGACCGGGTGCTCGACCTGCAGGCGCGCATTCACCTCGATGAACCAGAAGCCGCCCTGCTCATCGAGCAGAAACTCCACCGTGCCCGCGCCGACGTACCCTGCGGCGCGCGCCACGGCGATCGCGGCTGCGCCTAGCCGCGCGCGCAGCTTCGTGTCCACCGCGAGCGAGGGCGATTCTTCGATCAGTTTCTGATGGCGGCGCTGCACCGAGCAGTCGCGCTCGCCGAGGTGGATGCATTGACCGTGCGTATCGGCGAAAACCTGCACCTCCACGTGGCGCGGCGCAATGAGCGCTTTTTCCAGCAGCACGCGGCCGTCGCCGAAGGCATGCTCGGCCTCCGATTTGGCAGAAGCGAGCGCTGCGTCGAGTTCCCCGGCGCTGCGCACGAGGCGCATGCCGCGGCCGCCGCCGCCGGCGAGCGCCTTGATGAGCAGCGGGAATTCCGGCTTGTCGTCGTAGGTGGGCAGGACCGGTACGCCCGCGGAAGCGGCGAGGCGTTTGGCGTTCGCCTTGTCGCCCAGCGCGCGCATCGCCGCGGGCGGCGGCCCGACCCAGACACGGCCGGATTGCAGCACGCGCTCGGCAAACTTCGGATTCTCCGAGAGGAATCCGTAGCCCGGATGCACCGCATCGGCTTCGGACTTGAGGATCGCATCGATGTTGAGGTAGGAATCGCGCGGCGCGGCGCCGCCGATGTGCACGGCATCGTCCGCCGCGCGCACGTGCGGCGCGTCGCGGTCGGCGTCGGAGTACACCGCCACCGTGCGCAGCCCCATGCGCCGCGCAGTACGCGCGACGCGCAGCGCGATCTCGCCGCGGTTGGCGATGAGCAGGCTCCTGAACACTCAGTCCTTCTTGATGTGCTTCGAGGGCAGGATGCCCATGTACTTGCAGATGATACCGAGCATCACCTCGTCGGCGCCGCCGCCGATCGAGCCCAGGCGCCCGTCGCGGTAGGCGCGCGACACCGGATTATCCCAGGTGTAGCCCATGCCGCCCCAGTATTGCAGGCAGGCGTCCGACACTTCTCGACGCAGACGCCCCGACTTGAGCTTGGCCATGGAAGCGAGCTCGGTTACATCCTCGCCCGCCACGTACATTTCGCAGGCGCGATAGGTGAGGGCGCGCAGCGCCTCGATTTCTGTCTTGAGTTCCGCCAGGCGATAGTGCACGTACTGGAAGTCGAGCACCGTCTGGCCGAACATCTTGCGCTCGCGGATGTACTCGATCGTGTCGCCAATGGTGCGCGTGAGTCCCTGCACCGTGCTCGCCGCCGCCCACAGGCGCTCCTCCTGGAACTGCTGCATCTGGTAGGTGAAACCCAGGCCCTCCTCGCCGATGCGGTAGCGCTGCGGCACGCGCACGTCGTCGAAATGGATCAGCCCCGTGTCCGAGGACATCATGCCGATCTTGCGGATCTTCTTCGCCTTCACCACGCCCTTGGTGTCCATCGGTACGCAGATCAAGGTCTTGTTCTTGTGCGCCGCGCCCTCCGACGTGTTGGCGAGCAGGCACATCCAGTCCGCCTGCAAGCTGTTGGTGATCCACATCTTTGCGCCGTTGATGACGTAGTCGCCGCCGTCCTTCTTCGCGGTTGTCTTGATCGAGGCGACGTCCGACCCCGCGCCGGGCTCGGAAACGCCGACGCAGGCCACGTAGTCGCCCGCGATCGAGGGAGCGAGGAATTGCTTGCGCAGCTCATCCGAGCCGAAGCGCGCGAGCGCGGGCGTCGCCATGTCGGTCTGCACGCCGATCGCCATCGGCACGCCGCCGCAGCGGATGTGGCCGAGCGACTCCGCCATCACCATCGAGTAGCTGTAGTCGAGCGCCGCGCCGCCGTAGGCTTCCGGCTTCGTGAGGCCGAGCAGCCCCAGGTCGCCCAGTTTCTTGAACACCTCGTGCGCCGGAAACTGCTCTGCCGCCTCCCACTCGTCGACATGCGGATTGATCTCGTTGTCGATGACGCGCTTCAGCGTGCGCCGGATCTCTTCGTGTTCCTGGGTAAATTTCATGGGCGCGCGTCCTTCGTCGTCTCTGGTCGGGCGATGATAGAAGACAATCGATGCGGCCCTGGCATCGAGAATCACGCGCATCGCGGGATGATTCTACTGCGGCCGAACCGGTCAATCGGATCGGGGATTCTGCCAGGGTTCGGCCGGTGTGCTTACGTCTGGTGCCGTGGTTTCGGGCGGAAGTGCTCGCATTGCTGCGCCGGGAGGGCCTGGTCTCGGAGGGACTCGCCTGCCCTCACATCCCCGATCGCTTCGCGCAGCCCATCTATTGCCCAAGGGGCGCCTAGTGGATAGATTGCCATGTGGTTTTTTTACCAACAGCGGCTCGCGACGCGACATAAGCGCCATTGTGCGCCGTCACGCGACCTTTCAATTCACAGACACGAGGACCATCCCATGAAGCTTCCCATCCACATTTTTGCACTGGTCATGTCCGCTTGCGCGAGCCATGCAGTTGCGCAGAAAGCGACCGTCCGCGACGAGTTTTTCTGGCTGGGCGAAATCAACAAGGCCACGGCCGTGATCAACACGGACGAAGGCCTGCTGGACAAATCGATGGCGCCGCGCATCGCCGCCGGGGTTTCCAAGGTCATCAAGGACGGCAGCCTTCCGGGCGCGAAGCGTCCGGCGACCGTGATCACGTTCGAACCCCTGCTGATCGAGGCTGCGGGCCAGGACGTCACGCTGCTCCATGCGGGCCGTTCCAGCCAGGACATGCTCGCCACCGTGCGCGCCGCCACCCTGCGCGACGACATGCTGAACCTCGCCGACCAGCTGAACACGACCGCAGGTTCACTGGTGAAGCTGGCCGAGAGGCACACCAACACCATCGTGCCGAACTACACGAACGGCGTGGCCGCCCAACCGAACAGCCTCGGCCATTACCTGCTCGGACATGCGGCCGGGCTCGAGCGCGACGCACAGCGTATCCGTGAGGCCTATGCGCGATTCGACCGGTCGGCCATGGGTACCACCGTCTTGAACGGCACCAGCTGGCCGCTGAACCGGTCGCGCATGGCCGACTACCTCGGCTTTGGCGCGATCGTGGACAACGCCTACGACGCGTCCCAGATCTCTTCCATGGAGCAGCCTGTTGAAGCCGGTGCCATCGTGACCAGCATCGCGCTGCATACGGGCAATTTCGTCGAGGACGTGATGACGCAATATGCCCAGGCACGGCCGTGGATGCTGCTCGCGGAGGGAGGCTCCAACACGTACGTCTCCAGCGCGATGCCGCAGAAGCGCAACCCGGGCCTTCTCAACTCCACCCGCCGCGACGCATCCACGGCGATCTCGCTGGCCATGGGTGTCGCAATCCAGGTGCACAACATTACGCCGGGCATGAGCGACCCGAAGGAGGTCAGAGCCAACAGCGCGATGGTCAACAGCGCCATCATCGTGCTGAAGAGCTGGGACCGGATCCTGAATTCACTGGTGGTCAGCCCCGGGCGTGCCCTGGAGGAACTGAACAGCGACTGGACCGCATCGCAAGAGCTTGCCGATGTGCTCATGCGCAAGTACAAGCTGCCCTTCCGCGTGGGGCATCACTTCGCTTCCGAAGTCGTGGACTTTGCGAAAGAGAAAAACATCAAGCCGCTCGACTTTCCGTATGCCGAGGCGAAGCGCATCTATGGGGACGCGGTCAAGGGCACGCGCTACGCCGGTGATCTGCCCATGAGCGAGGCGGAATTCCGGTCGACGCTCGATCCGATTGCCATCATCAGGAATCGCGCCTCGGTGGGCGGCCCGCAACCAGCGGAGATGGAGCGCATGCTGAAAGCGTCCAAGCAAAAACTGGCGCAGCAAGGCGAATGGATCAAGGAGAAGCGCGCCAGGATCGCCGCGTCGCTGGCGAGGCTCGACAGCGATTTCGACAAGCTCCTGAAATGAGCAAGGGCAGTGAGGGCTCAATTGAACATCCCGCAGGCTCCGGAGCGCTTCGAAGATTACCTCAGGGAGGCCCTGGTTCGCGCCGGCCTGCCGGCGACACTCGAGGGCCTGGCGCGCGTGCCCCTGATCGACGGCCGTACCGGCGCCGCGGTCGAGCGCATCGAGCGAGCGGGCGCCGAGCCGCTCGTGTTCAAGGGGCTTTCCGCCAACACCTGGCGCGAGGACGTATTGGAGGGCGCCCCAGGGGGCGAAGCGCGGCTCTGGCTCGAAGGCGTCACGCGGGCACTCCCGCACCCCATCGAATGCCCGATGATAGACGTCGCGCGCAGTGCCTCAGGCGAATGGCGCATGCTGATGCGTGACATCTCCTCGGGGATCCTCCCGCGCGGCGAGTTCCGGGACGAGCAGGAGCGCCACTTTCTCGAAGCGATCTCGGCGCTGCATGCCCGCTTTCAGGACGATCCCGCGCTCGCCGCCATGCCGCTCGCGACGATGCGCGGCACCACCCGGATGGTTGTGGAGCCGCTGCTTGCTGTCGCTGGCGGCGCCGATGCCATCGCCGCGAGCGAGCCCTGGGTGCGGCGCTTCGTCGAGGATTTCAAGCCGCTAAGCATGCTGCTTTCCGGTTTCCTCGCACGGCTCGGCATCGAGGACGCCGCGTTCTACATCGCCATGTGCCGCCATCGCGGCTGGCATGCAGCGCTCGATGCGGGCCCGCAGACACTGGTGCATGGCGACTTGCGCCGTGCCAACATCGCATTCCTCGAGGATGGCCGCGTGAGCCTCATCGATTGGGAGTTTGCAGCGCGCGGCCCGGCCGTCACGGACATCGCCTGGCACTCGCTCCTGCACTTCTGGGCCTATCCCATCGACCAACGCTCCCCCGAGGCGCGTGAGGCCGAGCTGGTCGGGTTTTACCTCGACGCGCTCGCGCGCAGGCGCGGGCAGCCCATCGACCGCGCGGTCTTCGGCCGGCAATGGGACGCGGCCTGGTTGCGCGCCCTTTCCCAACTCGGGTTCTGCCTGATCGACGGCCCCGAGGCGGGCCAAACTGAACGCTGCAAACAGGCGATCGCGCGCGCACGCCGCATTCTCGGGAAATGAAGACCGTTCAGGACAATTGGGGTCTGGCCCCGTTTCAGGAAGCGCGCGGCCCCGTGATGCCGGGTCAAGGCCTGGCGACGCCGAATTGAACGGGCCGCAGGGTGCGGGCGTCGCCGTCCTTGCAGATCGACAGCGCGTAGCCGAGCACGTTGCGCGTGTCGCGCGGGTCGATGATGCCGTCGTCGAGCAGCAGCGCTGAAGTCACGAGCGCGCTCTGCTGGCGCTCGAAGTTCTCGACGATTTTCGCCTTCAGCGCGTCGATCTGCTGGCGATCCACTTCCTGGCCTTTCCTCTTCATGCCGCCTTCCATCACGATTGCCATGGTGAGCGCGGCCTGCTCGGCGCCCATCACCGCGGTCTGCGCGTTCGGCCAGGAGAAAAGGAACCTCGGGCCGTAGCCGCGCCCGCACATGCCGTAGTTGCCAGCGCCAAACGACGCTCCGCACATCAGCGTGATCTGCGGCACGTTGGCGTTCGACACCGCCTGGATCATCTTCGAGCCGTGCTTGATCATGCCCGCCTCTTCCGAGGCTTTGCCGACGATGTAGCCGGTGGTGTTCTGCAGGTACAGGATCGGCAGCCCGGCCTGGCAGCAGGACTGGATGAAGTGCGTGGCCTTGTTCGCGCCCGCCGGGTCGAGCGGCCCGTTGTTGGTGATGATGCCTACGCGGAAGCCCTGCACTGCGGCGTGGCCGCACACGGTCGCACTGCCGTAGTCGGCCTTGAAGTCGAGGAAGTCCGAGTCGTCCACCAAGCGAGCCAGAACCTCGCGCATGTCCACCGGCTTCCTGTAGTCCTCCGGGATCACGCCCAGCAACTCTTCGGTTGCACAGCGCGGCGGCTTGCCGGAAGGCAGGAAAGAGGACTTCCAGTCCAGGCGCGCGAGCACCTCGCGCGCGTAGCGAATGCCGTCCGCGTCGTTCTCGGCGAGGTACTCGCCCAGGCCCGAAACATGGGTATGCATCACCGCGCCGCCCAACTCCTCGTCGGTGGCGATCTCGCCCGTGGCGGCCTTGAGCAGCGGCGGTCCGGCGAGGAAGGCCTTGGCGCGCCCGCGCACCATGACCACGTAGTCGGAAAGCCCCGGCATGTAGGCGCCTCCCGCGGTGGAGGAGCCGTGCACCACCGTCACCACCGGCAGGCCCGCCGCGGAAAGCCTGGCAAGGTTGTAGAAGATCGCGCCGCCATGGACGAAGCCCTCGACGCGGTACTTGAGCAGGTTGGCGCCCGCCGATTCGACCAGGTGCACGAAGGGCAGTCGGTTCTCCAGAGCGAGCCCCTGCGCGCGCAGCAGCTTCTCGCGCCCCATGTGCTGGATCGCGCCGGCGTCGATGCCCGAGTCGCTCGCCACCACCATCGAGCGCACGCCCGACACGTAGCCGATGCCGCACACCATGCCGCCGCCGGGGATGGTCTTCTCCGGGTCGGGGTTGTCCAGGCAGTAGCCGGCCATGGAAGACAGCTCCAGCCACGGCGCGCCGGCGTCGAGCAGCCGCGCGATGCGCTCGCGCGGCAGCAGTTGGCCTCGCTTGTCGAACAGGGGCTTGGCTTTCGCCGATTCGTCGCGCGTGCGCGCTTCCAGCAGCCGCAGGCGTTCGATGAGCTTGAGCATGCTCGCGCGGTTGCGCTGGAACGCGTCGCCCGCGAGGTCGATCTTCGACTGGATTGCGGGCATCAGCCGAGCACCTTGGGTTTTTTCGCCAGGTGAAAGCCCTCGAATGCCGCGCCGGTGACGATGGCCACCTGGCCCGCGACCAAGCCGGGACGGAAAACGGAACGGTAGCTCATGATTTAGAAAGCAAATGTTTGGCGAGTGTGGCGCGGAGCATGGGCGTCGTCAATGGAGCGTGGACTCCGTGCATGACGAAATGTCATACGGTTTGCAGTACAATTCGCGTGACTATGGGAATTCTGAGCATGCGAATCGATGATGATCTTGAGCGGCGGCTCTCGCGCGAGGCGGAGCGGGTGAGCCGCAGCCGCTCGGAGATCGTGCGCGACGCGTTGTCCGCATTCCTCAGCGAGCGCGAACGGCAGCGGTTCCAGACCGAGATCGCCCGGGCGGCCCAAGCAATCGATCCGTCCGAATCCCGGGCCGTCGCGGAGGAAGCATTGCCGCTCGACAATGAGGCGCTGCATGCGTCCGAACCGGCAGCGGCATACCGCGCTGCGCGCAAGGGCAGGGGACGCAAGCGGTGAGACGCGGCGAAGTCT
>CAZVZV010000319.1:0-4696 GCA_964631735.1 uncultured Enterobacteriaceae bacterium
GCGAAAGCTCCTCGAGCGCTTCGACTTCTATCGCCTGACGCTCGACGAGCGTCGCGACGCCACTACTACTTGGGCGGACGCCTTGCGCGTCTCCTACACGCCGACCATCGTCTGGTTCGACGGCGGTAAGGAAGTGTTTCGCGTCGAGTCCTACCTGCGCCCGTTCCACCTGGCTTCCGCCCTGGAGTACGTCGCGAGCAGGGCTTACCGCACGGAACCTTCCTTCCAGCGCTACGTCCAGGCACGCGCCGAGCGGCTGCGCCAGTGTGGCCAGAATGTCGATCTCTGGAACTAGCGCCTAGCCGGCGAGCGCGCGCTCCAGCACCCGGGCAACATGCAGCGCGCGCCGCCCGGTGCCGTCGGCAATCTGTTGGCGGCAGCTCGTGCCGTCGGCGACGATCAGCGTCTCGGCGCCAGCGCGCCGCACCGCGGGCAGGAGGCTCAACTCGGCCATCTTGAGCGACACGTCGTAATGCTCGGCTTCGTAGCCAAAGCTGCCGGCCATGCCGCAGCAGCTGGATTCAATGCTCGATACCTTGAGCCCGGGAACCAGTCGGAGCACGCGCTCCACCGCGCCCATTGCGCCGAACGCCTTCTGGTGGCAGTGCCCGTGCAGCAGCGCATCCTGTTGCAGCGCCTTCAGCGGCAGCTGCAGACGGCCTGCCTCCGCTTCCCGCGCGAGAAACTCCTCGAACAGAAAGGCGTTCGCGGCCAGCGCCGCGGTCCCCGGCAGCAGCACCGTGTACTCGTCGCGCAGCGTGTACAAGCAGGAAGGCTCGAGGCCGATGATCGGTACGCCGTTGGCAACCCAGGGCGCGAGGGCATCGATCATGCGCTGCGCTTCGCGCCTGGCCTCTTGCAACAAGCCGACCGACAGGAAGGTGCGGCCGCAGCACAAGGGGCGCTCGCCGATTACCGGTTGCGCGACGTGCACCCGGTAGCCAGCCGCTTCCAGCACGCGCACTGCGGCGCGTGAGTTCTCCGGCTCGAAGTAGCGGTTGAAGGTATCCACCAGCAGCACCACCTCCCGGCTGCCGCGCTTGGACCACACCCGGTCGACGAAATAATTGGACCGCCACGCGGGCAGTTCGCGCTGCGTGGAGAATCCAAGCACGGGCCGCAACCAGCGGGAGGCGAAGTTGGCGAAGGGCGCCAGTCGCGCCGCCCATGCTGCGTAGCGCGGCAGCCATGCGACGGCGCGGTCGCGCAGCGTCAGGCCGTGCCGCGCCTTGTACTGCGCGAGAAACTCGAGTTTCATGCGCGCCATGTCCACCCCGGTCGGGCATTCGCGCTTGCAGCCCTTGCAGGATACGCACAAGTCGAGCGCCTGCTTCACGTCCGCGTCGGCGTTTGGCCCGAGCTGGCCCGAGAGCGCGAGGCGCAGCGTATTGGCGCGGCCGCGCGTGAGATGCACTTCGTCGCGCGTGACGCGGTAGGACGGACACATGGTGCCAGCGTCGAACTTGCGGCAGTGGCCGTTGTTATTGCACATCTCGACGGCCTTGTCGTAGCCGCCCCATGCCGACCAGTCGAGCAGCGGAACCGGCGCCTTCGTCGCGTAGCCCGGCGGAAAGCGGAACAGCCGCGCGTCGTCCATCTTCGGCGGATTGACGATCTTGCCCGGGTTCATCAGGCCCTTGGGGTCGAGCCAGGACTTGATCTCCGCGAGGCAGGCGGTGAGCCGCGGGCCAAAAAACGGCGCGATCCATTCCGAGCGTACCAAACCGTCGCCGTGCTCGCCCGAGTAGGCGCCCTTGTATTGCTTGACCATGGCGCACGCTTCCTCGGCGATGGCGCGCATCTTGCTGGCGTCGCCGGCGCGCAGGTCGAGGATCGGCCGCACGTGCAGCGTGCCAACGGAGGCGTGCGCGTACCAGGTGCCGCGCGTGCCATGCTTCGCAAACACCTGCGTCAGCCGGTCGGTGTACTCGGCGAGGTGCTCGAGCGGCACTGCGCAGTCCTCGATGAACGACACCGGCTTGCCGTCCCCCTTCATCGACATCATGATGTTGAGGCCTGCTTTGCGTACCTCCCAGAGGTCCTTCTGCAGCTGCGACTCGGTCACTTCCACCACGCTTCCCGGCAGGCCAAGGTCTCCCATCAGCTGCACCAGCTGCTTCAGCTTTGCTAGCTGAGCCGCAAGCTCGTCGCCCGAGAATTCGACCAGCAGGATCGCATCCGGGTCGCCGCGGATCACCGTGTCTACCGTGGCGCGAAACGCCGCGATGTCGCGCGCCAGGCTGATCATCGTGCGGTCCACCAGTTCCACCGCCGAAGGCCCGAGCTTGACGATGTGCTGTGTGAGGTCCATCGCCGTATGGAACTTCGGAAAGTGGCAAACGCCGAGCACGCGGTGCACGGGCAGCGGGCTCAACTTGAGGTGGATGCGCTCGAACCAGGCCAGCGTACCTTCCGAGCCGACCAGCAGGTGGGCCGAGTTCTGGTGCGGCGGGCCCAAGTGGTCGAGGTTGTAGCCCGCGACCCGGCGCAATACCTTCGGAAAACGAGCCGCGATCTCGTCTTTTTCGCGCTCGTAGAGCGCGCGCAGATTCTTCGTCAGCTCCGAGTCGTCGGTCATCGGTCCGAAGCGCCGCTTGCGGCCATCGCTGGTCACGGCGTCGATCGCGAGCACGTTGTGCACCATGTTGCCGTAGGCGATCGAGCGCGAGCCGCAGGAGTTGTTGCCCGCCATGCCGCCCAGCGTCGCCTGCGCACTGGTGGAAACGTCTACCGGGAACCACAGCCCGTGTGCGCGTAATTGCGCGTTCAGGGCATCGAGCACCAGACCGGGCTGCACCACCGCGCTGCGCTGTGCTGCATCGATCTCGAGCAGGCGATCGAGGTACTTCGAGCCATCGATGATCAGGGCCGCGCCGACCGCCTGCCCGCATTGCGAGCTTCCGGCGCCGCGCGGCAGCACCGGTACGCCTGCGTCTACGGCGATGGCGAGCGCCGTGCGCGCCGCTTCTTCGGTGCGCGGCAGCACCACGCCGACCGGCATGACCTGGTAGATCGAAGCGTCGGTCGCGTAGCGGCCGCGGGAAGCGGCGTCGAAGAGGATCTCGCCTTCGACTTCCTTGCGCAGCCGTTGCGCGAGCGGGAACGACGGCGCGTTCACGGGGTTTGGCGCGCCGGCGCCGCGAGCAACGACCTGATGCGCACCGCGTCCCTTGCGGTCAGCGCATCCAGAATTTCGCCCTGCTCGCGCACGGCGCTATCCCATCGTTCCTGCGACAGATTCGCCATGTGGCGCGTGCGGCGTACGTTCGCGTTCAGTTGGCGGTAGGTGTTGAACAGCACATTGTTGCCGGAGTATTTCACGATCTTCAGGTGGATCGCCTGGCTGAACTTGAAGTAACCGGCCAGGTCGCCGCGCGCATGGTTGGCGAGCATTTCATAGTGCAGCGAGCGGATCTCGCCGATCTGGCCGTCAGTGGCGTTGCGGCAGGCGAACTCCCCGGCCAGCGCCTCGAGCGAGCCCATGACTGCCAGTGTCTCCGCCAGCCGGACGGGATCGACTTCCGACACGATCGCGCCGCGGTTCGGCAGCAACTCGACCAGGCCTTCGGTAGCGAGTACCTTGAAGGCCTCGCGCAGCGGGGTGCGTGACAAGCCAAGTTGCGAGGTGAGGAGCCGCTCGTTCAGACGGGCGCCCGGGACGAGACGTCCTTGGACGATCAGATCCCGCAGTTTTTCAGCGGCCTCCTCATGCAGGGGCCGACGGACTATAGGAGTTACGTCATGAGAGAGTGTCATTTTGCATGCAGAATACAAAATTTCTGAAATAAGCGCAATCTGAGTCTTATTTTCCACAGGATTGCATACAAAGTTAGGAGATTTTGATGAAAAGAACCGCCGGACGGCATTTTCTGCAGATCCCGGGACCGACGAACGTACCTGACAGGATCCTCCGCGCGATCGACCTTCCCACCATGGACCACCGCGGGCCGGATTTCGCCGATCTTGGCAAGGCGGTGCTCGACGGGATGAAACGCGTGTTCAAGACCAAGGGGCAGGTAGTGATCTATCCCGCCTCCGGGACGGGCGCCTGGGAAGCCGCGCTGGTCAACACCCTATCGCCCGGTGACCAAGTCCTGATGTACGAGACCGGCCACTTCGCGAGCCTGTGGCAGAAGATGGCGCTCAAACTCGGGCTGCAGCCCGAGTTCCTGGCGGGCGACTGGCGTATCGGTGCGGATCCGGCCGCGATCGAGAAACGCCTGCGGGCGGACTCCGGCAATCACATCAAAGCGGTTTGCGTCGTTCACAACGAGACCTCGACCGGCGTCACGTCGCGCATCGCCGAAGTGCGCAAGGCCGTCGACGCGGCAAAGCATCCCGCGCTGCTGATGGTGGACACCATCTCGTCGCTCGCTTCGATCGACTACCGGCACGACGAATGGGGCGTGGACGTCACCGTCGGCGGCTCGCAGAAAGGCCTCATGCTGCCGCCGGGTCTATCTTTCAATGCAATCTCTGAGAAGGCGCTCGCTGCCTCCAGGTCCGCCAAGCTGCCGCGCTCCTACTGGGGCTGGGACGAGATGATCGCCAATGGCAAGACCGGCTACTTCCCCTACACGCCCGCCACCAACCTGCTCTACGGGCTGCGCGAGGCGCTGAAGATGCTCCTCGACGAAGAGGGTCTCGAGAACGTGTTCGCCCGCCACCAGCGCCACGCCGAGGCCACGCGCCGCGC
>CAZVZV010000320.1:0-19234 GCA_964631735.1 uncultured Enterobacteriaceae bacterium
TAGGCGGAATGCGGATCGAGGCCGGTCAGCATGCCGTTGATCGCCTCGGTGATCAGCTTCTTGTCGTCGACCGGCTCGACGTAGTTGGTCTTGATGGCGCCGAACACCTCGGTGAACGCGCGCAGCTCCTCGATCGGCAGCGACGAGCGCGCGGCGCGGTCGGCGATCGCCTGGAAATTCAGGCTGACCAGGATGCCGGCCACCGCGCCGACGAGAATGAACCCGATGCTGCGTAGCTTGCTTTGCATAAACGTGTCGCTTACCTCTACTTAGATGGCGCTTATTTCAGCCTGACCCAGCGCAGAGGGTCGAAAGCGCGGCCCAGATGCCGCAATTCAAAGTATAAGCCCGTTTCCTCGTTGCCACCGCTCGATCCGGTGGTCGCGATCGGCTCGCCCGCCGAGACCGCTTCGCCCACCTGCTTCAGCAGCGACTCGTTGTTGGCGTAGATGGAGAGATAGTTCTCGCCGTGGTCCACGATCGCCAGGTTGCCGAAACCGCGCATCCAGTCGGAATAGACCACCTGGCCGCGGCCGACCGCCCGCACCGGCTGTCCTTCCGGGGCGCGAATGAACACTCCTTTGGCCTCGATCCCGGCGGTTCCTCTTGGAGCGCCGAAGCGGCCGCTCAGTTCCCCGCGCACGGGAAGCCGCAGCTTGCCGCGCAGGCCGGAGAACGGCCCGGCGAGCGAACCCAGTTCCGGCACCTTCTCGACGCGCGCATAGCCCGCTCCCGGCCGCGCCTTGAGCACGCGCCCGATCTCCTCGACCAGCCGCGCCAGGCGCCGCTCGTCGGCCAGCAGCGTCTGCACCTGCCGGCGCGTCTGGCGGATCTCGACCGAGACGCGGTCCAGCACGCGGCGCCGCTCGCGTCGCTCGACCAGGATCTTGTCGCGGTCGGCTCGGCGCTGCCCCTCGATGGCCTCCACGCGCCTGCGTCGCTCTTCCGCGGCGCGGCGCACCTGCGCCGCATCCGCGAGGCCCGCGCGCAGCTCGCGCAGCAGCTGCGCGGTAGCACGCGACAGCTCGGCGAGGTAATAGAGTTTGCGCGCCACGTCCGACGTGTTCTCCCCTGACAGCGCGACCTGGATCGCATCCGCCCCGTGCACGCCGCCGGCGGCGTAGCGCGCCGCGAGCACCCGGCCAAGCGCGGCCTGCTGGCCCGCTACGCTCGTCTCGAGCGATTTCTGCCTGACCGCCAGGCGCGCCAGCTCCGCCTGTGCCGCGCGGCCCTCGGCCTCCAGGTGGCGCAGCGCGCGGTTGGCGTCCGAGATGGCGCGCTCCGAGTCGCGCAGCGCATCGCGCGCCTCGCGCCGATTGGCTTCCTGCGCGTCGAGCCCGGACTGCAGCGCCTCGATGCGCGCGCGCAGCGCGCTCAGGTCCGCCTCGCGGCTTGCCTGCGCAGCGGCACTCGCGGCGAGGGCGAAGGCGACGAGCAGCGAGCGGATCAGGTTTTGGCCTTGCCCTGCGCGGACACGACGGCGACCCGCCGCGCCACCTCGTCGGCGTCGCCGAGGTAGCGGTGGCCGAGCGGGCGTAGTTGCGCGTCCAGTTCGTACAGCAGCGGCACGCCGGTGGGGATGTTCAAGCTGACGATGTCGGTGTCGGACACGCCGTCCAGGTGCTTCACCAGCGCGCGCAGCGAGTTGCCGTGCGCGGCGACCAGCACGCTGCGGCCGGCGCGCACGGCCGGCGCGATCACGTTCGTCCAGTAGGGCAGGACACGCGCTACCGTGTCCTTGAGGCACTCCGTGAGCGGGATGTCGGAGCGCGTGAGCTGCGCGTAGCGCGGATCGGCAGCAGCATCGCGCGCGTCCCCCGCCTCGAGCGGCGGCGGCGGCGTATCGTAGCTGCGGCGCCAGGCGAGCACCTGCGCCTCGCCGAACCTGGCGGCCATCTCGGACTTGTTCAAGCCCTGCAGTGCGCCGTAGTGCCGCTCGTTCAGGCGCCAGCTCTTGTCCACCGGCAGCCACACGCGGTCCATTTCCTCCAGCACCAGCCACAGCGTGCGAACGGCCCGCTTGAGCACCGAGGTGCAGGCGAGGTCAAAGGCAAATCCCTGCGCATCGAGCAGCCTGCCGGCAGCGCGCGCCTCTTCGACGCCGGTGGCGGTAAGGTCCACGTCGGTCCAGCCAGTAAAGCGGTTCTCGCGGTTCCAGGCCGACTCGCCGTGCCGCAGGAACACGATGCGGTGCATGCGGTGAATTATAATGTCGCGCTCCAGATGGACTTCATCCAAAACAACCTGCTGCTGATCGGCGTGGCGTTCGCCTCGGGCGCGATGCTGATCTGGCCGTTCGTGCGGCGGACCGCCGGCGGGCCCTGGGTCACCACGCTGCAGGCGACACAGTTGATCAACCGCGAAGACGCGTTGCTGGTCGACGTGCGCGACGCCGCCGAGTACGCCAAGGGCCACATCCTCGGGGCGAAGAACCTGCCGCTGGCCGACCTCGAGCGGCGCGTCGCGGAGCTGGACAAGTACCAGGCCAAGCCGGTCATCGTGCATTGCGACAGCGGCAGCCGTGCCACCCGCGCGCTCGGGGTACTCAAGGCCCGCGGATTCGCCAAGGTGTCCAACCTCGCCGGCGGCTACGGCGCCTGGCAGCAGGCCGGCCTGCCGGTGGAAAAATGATCGAGAGCGAAGGGACTTAGGACCCACCCACCATGGCCGAAGAGCAGCAGCCGAGCTTCCAGATCGAGAAGATCTACGTCAAGGACGTGTCGCTGGAAATTCCGGGTGCGCCGCAGGTGTTCCTCGAAGCGAAGGGGCCCGCGCTCGAGATCCAGGTGCGCAACGAATCTGCACAGTTCGCCGAGGGATTGTATGAGGTCGTGGTGACCGTCACGGTGACTGCCAGGGCAGGTGACAAGACCCAGTTTCTCGCCGAAGCCTCGCAGGCCGGCATTTTCTCGGTGCGCGGCGTACCGCCGGGGGACCTCGAGCCGCTGCTTGCCGTGGCCTGCCCGACGATCCTGTACCCCTATGCGCGCGAGACGATTTCGGATCTCATCACCCG
This sequence comes from uncultured Enterobacteriaceae bacterium, assembly GCA_964631735.1. Lineage (GTDB taxonomy): Bacteria > Pseudomonadota > Gammaproteobacteria > Burkholderiales > SG8-39 > JAABQT01. The sequence goes on from CAZVZV010000320.1 coordinate 3,017, forward strand.
CGGCGGCTTCCCCCCGGTGCTGCTCGCGCCGGTGTCCTTCGAGGCCCTGTATGCGCAGCGCAAGCAGCAGCTGGCCGAAGCGGGTCCGCGCATCGAGCTGGCGAGCTGAAGCCGTGCGTTCGCTTGCCGCTGCCCTGCTGCTCGCCGCCGGCACCGCCGCGCAGGCGGCGGAATTCCTCAGCGTCGGCGAAAACGCCGCAGTGCTCTACGACGCGCCCTCGCGCGAGGCGAAACCCCTGTTCGTCGTGTCGCGCCACTATCCGCTCGAGGTGATCGTCAACCTCGAAGCCTGGGTCAAGGTGCGCGACCACGCCGGCGCGCTGTCGTGGATCGAGCGCAAGCTGCTTACCCACCAGCGCATGGTGGTGGTCAACGCGCCTGCCGCCGACGTGCGGGCGCGGCCGGAAAACGAGGCGCCGCTGGTTTTCACCGCAGTGCAAAACGTGGCGCTCGAGCTGCTCGGCACCGCGCCCGGCGGTTGGCTGCGAGTGCGCCATCCCGATGGCGCCAACGGCTATATGCGCGCCAGCTTCGCCTGGGGGGCGTGAAACGCATCGCGGTGCTCGGCGCGGGCGCCTGGGGCACGGCGCTGGCGGCAGTGTTGAGCGCGCGCCACGCGGTGACGCTATGGGCGCGCGATGCGGCGCAGGCCGAGCTCATTGCACGCGAGCGGCGCAACCGCAAATACCTCCCCGAGATCGAACTGCCCGAGCCGCTGGCGGTCACCAGTCGCTGGCCTGAGGCGCCCGAACTGTACATTGCCGCTACCCCGGTCGCCGGCCTGCGCGAGGTGTCTGCGAAGGTGGGGCAGGGAGCGCCGCTGATCTGGTTGTGCAAGGGCTTCGAGGGCGGCAGCGGTCTGCTGCCGCACCAGGTGGTCGCCGAGTCGCGCGGCGCGGACACGGCCTGCGGCGCGTTGTCCGGGCCCTCATTCGCACTCGAGGTCGCACGCGGCCTGCCTTGCGCGTTGACGCTCGCTTCGAGCAGCGCCGCGTTCGCACGCGCCACCGCCGAGGCGCTGCACGGCGGGCGGATGCGTGTGTATTACAGCGACGACCTCGCCGGGGTGGAGATCGGCGGCGCGGTAAAAAACGTCATGGCGATCGCGGTCGGCATAGCCGACGGGCTCGGCCTCGGGCAGAACGCGCGCGCCGCGCTGATCACGCGCGGCCTGGCAGAGATCACGCGGCTGGGAATTGCGCTCGGCGGGAAGGCGCAGACCTTCATGGGGCTGGCCGGCGCCGGCGACCTGATCCTCACCGCCACTGGCGACCTGTCGCGCAACCGCCGCGTCGGACAGGAACTGGCGCGCGGGCGTGCCCTGGGCGAGATTCTCGCCGGGCTGGGGCACGTCGCCGAGGGCGTGCGCTCGGCGACGGAAGTCGCGAAACTGGCTGCCCGCAACGGCGTCGAAATGCCGATCACCGAAACCGTGGTCGAGGTATTGGCAGGGCGGATTGCACCGCCGCAGGCGGTGGAACTTCTGCTCAATCGGGATTCGAAGGCAGAGGGATAAGCGACCTGTGGGGGTCTGCAACGGTTGGTTGCGTGCGCGGCCTCAGCCGCCGACGCGTTCGAGTTCTCCGGGCCGGATGACCGCAAGCGCCCTGATTGCAGCCGGCGCGAGCGGGCGCAGTTCCTTCAGACGGTTGGTGCGCGCGTCAAGCAGAAGCCGCATGCGCCTCGGTCATGCCCCGTCCCAGCTCTAGCGCAGCGATTGCTTGCTCGCGGGCAACGGCGGGAAAGTCGTCCAGAAACTCATCCAGCGAATCGCCCGCTTCGAGGTAGTCGTACAGCGTCTTGACGGGCACCCTGGTGCCAACGAACACCGGCACGCCGCCGAGAATCCCGGGGTCGGAATGCACGATCTTGCGAATGTCCATGGTCGCCACCGCCGGCATCTTCGAATAATACTCCGTGTCGCGTGAAGATCGAGGTTGCGCCGGGGGTGCCGACTCGCTACTTACCGGTCCAGCGCGGCGGGCGCTTCTCCACGAATGCGCGCACGCCCTCGCGGAAATCGGCGCTGCCGTAGGTCGTGGCGATCAGGTCGTCGCCGTCGGGCAGGGGGCGGGATTCCCGGATGCGGCGCACCGCTTCCTTGGTGACCCAGAGCGTGATGGGTGCGTGCGAGGCGACCTTGTCGGCGATTTCCTTCACCTTGGCCTCGATCTCCCCGGCAGGGACGACCTGGTGGAGGAAGCCGGCGGCGAGCGCCTCCTCGGCGCTGAGTAGCCGCCCGGTGAAGATCATCTCCTTCAGGCGCGACGGGCCGATGAGATCCATGAAGGTCGCGTAGTTCTTCATCGACAGGCAGTTGCCGAGCGTGCGGGCGATTGGCACGCCGAAGCGCGCGTCGGGCGTGCCGATGCGGATGTCGGCGCCGGCAGCGATGCCGAAGCCGCCACCGACGGCGACACCCTCGAGCTGCGCGATGACGGGTTTCTTGACGCGCGCGATGCGGCCCGAGCGCTGGTCGCCGTCGCGCTCGTACTTGAGGCCGTCCTCGGCACCCTTGAACTGGGTGAACTGGCTGATGTCCGTGCCCGCGACGAAGGCCTTCCCCCCGGCGCCCTTGAGCACCAGCACGCGGACCGCGTCGTCGGCGTCGACCTCCTCGCAGGCCTCGTAGAGCCGCTGGTACATGCCCCAGGTCATCGCGTTGCGCGCCTCGGGGCGGTTGAAGGTGACGGTGACGATGGGACCGTCGCGCGTGACCAGCACGTGGTCGCTGGCCGGAGCGGTGCTTTCCACGGGAACGAAGGCTCCTTGTAGGGGGATCGGTGATGATCGTATCATCCGACCAACTGAGGAGGGATATCCAGATGACCACGCTGCGCTTGCTTGCTGCGTCAATCGCGTTGCTGCTTACATCCGCCGGCGACGCGCTCGCTCAGGCGAAGTACCCATCGAAGACGGTCGAAGTGGTGGTGCCTTACGCCCCCGGGGGCGGCACCGACAATCTGATGCGCATGATTACCGGGATCATGGACGAGAATAAATGGTCGCCGATGCCGCTCAACGTGAACAATCGAGCCGGGGGAAGCGGTGCCGTCGGCTTCATGTACCTGATCAACAAGAAGGGCGATTCCCACGTGGTGGCCGGCGCCACCCCGATGATCGTTTCGGGCAAGATCGAAGGGCGGCTGCCGGGGAATCATCGCGACGTGATGACGATCCTGATGATCGTCGCCATCGACGAGCTCATGCTCTCGGTGCGGAGCGAATCCCCGTTTAAGACGATCGACGACTTCGTGAACGCGGCGCGCGCCAAGCCCGGGCAGCTCACGGTGGGCGGCACGGCCACCAATACCGAGGATCACATCTTCACCCATCTCTTCGAGCAGGCGGCGAAGATCAAGGTGAAGTACGTGCCCTTCAATTCGGGCGGCGAAGTGACGGCGGCTCTGATGGGCGGCCACATCGATGCCGGAGTCATGAACCCGAACGAGATCGTGGCCCAGATCGAGGCGAAGAAGGCGACCAACCTGGCGGTCGCCGCGCGCAGGCGCATGCCCGATGCACCCGAGGTACCGACCTTTGTCGAAAAGGGTTACGAATTCTACTGGGAGCAGATGCGCGGGGTGGTGGGGCCGGCCGATATGGCACCCGAGGCCGTGGCGTGGTGGCAGGACGCGCTCAGAAAGGTGACGGCGACCAAGAAGTGGCAGGAGCTGTATATCAAGCGCAACCTGCTGACGCCGACCGCTTGGGTGGGGGAGGAAGCCAACAAGTACCTTGATGGTCTCACCGGCAAGTACGAAAGCGCCCTCGGCGCCCTCGGCGCGCTCAAGAAATAGGCGTCAGGGCTGCGCGCCGTGCGGCTTGCTGACCGGATCGCCGGGGCGGTGCTGCTCGTATCCGGCGTCGCATTCTCCGCGGGCGCGCTCAAGTACTACACCTACTCGGGACCGGGTGGCCCGGGATCGGCGTTCCTGCCGTTCTGGCTGGGCGTCATCATGGCCGTGCTCGCCGGGTGGTTGCTGGTGGGCGCCGTGCGCTCGCGCGATCCCGGCGCTGCATGGCTGCCGCGCGGCGAAGGGCTCAGGCGGCTGACCCTGGTGCTGGTGGTCACGGCTGCCTTTGTCGCGCTCCTGAAATATGTCGGCATGATCCTCGGCACGGCGCTGTTCCTGATTGTCCTGATGCGAGTTCTCGATCGGAACCCATGGCCGCTCACGCTGTCGGTGGCGGCGGCAACGGCCGGGCTCATCTACCTGGTGTTCACCTATTGGCTGCGGGTGCCCTTTCCCGTCAGCCTTTTCGGCATCTGAGGCCGCGCCGATGGACTTCGTCGCCAACCTCGCGATGGGCTTTTCGGTTGCGCTGACGCCGTTCAACCTGCTCATGGCGACGGTCGGCGTGATCGTGGGCATCCTGATCGGTGCCCTGCCGGGCATCGGACCGCCGTCGGGAGTCGCACTGCTGCTGCCACTCACCTTCGGCATGGAGCCCACCTCCGGCATCATCATGCTGGCTGCCCTCTACGCAGGCACGATGTACGGCGGGACCATCACCTCGGTGCTGATCAACACGCCGGGGGAATCGGCCTCGGTCGTCACCTGCCTCGATGGCCACCAGATGGCGCTGCAGGGACGCGCGGGACCGGCCCTGGGCATCGCCGCGATCGGCTCATTCATCGCCGGCACCATCGGTGTGGTCCTGCTGATGCTCGTGTCGCCGGCGCTCGCGCGCTGGTCGCTTGCCTTCGGTCCGCCCGAGACCTTTGCCCTCATGCTGCTCGGCTTGACGACGGTCACCCTGCTCACGGGGGACGATGCGTTGAAGGGCTACATCAGCATGGTGCTGGGGCTGATGCTCGCCATGGTCGGCTTCGACATCATCTCCGGGGACGCGCGCTACGCCTTCGGTATCCCCGAGATGATGGACGGAATGGACTTCCTGCCGGTGGCCATCGGCTTGTTCGGTCTCGGGGAAGTGCTGGCGGGCGCGGAAATGGCGAAGGGCAACACCATCCTGCAGGGGCGCTACGGCCTCCGGGACGTGATGCCAAGCGCCACGGACTGGGTGCGCAGCCGCTGGGCCATCGTGCGCGGCACGGTGCTCGGCTTTTCGGTCGGCTTGCTGCCGGGCGCAGGCCCGACCGTTGCGTCATTCCTCTCCTACACGGTCGAAAAGAAAGCCTCGAAGCACCCTCAGGAGTTCGGCAAAGGCGCGATCGAAGGCGTGGCCGGGCCCGAGTCGGCGAACAACGCCGCAGCGACGGGAGCCATGGTGCCGATGCTGACGCTGGGCATCCCGGGTTCGGCAACCACGGCCATCATGCTCGGCGGCCTGATGATGTGGGGGCTGCGTCCGGGACCGATGCTGTTCGAGAAAAACCCCGAGTTCGTCTGGGGGTTGATCGCCTCGCAGTACATCGCCAACGTCATGCTGCTCGTTCTCAGCACTGCTTTCATCCCGTTATTTGTGCGGGCGCTGCGGGTGCCTTACACCATTCTCATGCCGCTGATCATCGTCTTCTGCATCACCGGGGCCTATTCGCTCAAGAACAACATCTGGGACGTCGGGCAGATGCTGGTATTCGGAGTGCTCGGTTACGCGATGAAGAAACTCGGCTATTCGCCTGCTGCCCTGGTGCTCGCCTTAGTGTTGGGGCCGATGGCGGAACGCGCGCTGCGCCAGTCGCTGATCATCTCGGATGCCGGGCTGGGAATCTTCTTTCTGCGGCCGATCTCCGCGGTGCTCACCGTGGCTGCCCTTGTCGCGGTGGCGGTACCCGTCGTGCGCGCGCTCCTGGCGGTGTCGCGCCGTCCCTAGTCGCATGTCGCTGCCGAAAGCGCAGTTCGATCCCGGCCGCGAAGGGCCGCTGCATGGCGTGCGGGTGCTGGATTTCTCGCGCCTGGTGGCGGGCAACATGCTCAGCCTGCAGCTGGCCGATTTTGGCGCCGAGGTCGTCAAGGTGGAAGCGCCCGGGCGCGGCGACACGCTGCGCGACTGGCGCGAACAGGGCCGCAGCGTGCACTGGAAGGTGTACGCCAGGAACAAGAAGAGCATCACGCTCGACCTGAAGGCGCCGGAAGCCGTGCAGATCATTCTCGATCTGGCCGCGCATTTCGAGGTCCTGGTGGAGAGCTTCCGCTTCCAGACCCTGGAGCGGCTGGGTGCCGGCCCGGATCAGCTGCTCTCGCGCAATCCGAAGCTCGTGCTGGTGCGCGTTTCGGGCTTCGGCCAGACCGGTCCGTACCGCCGCCGCCCCGGCTTCGGTACTCTGGTCGAGGCGATGTCCGGTTTCGCCTCGCGCAACGGCTTCGCCGACCGCGAGCCGGTGCTGCCGCCGCTCGCGCTCGCGGACATGATCGCTGGTCTGTACGGCGCGATGGCCACCGTGATCGCCGTGCGCGAGACCGAGGTCAATGGCGGCGCGGGCCAGGTCGTGGATCTGAGCCTGCTCGAATCGATTTTTTCCATCCTGGGACCGGAAGCGGCGATTCACCGGCTGAGCGGCAGAATCCGCCCGCGCGCTGGTAGCGCCTCGGATTCCACGTCGCCGCGCAATGTCTACGCGACGAATGACGGTGGCTGGATCGCGTTCTCGGCGTCCACGCAGGCGATGACCGAGCGGCTGTTCCGGGCGATCGGCCGCGACGAGCTCAACCGTGACCCGAACTTCAACACCAACGCCGCGAGAGTGCAGCGGCGGACCGAGGTCGATGCGATCGTCGGACAGTGGATCGCCCGAAAAACGCTCGCCGAGAACATGGCGTTCTTCGATGCGGCGGGAGTCACCGCGGCGCCCGTCTACGACATCGGACAGTTCCTCGAGGATCCCCATGTGCAGGAGCGCGGAATCGTCGTCGACGTGCCCGACGAGGAGATGGGCGAGGTGCCGATGCACGAGGTCGTGCCGCGGCTGAGCCGCACGCCAGGCGTGCTGCGCAGCCCCGCGCCCGCGATCGGGGCGCACAATGACGAGATCTACGGCCGCATCGGCTACGCCGGCGCGCGGCTGGCTTCGCTGCGCGAGCGCGGCGTCATCTGATCAGGGGGAGGCGTTTCGGTGGACCAGAACCAGAGTGAAGCGCCGGTCTGGCGCTCGATGTTGTTCGTGCCGGTCAACGTGCCGAAGTACGTCGACAAGGCGCAGCTGCGCGGCGCGGACGGCATCATCCTCGATCTGGAAGACAGCATTGCACCCGCGGACAAGGCCGCGGCGCGAGGCATGGTCGAGGCCGCCGCCGCTGTTTGCGGCAGGGGCGGCGCGGAAATCCTGGTCCGCATCAACCGCCCGCTCGACCTCGCGGTGCGGGATATCGAGGCGGTCGTCTCGCCTCGCGTTGCAGCGCTGCTGTTGCCGAAGATCGACAGCGCCAGCCATGTTCGCCTGCTCGCCGAGCTGGTGGACGAGGTGGAGGCAAGGCGTGGCATGGCGCGCGGCCACACCCGGTTTATCGTCATGATGGAAACCGCAGCGGCCTTCCCCCGCATCTGGGAGATCGCCGCGGCGCATCCGCGCAACGTGGGCCTCAATCTGGGCGCGGAGGATTTCGCGCTCTCCACCGGTTCGCAGCCCGACCCGGAGGTCCTGCTCTATCCGATGCAGCAGGCGGTGCTCGCCGCCTGCTCGGCCGGGATCTCCCCGTTCGGCACGATCGGCACGGTCGCCGATTACAAAGACCTGGATGCGTATCGGCAGACGATCCGGCGTTCGCGGCGATTCGGTTTCCAGGGCGCCTCCTGCATTCACCCCGACATCGTGCCGCTGCTGAACGAAGGCTTCAGCCCGACGGAAGCGGAATTGGCAAGCGCCCGGCGCGTCATTGCGGCTTACGCCAAGGCCCAGGCCGAAGGGCGGGGTTCGATCGAAGTGGACGGCAAGATGATCGACGTGCCGGTGGTCGAGCGTGCGCAGCGGCTGGTGAACCTGGCAAGCCGGATCGACGCGAGGAAACTTAGAACTTCAGCGGCTCGGTGAGACGAAGTCTTACGCTCCGGCGCCCGGGAAGCCGAGCTGGCGCCAGGCTTCGTAGACGGTCACCGCCACCGCGTTGGAGAGGTTCAGGCTGCGGTTGCCGGCGCGCATCGGCAGTCTAAGTCGGCGTTGCGCAGGGAATTCTTCGAGGATGTCCTCGGGCAAGCCGCGCGTCTCCGAGCCGAACACGAAGACGTCATCCAGAGCGAAGCGCTGTTCGAACACAGACGCGCGAGCGCGCGTCGAGCAGGCGAACATGCGTCTGCCTGAAAACGTCGCAGCGCATGCCCGCCAGTCGGAATGCACGGTCACGTTCGCCAGCTCGTGGTAATCCAGCCCCGCGCGCTTGAGCTGACGGTCATCGAGCGAGAAGCCGAGCGGCTGCACGAGGTGCAGCCGCGCGCCCGTGTTGGCGGCAAGCCGAATCACGTTGCCGGTGTTGGGCGGGATCTCCGGCCGGTAGAGCACGACGTCAAGCATGGGCCGGCGGCGGCGTGCGCGCCACTACCCAGTTCACCACGCGGGCGGCGCCCGCTCGCTTGAGGGTCGCGGCGAGTTCGTGCAGCGTCGCGCCCGTGGTCATCACGTCATCCAGCAGCGCGATATCGGCGCCTGCCAGGTCGCGCATGCAGCGGAATGCGCCGCGCACGTTTCTTCCCCGCTCGGTGAGCGGCAGGTCGATCTGCGGCGATGTGTCGCGGCTGCGCTCGGCGAGCTGCGGTGCGAGCACGCAGCCGGTGGTCGCCGCTACGTGGCGCGCGATCTCCAACGCCTGGTTGAAGCCGCGCACGCGCAGCCGTGCTGCCGACAGCGGCACCGGCAGCAGGAAATCCACCCGCACGCCGCGGGGCAGCCGGGCCGCCAGCAGCTGGCCGAGCAACGGTGCGAGCGCCAGCTCGCTGTGGAATTTCAGCGCGCGCACCAGCACGTCGGCCGGGAAAGCATAGGCGAGGGCAGCCACCGTTTCATCGTAGGCGGGGGGATGGGCAAGGCAGCGTCCGCACAGCGCTCCGTCCTGCGTGGCGAGCGCGCAGCGCGGGCAGGCGGGTCCCGACAGGCGCGGCAGGTCGGCGTCGCACGCGGCGCAAAGCACGCCCCCGGCCGCGCCGCGGCACAGGAAGCAGCTGCCGCCGAAGGCCAGGGTCGCAAAGCGCCGCGCGAGCTTGCCGAGCATCGCGAATATTGTGCGCTAGACTGCTTTCATGTGGACGGTCGCGCAGCTCCGTGGCGAGCTCGCCGAGGGAAAAACCACCAGCCGCCAACTGGTGGAGCAGGCGCTCTCGCGCATCGCCGATCCGGCGGGGGAGGGCAAGCGCGCCTTTCTGAAAGTGTATGCCGAGCAGGCGCGCGCGGAGGCCGAGCATTCGGACCGGCTGCGGCGCTCAGGCGTGGTGCGCTCGGCGGTGGAAGGTCTGCCGATCTCGGTCAAGGATCTGTTCGATGTGGGCGGCGATGTGACGCGTGCCGGCTCGAAGCTGCTGGCGAACGCGGCGCCTGCGGCGGCGGATGCACCGGCGGTGGCGCGGCTGCGCGCGGCGGGCGCGGTGATCGTCGGCCGCACCAACATGGTGGAATTCGCTTTCGGCACCACCGGGCTCAATCCGCACTACGGCACGCCGAAGAACCCGTGGGACCGCAAGACCGGCCGCGTGCCCGGCGGCTCGTCCTCCGGCGCGGCGGTGGCGCAGGCCGATGGCATGTGCGCGATGGCGCTCGGCAGCGACACGCGCGGTTCGATCCGCCAGCCGGCAGCGCTGTGCGGCGTCACCGGCTGGAAGCCTACGCAGCGGCGCGTGCCGCGCGAGGGCGCCTTCCCGCTGTCCTACACCCTGGATACGGTCGGTCCGCTCGCCAATTCGGTGGCCTGCTGCGCGGCCTATGACGAGATCCTCGCGGCGGAGCCGCGGCGCGCGTTCGAGCCGCTGCCGGTGAAGGGCTTGCGGCTGCTGCTGCCGCGCGGCTCCCTGATCGAGGACCTCGACGCCGAAGTCGCGGCAGCCTTCGGAGCGGCGCTGGCAAGGCTCGCCGCGGCGGGCGCCGTGATCACCGAGTTGCCGGTGCCGGAGTTCGATCGCCAGGCCGAGTATTTCAAACACGGTGGCTTCCCCGGCGCCGAGGCCTATGCCATCCATCGCCGATGGCAGGCGCGACTGGCCGAATACGACCCGCGCATCGCCAAGCGCGTGCTGTTCGGCAAAGAGATCGGCGCCGCCGACTACGTCGATCTCGGCCTGCTGCGCGCCGAGTACATGCGCAACGTGGAGGCCCTGGCCGCGCCCTATGACGCGATGCTGATGCCGACCACGCCGACCATCGCGCCGCCGATCGCGGCGGTGGACGCGAGCGACGAAGACTACTTCCGCTGGAATTTCCGCATTCTGCGCAACGTCGGCGTCGTCAACTTTCTCGACGGCTGCGCGCTGACGCTGCCCTGCCACGCGCCGGGGTCCGCGCCGGTGGGGCTCTCCGTGTTCGGCGTGGCGATGTCGGACCACCGGGTGCTCGCCGCGGCGGCGGCGGTCGAGGGCGTGCTGCGCGCGCGTGGCTGAGATCGACGCGCGCGCCGCGCGGCGCCGCTTCGACCGGGCCGCGGCGACCTACCTCGCGGCCGCACGCCTCGAAACTGAGGTCGGTGTGCGCATGCTTGAGCGGCTGGACTACGTGCGTGTCTCGCCGGCCCGCATCCTCGACGCGGGATCCGGCCCGGCGCCGCAGTCGGCGGCGCTCGGCAAGCGCTACCCGGGCGCGCAAGTCCTCGCGGTCGATTTTTCCCTGCCGATGCTGCAGCAGGCGCGCGCCGTCGGCTGGCTCGCCAGGCAGCGCGGGGCGCGCAGGCCGCTGGCCGTGTGTGCCTCGCTCGGCCGGCTGCCGTTCGCCGCAAGCAGCGTGCAGCTGCTGTGGTCGAACATGGCGTTGCACTGGATCGACGAGCCGGGCGCTGCGCTGGCCGAGTTTCGGCGAGTGCTTGCTCCCGAGGGGCTGCTGATGTTCAGCACGCTGGGCCCGGACACGCTCAAGGAGCTGCGCGCCGCGGCAGGAGATACCCGCGTGCACCGGTTCGCCGACATGCACGACCTCGGCGACTGGCTGGTGGCAGCGGGCTTCTCCGCGCCGGTGATGGACACAGAGACCCTCACGCTCGAGTATCGGGACGTCCCGGCTCTGCTGGCGGACCTGCGCGCCAGCGGTCAGACCAGTGCGCGCGCGGATCGGCCGCGCGGTCTCGCAGGCAAGGGCCTGCATGCGTCGCTCGCGCGTGCCGGAGTTCGCGCCACCTTCGAAGTGGTCTATGGACACGCCTGGAAGGGAACGCCGCGGCGCAGCGCGGACGGGCGCAGCATCGTGCAGTTCGACAGGATGCCGCGCTAGACCGAATTATGTTAATGTTTCGCCGCAATTTTTCGCTATGCAAGTCGAGCAAATTCGTGACCGCGCGGGAAAAGCTTGCATAGCTGATCGAGGGGAAGGGCATTGATGCAAAGCAAGCTGGTAACCGGCGTCCTTGGGTTCGCGCTTTGCGGGTTGGCCGGGGCCGCGGAGTGGAACCTGCAGCCGGCCGCCGCGACATTGGCGTCGGACATCCATTGGCTGCACGGGGCGGTCATGGTGCTGGTCCTCGTGCTGTTCGTGGCCGTGTTCGGCTTCATGTTCTGGTCCTGCTACGCGCACCGCAAGTCGGTTGGCCGCGAGGCGGCGAATTTTCACCGGCATCTCGGTGTGGAGATCGCCTGGACGGCAGTCCCGCTGATCATCCTGGTGATCATCGCCTGGCCCGTTACCAAGACCGTGATCGCTCAGATGGACTCCTCGATGGTGGTGTCGGTCGGCGCGAAGGTGCGCGTGCTGATCACCGCCGCCGACGCGGTGCGCTGAGGCCACCATGTCCGTCGGGCTGCACCCGAGTCATAACGCCGCGCAACCCCGCTCCCTGATGCGGGGCGTGAGGGCGTTCTACGCGCTGACCAAGCCGCGGGTGGTGTCGTTGATCGTTTTCACTGCCGTGATCGGCATGTTCCTCGCCACCCCCGGCATGGTACCGCTGCAGGTCCTGCTCGTTGCGACGCTGGGAATCGCCGCGGTGGCGGGCGCCGCGGCTGCGGTGAATTGCCTGGTCGAGCAGAAGATCGACGCGGTCATGCAGCGCACGCGTGCACGGCCTTTGCCGCGCGGCGAACTGTCGTCGCTGCAGACCCTGGTGTTCGCCGGCATGTTGGGCGGCCTCGGCCTCTGGCTGCTGCTGCGTTTCGTCAACCCGCTCACGATGTGGCTCACGCTGGCTACCTTCGTCGGCTATGCAATCGTCTATACGGTGATCCTGAAACCGATGACCCCGCAGAACATCGTCATCGGCGGCGCTTCGGGCGCGATGCCGCCCGTGCTCGGCTGGGCGGCGGTGACGGGCGAGGTGACGACCGAGGCGCTGCTGCTGTTCCTGATCATCTACGCCTGGACGCCGCCGCATTTCTGGGCGCTGGCGCTGTACCGGACCGAGGAGTACGCGAAGGCGGGCCTGCCGATGCTGCCGGTCACGCATGGCAGGCGCTACACGCAACTGCAGGTGCTGCTCTACACGCTGATCCTGTTCGGCGTGTCGCTGCTGCCGTTCGCGATCCGCATGAGCGGCTGGCTGTATCTTGCCGCGGCCTGCGCGCTTGGCGCGATTTTCATCGGCTACGCGATCGCGTTGTACGCGCACTACAGCGACCGTCTCGCGCAGCGCGCGTTCCGTTTTTCGATTGTCTATCTCGCGCTGTTGTTCACGGCGCTGCTGCTCGACCACTACCTGGTGTATGAATTTGCTATCATTGTTCCAGGGTAAGCGACGTGCAGCGCTTCACCCGTGCCGGTCAATGAAATAGTGTTTGGGGGCTGAATCCGTCCATGGTTATCGCAATCGTAGTGATATTGTTGGTCGTCGGCTCCGTGCTGTTTCAGTTCCTGAGCCCGTGGTATTTCACGCCGATCGCCTCCAATTGGGGCGCGATCGACGACACCATCAGCATCACGTTCTGGATCACGGGGGCGGTCTTCGTCGCCGTCAATTTGTTCATGGCCTATTGCGTGATCCGCTTTCGTTACCGCAAGGAAAGACGTGCCGCCTACGAACCCGAGAACAAGAAGCTGGAGTGGTGGCTGATCGGATTGACCGCAGTGGGCGTCGCCGGCATGTTGGCCCCCGGCCTGTTTGTGTGGGCGAATTTCGTCGAAGTGCCGACGGACGCGGCGGTGCTCGAGGTGGTGGGCAAGCAATGGTCGTTCAGCTATCGCTTTCCTGGCAATGACGGCAAGCTGGGTACCGTCGATGCCAAGTACATCAGCGACAAGAACCCGTTTGGCGTGAATCCGGACGATCCCAACGGACAGGATGACGTCCTGATACCGGGCTCGGAGCTGCATATCCCCGTCGGCAAGCCGGTCAAGCTGCTGCTGCGCTCCGTAGACGTCCTGCACAACTTCGCGGTACCGCAGTTCCGGGCCAAGATGGATCTGGTGCCGGGCCTGGTCACCTATTTCTGGATCACCCCCAGTCGAACCGGGAAATTCGACATCCTGTGCAATGAATTGTGCGGCGTCGGGCACTACGTCATGCGCGGCAAAGTCGTGGTGGAAGAAGAGCCCGCGTTTCAGGCGTGGTTGGGCGGCCATCCGACGTTCGCGCAAGTCTCGGCGCGGGCAACCGGCGATGCTGCCGCAGGCAAACCACTCTATGCAGTGTGTGCTGCCTGTCATGGCGTGCAAGCCGAGGGGAATCCTGCGTTGCATGCGCCAAAATTGAGCGGGCTAGGCGATTGGTACCTGCAACGGCAATTGAAGAATTACAAGCAAGGCGCCCGGGGCACACACGACAAGGATGTTTTCGGGAAAATGATGGCGCCGATGGCGGCGACGCTGAGTGATGACACCGCCATCGACAACGTCAGCGCTTATATCAAGACGCTGCCGGACAATCCTGCCCCGGCCACGGTGAAGGGCAGCGCGAACAATGGTCAAAGGCTTTATGTCACGACCTGTGGAAACTGTCACGGGCCCGGCGGGCAGGGCGTACAGGCGATGAATGCCCCCGGGCTGAAGGGTATGAGCGATTGGTATCTGGTCACTCAAATGAAAAATTTCAAACAGGGTGTTCGCGGCGCCCATCCGAAAGACATGTTCGGCCCCCAGATGGCATTGATGGCCGAAACTCTGGTCGACGACCGGGCGATCAATGACCTCGTTGCCTACATCAATGGCTTGCGATGACTGGCCGGCCCGGATAGCAAACAGGAGATATTGATGGCTTACGTTGCGCATGACGCATCGGTTTTCGCCCCACCTGCCGAAGTCGAGGAGATGGAGCTTTACCATCCGAAAACCTGGGTGGGGAAGTACGTCTGGAGCCAGGACGCCAAGGTCATCGCCATCCAGTACGCGGTCACCGCGATCGGCATCGGCCTGGTGGCGCTGGTGATGTCGTGGTTGATGCGGCTGCAGCTGGGTTTTCCGAACAGCTTTTCTTTCATCGACCCGAGCAACTACCTTCAGTTTGTCACCCAGCACGGCATGATCATGGTCATCTACCTGCTGACCGCATTGTTTCTGGGGGGCTTTGGCAATTACCTGATCCCGCTGATGGTCGGCGCCCGCGATATGGTTTTCCCCTATGTCAACATGGTGAGTTACTGGGTCTATCTAACTGCCGTGTTGTTGCTGGTGGCGAGTTTCTTCGTGCCAGGCGGGCCCACGGGGGCCGGCTGGACGCTGTACCCACCCCAGGCGATCCTCCAGGGCACGCCGGGGGCGACCTGGGGAATCATCCTGATGCTCGTTTCCCTGGCGTTCTTCATCATCGGTTTCACCATGGGGGGTTTGAACTATGTGGTGACGGTGTTGCAGGCGCGCACACGCGGCATGACGCTGATGCGGATGCCCTTGACGATTTGGGGCATTTTCATGGCCACCGTTCTGGCGCTGCTGGCCTTTCCCGCCTTGTTCGTCAGCGCCATCATGATGTTGTTCGACCTGCTGCTGGGCACGAGTTTTTTCATGCCCGCCATCGTTTCCATGGGACAACAGGGTGAACACACGGGAGGCAGCCCGTTGTTGTTTCAGCACCTGTTCTGGTTTTTCGGTCATCCCGAGGTCTACATCGTCGCCCTGCCGGCCTTCGGCATCGTCTCCGACTTGCTCAGTGTCCATGCGAGAAAAAACATCTTCGGCTATCGCATGATGGTGTGGGCGATAGTGGCCATCGGCGGGCTCAGTTTCGTGGTGTGGGCGCACCACATGTACGTCAGCGGCATGAACCCGTACTTCGGCTTCTTTTTCGCCACCACCACGCTGATCATTGCGATCCCCACGGCCCTCAAGGTCTACAACTGGGTGCTGACGCTGTGGCACGGTAACATCCAGCTCACCGTGCCGATGCTGTTTGCCATCGGGTTCATCTTCGCGTTCATACACGGCGGCTTGACGGGCCTGTTCCTCGGCAACGTGACCGTGGCGGTACCGCTGTCGGACACCATGTTCGTGGTCGCCCACTTCCATATGGTGATGGCGGTGGCGCCGATCATGGTGGTGTTCGGGGCGATCTATCACTGGTACCCCAAGATCACCGGCCGCATGCTGGACGATGGCATGGGCAAATTCCACTTCTGGGCCACCTTCCTCGGCACGTATGCCATCTACCTGCCGATGCATTACCTGGGCTTTTTGGGCGTGCCGCGCCGGTACTATGACGTTGGAGGCACGGACTTCATCCCCGCGTCGGCGCAGTCCCTGAACGCCGGTATCACCATCGCGGCCTTGATCGTGGGCGTCGTCCAGGTTGTATTTTTGTACAACCTGGTCTGGAGTTATTTCAAGGGCAAGCCATCGGGTGGCAACCCCTGGAACGCCACCACGCTGGAGTGGCAAACCCCGGATACGCCGCCGAAACACGGCAACTTCGGTGCCACGCTGCCGGTGGTCTATCGCTGGGCGTACGATTACAGCGTGCCGGGCGCCGACCAGGACTTCATACCGCAAAACGTCCCGGCGCAAGCGGTTGCCCGTAAAAGCAACAAGACCTAGGCGATGCGGAGTCCAACGACGTGAATATTTTTCACGAAATGATGGCCAAGCCCTGGGCCACGGACCAGGGCAGGCTCGACGACCTCTACGATGGGGACGCATCTTCCGGGCTCGCGAAGAAACTCGCTCTGAGGGTATTTCTTGCGGTGGTCGCGGTCCTGTTCATGCTTCTGGTTACCGCCTACGGCGGCCGGATGGCGTATGAGGACTGGCGTCCCGCCCCTCAAGTAAGCCTG
>CAZVZV010000321.1:0-4297 GCA_964631735.1 uncultured Enterobacteriaceae bacterium
CGCTGCGCTTCTTCATCGCATCGGGCAGATCCACGTAGTCCTGTTCCTGATCGGCGAACAGCGTATCACCGCCGACCTTCGGGACTTCACCCGAATACAGCACCGTGGCCCGCGCCGGAATAGTCAGATAGGAGTAATCGCTGTGCCAATAAGTGCCGCCGTCCGCCAGTCCGACCGGCTTGCCATCGCGCACCACGTTGGACAGCACAAGGATGTCCGAATCCTGCGGATGGTGGAACTGATCCAGCACATGAGGCTCGGGTGGGCCGAAGCGTCTCGAAAACTCGATGAGGGCCGCCGGCTCAAGCTTCTGCCCGCGAATGGCAAATACGTGGTGCCGGTGCAACGCATCGCGAACTTCATTGAACGTCGCATCGGACAAAGGTTGCGAAAGATCGAGGCCGTCGATGTCGGCGCCCAAGCAGGACGAAGATTTTCTGACAGACATCATGTTTGCCTCGCTTATTTCACGAATGCGGGCATCAGCCAGCGTGGCAGCGCCAGTATAGCTTCGGGAAACAGGACCACGAAGGTGAGGACGCCGAGCATCGGCACCAGCAGCACCAGCACGTCCTTGAGCGTTTCGCGGATGGTCACTTTGCCGATGGCACAGGCGATCATCAGGCACAGGCCGTAGGGCGGTGTCACCAGTCCGAAAGCAATGGAGATAACGCCAACGATGGCGAAGTGCACCGGGTGCATGCCGACGCTGGCCGCCAGCGGCGCCAGAATGGTGCCGAGAATGATGATGGCGGGAATGGCGTCGATGAAACAACCGATCACGAGGAAGCTGCCGGCAACGATGAATCCGACGCTGATCGGCCCGCCGCCCCAGCCCGATACCCAGTCGACGAACACCTGCGGCACGTGAAAATACGCCAGCAGCCAACCGAACGCCGAGGCGGTGCCGACGCAGAACAATGAAATCGCGGCAAAGCGCGCAGACTCGTAGAGCACCTTGGGGAGTTCGCGCAGTCCGACCGTGCGATAAATGACGCTGCCCAGAAACAATGCGTACAGCACCGCCACCACCGACGCTTCCGTCGGCGTAAAGAATCCGCCGACGATGCCGCCGACGATGATCATCGGCGTGGCGAGCGGCAACAGCGCCTGACCCAGCGCGGCAAAAAACTCGGCCAGCGTGGCAAGCGGGTAAATCGGGTAGTTGCGCAGCTTCGCGTAAATGACGACCACAACCATCAGCGAAAGACCGATCATGATCCCCGGCAGCACGCCCGCCAGGAACAATGCGCCGATGGAAACCGAAATCACACCGCCCCACACCACCATCAGAATGCTGGGCGGAATGATGACGCCCATCACCGAAGCGCACGCCGTCAGCGCAGCGGTAAAGCGCGCGTCGAAGCCCTGCTTCTTCATCGCGGGAATCATCACGCCGCCAACGCCGGCGGTCTCCGCGGTGCTGGAACCGGAGATGCCGGCGAACAGCATGCTGACCACGACGTTGACGTGACCAAGGCCTCCCGGCAGGTGCCCGACGACAGTGCGCGCCAGGCGGATAAGCTTTTCAGTGATGCCCGCCGCGTTCATCAGGTTCGCCGCCAGGAGAAAGAACGGGATGGCGAGCAGCAGGAACGAGTTGTAGGACTTGAGCATTTCGTTGAGCAGCAGAAAAGGCGTCAGCCGCTCGTCGATGAAGAACACCGGAACGCAGGCCAATCCGAGCGCAAACGCGACCGGCACACGCAGCAGCAACAGCCCGAAAAAGGCACCGAACAGCAGCAACGCGACTTGTAAGCTACTCATCGTTGCCGCGCCGGTAGAGCAGCAGGTCCTGCCAGAGTTTCTCTCCCAGGAACAATGTATAGGCGACGCCGGCGAGCGGCCAGGCGATGTGGATTGCGAGCATGTTCAGGCCGGTCAGTTCCGATTCCTGGTTATAGCCGAACAACGCGAAGTCGTAGCCGAAGTACACAAAGGTGAGCGCAACCAGCAGCATCATGCCATGGCGTATCATGCGCGCGAGCGCGCGGCCGCGCGCGGTCTTCGGCGTCGTCAAGACTTCCAGATCGAAGTGCGAGTCGTCGCGCACCGCTATCATCGAGCCCAGCATGATTATCCAGATAAAGCAGAATCTCGCCACTTCTTCGGTCCAGATGTAGCGCGGAATCAATCCGGTGAAGCGCGACACGATCTGCAGCACGACGGGCACAATCAGCAGCCCGAGCAGCAACGTGATCAGGAACTGCAACCCGCGGTAGAAAAGGTCGATTGCGCTTCTCATATCTGAAGATAACTCCTGATTCTCTACACCCAACGCAGAGGCGCAGAGAACGCAGAGAAAAGCGTACGAGCGAAAACGATCACGATCGATGAAATGGCCGCCTCTTCGGACATATCCCGGGTCATTCCCCGTCTCTTCTCTTCTTTCGTTCTTCTCTGCGTCCTCTGCGTTCTCTGCGCCTCTGCGTTGGGTGTAGACATTTCGCTACTTGATGGCGTTGATGCGGGCGAGGACGTCTTCCGCGCCGACTTCCTTCGCGTAGGCCTGCTTGACCGGCTCGGCAAGCCTGAGCAACTGGTCGCGGTCAGCGAACACATACGTCTTCAGCTTGCCTTCTTTTTCCATGCGCTGCAGCCGGGCCGTTTCCTCGCTTGACTCGATATCGCGCCCGTAAACGCCGGCTTCGCGCCCCGCCTTGACGATCGCAGCTTGCAGGTCCTTCGGCAAGCGGCGAAAGGTTTTTCCGGAAAAGCAGACTGGACGCACGGTGATGGCGTGGCGTGTGAGTGAAATATGCGGGCCGACTTCGTAGAACTTCATCTGCTCCAGCCCGGCCGCCTCGTTCTCGGCCGCCTGGATCACCCCAGTCTGGATCGCATTGTAGACTTCACTGTACGCGATGACGGTGGGCGACGCGCCGATCGCCTGAAACATGCTGGTCTGCACCGGTGCACCCATGACGCGGATGCTCAACCCCTTGAGCTCCTGCATGTTGCGCACCGGCTTATTGGCGATCAGATTGCGCACGCCGCCGCCGCCAAGACCGATGATCAACACGTCAGCCTTCTTCGCCACCGTGTCGATGATGGGTTGCAGGGCATCGCCATCCAGCACCTTGCGCCAATGGTCGAGATCGCGGAACAGAAAAGGCATATCCATCAGCGGCGCGGACTTGGCGAAGGTGGACATGTGCGAGGGTGACACCACGGCGTAATCCACCGAGATGCCCTGGTTCAGGTAAGCGAAATAATCCTTCTCCATGCCCAGTTCGCTGTTTCGGTGCAAAACGAAGTTGATCGGCTTGCCATAGTACTTCCTGACCAGTTGCTCGAATTTGAGCAACATCTTGTTGTAGGCGTGCTCATCGTTGAACTGGACCGCGCCATGCAGGGTAATCGTTTCGGCGCGGACCCCGGACGATGTGATGGCAACCGCGAGCATTGCCGTGAAGACGAAGCGGATGGCGGCATTCATGTGGGTCCTTTGTGTAGTGACAAGTGACGAGTGACGGGTGACAAGTGAGGAGGGATCAGACAGATTTACTGACCTTCACTCTCTTGCCTCGACCGTTGTCACTCGTCACCCGTCACTCGTCACTGATCTTAGCGATGAAAGTACGTAACCTTGCCCAGCACTTCCTGATTGACCACGCTCTTCGGCACGCGGCCGGCTGCAAGGTCGCGGCAGGCACTGAACACGCTTGCCGCGACGGTGTTGATGCACTCGTCGGTCAGGCAGATGTGATGCGGCGTGACCACGATGTTTTGCAGCTTGAGCAGGGGGTTGTCAGGCGAGACGGGTTCCTGTTCGAACACGTCGATGCCGGCACCCGCGATCCGGTTGCCCGACAGCGCCTCGTATAATGCTTTTTCATCTACGATCGGTCCGCGCGCGGTATTGATGAAGTATGCGCTCGGCTTCATCAGGGAGAACTGGCGGGCGCCGACCAGCTTGCGGGTTTCCTCGCTGAGCGGACAGTTCACGCACAGGAAATCGGATTCGCGAAACAGTGTATCCAGGTCGACCAGCTTCACGCCGAGCGGCGCAACCGATTCCTGGGTCACGTAAGGATCGCAGGCCAGGTACTTCATGCCGAACGGCGTGGCGAGACGGAACAGTTCAGAGCCGATGTTACCCACCCCGATCGAGCCGAGTACTCGCACGGACAGTCCGGTGCCGAAGTGATTCATGCGCTCGCCCCAGCGGCCTTCACGCGTAATGCGGTCCTTGACCACCACCTTCTGTGCAAGCATTAACAGGAACGTCAGAGCAGAAGTTGCCACGGCACGGCGCACGCCGTCGGGCGCAATGGCCAGGATCACACCGTTCTCG
>CAZVZV010000322.1:0-2577 GCA_964631735.1 uncultured Enterobacteriaceae bacterium
AGCGAGCCCGCGTCATGATGCTCACCTTCGTATGTGCTTAGAATGCAAGGGCTTGTTGACCCGGATTTTGCGGTAGCGGCCGTTTGCGTCGGCCTGCCGCGGCCGCCTTGACGCCAGGTTGCTCGAGATCTTCGGCCTTGATGACCCAAGGCGCTCCGCGACAGAGCTGGCGCGCTGAGATTGTTCCATTGCGGATGAGCCGCAGCACGGTCATCGGACTGATGGTCAGCTTGGCCGCGGCCTCGTCCAGCGTCAATTCGCCTCGTTCGGCTCGCTCGCCGTCACGGAAGACGGCGATGCCGTGCTGGTAGCGGAACGTGCATACGCGCGACTGGGTCCAGCCGTTGTTGCGTCCCGTGTGTTTGCCGGCGCGATTCAACACCGCAGCGATCGCCTTGTCCGGCATCAGCCGGGCGAGCTCGCGCACGAGCGCTTCGGTCTCGCCGTCGGCGGCCCAACGGTGCTGGCCGGTCTTGTTCTTCTTGACCGTCAGTAGCGTGTGGTCACCGCCCTGCCAGTGGAGAACCAGATCGATCTTCTCGCCCTCGACACGAGCGACGATCTCGTGCAGCACCGCCCTCAGGATGCGTTTGCGTGTCGCCGATGTCGCCGCGGGATGATGCCAGGCCCGCTCCAGGTCGGCGCCCAACTGCAAGAGCCGGCTGCGCTCCCCTGGGGTCATCGGAGGCTGTCTCTGGCTTGCGATGAACTCCAGTTGATCCTCGAACTGTCGCACGTTGAGGAGGCGTTCATTCCAGCGCCGCTCGAGCTCCGCGGCGACCAGTCGGTTGTCGGGATCGACCGCATCGTACTGGCGGCGCGCCCGAGCCGCTTCGTATCGGGCCTGCTCGAGCGCCAACTCGGTCTGACGGCGCTTCTCGTCCGTCTCTGCATCGCGCGCTTCGATTGCCTTGATCGCTGCCTCGACGCCCAGAGGCTGCAAGAGCCGAACAACCTCGGCGCTGACCGCTTGATCGACACGCAGGGATCCGAAGGAGATGCAGCGATCCCCACCATGGTTGAGGAACGCGCCACGGCAATGGTAGCGGCCAACGTCGCCATTGGCGCCGCTGTAGGCGACATGAAGCTTCCGGCCGCAGTGACCGCAGCGAAGCATTCCGGCCAGCAGCGTCTCGCCGCGACGTACCGCGCCGCGCACCATCATCCCCTTGCTGTTGGCATTGTCGGCGATCAGACGCTGGTTCCTCTCGAACTCGGCCCAGGACAAGTAACCCTCATGGTGGTCGACGAGCAAGACCGCCCATTCCGGGCGTTCCTTCCTCAACCCGCGCACGACCCGCTTGCGGCCGTTCTCGATGCTGACCCGGCTGCCGGTGCGACCGAACGCATAGGCGCCGGCGTAGATCGGGTTGGTCAGGATGTGATGGACGGTGTTGTAGACCGGCAGCTTCCAATCGATCTGGCGCCCCCGATCAGCGCGGTAAGTGACGGCCGGCAGCACGATCCGCTCCTGCCGGAGCCAGAGGTGGACCTGGCGGATGCTCTGGAACTCGGCGAACTTATGGAACACCAGCTGCAGGGCTTCCCGCACGCGCCGATCCGGCTCCTTCTCGATGCGGTCATGCCGGACCTTCACGTAGCCGACGGCCACCGTCAGGAACAACTCACCACGCTTGGCCTTCTGCTTCAGCGCCTCGAACGAGCGCTGCCGCAGAATCGACAGCTCCAGCTCGCTCATGGTGCCCTTCATGCCGAGCAGCAGTCGATCGTTCGGGTGGCGAGGATCGTAGGCTCCGTCCTCGTCGACGATCAGGGTGCCGACCAGGCCGCAGAACTCGATCAGCGTGTGCCAGTCACGACCGTTGCGCGCGAGCCGGGACACCTCGATCGCGAGCACGGCGCCGACCCGGCCCTCGCAGATGGCCGCCAGAAGGCGCTCGAACCCTGGTCGGGAGATTCCCGATCCCGACCGGCCAAGATCGTCGTCGATGACGACCACATCGCTCCAGCCGAGCTGCCGGGCGCGCTCCGCAAGACCATACTGGCGCCGCCGGCTCTCGTGGTTGTGCAGCAGCTGATCGGCCGTCGACTGGCGGATGTACACATACGCCCCGCGGGCCAGATGGTCAGGCGTGATCTTGGTCATGCCTGCCCTCCACCGCGGACGCCGGGTCCACCATCATCGTCTCGAGCAGCAGCGCTTGAACCAGCTGCAGCACGTTCTCCCGCCGATCCGATGGTAGTGGTGGTGGCGGATCCCGGGTCTCGAACAGATCCCGCTGCCGGTCTCGCATCGCCTGCTTCATCGCGCCCTCCCTCCGGACCTGAGTCGGCCGAGAGAGAGCTTAGGAGACCATCGATCTCGAGGCGCACGTCGCGCCATCGCTCGAGCGGCAGGCGGGGAACCTCATCGATGTGGTGCAGCGATGCGTCTTCGCGCATCATCCACGCTGGGATGTGCGCCAGCGTGCCGTCCGGTTGTCGTATGATCAGGACGTCGACACCGCCCTGCCGGTTCCGCCCCGTGACCGCCACTGTCTCGCCGCAGCGCGGATGGAAGCGATAGAAGATCCGACCTTCCGCGTCCTGATACCCGGCAGTATGTCTCTGCTTCGA
>CAZVZV010000323.1:0-3552 GCA_964631735.1 uncultured Enterobacteriaceae bacterium
CACCACCTCGCGCAGTTCCGCCAGGTTCGGCGTTACCAGCGTCGCGCCTCTGTAGCGCGAGTAGTCGTCCCCCTTGGGGTCGACCAGGACTTGCTTTCCCGCCCTGCGCGCCTCGCGGATCATGGTGGCAATGTGCGTCAGGCCGCCTTTGCCGTAGTCGGAGAGCAGCACCGCGTCGCAGCCGGGCAACGCCTTCCTGAAATCGGCGAGCTTGCCGGCCAGTACTTCCTTCGAGGGCGGCGTCTCCATGTCGATGCGCAGCAGCTGGTGTTTTTTGTGCACCACGCGCAGCTTTTGCGTGGTGCGGATCGACGCATCGCGATGCAGGCTGGCGGTCACGCCTTCCTTCTTCACCAGTTTCACCAGCCGGTCGCCGGCCGCGTCGCGACCGACCACGGACAGCAGGTGGGTGCGCGCGCCGAGCGCGACGCAGTTGCGCGCCACGTTCGCCGCGCCGCCGGGCCGCTCTTCTTCCCGCTGCCACAGCACCACGAGAACCGGCGCTTCGGGCGAAATGCGCGAGGCGTCGCCGTACCAGTAGCGGTCGAGCATCACATCGCCCACCACCAGCACGCGCGCCTTCGTGGTATCCGGGGCCTTCACGTCCTGCGCCCGATCGGAAAATATTCGAAGCCCTGCGCCTTGACCATGGCCGGATCGTACAGGTTGCGGCCGTCGAAAATCAGCGGCGAGGCCAGCTTCGCCTTCACCGCGGAGAAATCGGGGCTCCTGAATTCGCGCCATTCCGTCACGATGGCCAGCGCGTCGCAGCCCTCCAGCGCCGCCATCGCCGAATCTGCGATGTGCACGCTGCCGTACTTTGCAAAGATCTTCTTTGCTTCGGGCCCCGCCACCGGATCGTAGGCGCTGATCGCGGCGCCCGCCGCCAGCAGATCGGAGATCAGCGCGCGGCTGGAGGCCTCGCGCATGTCGTCGGTGTTGGGCTTGAAAGCGAGTCCCCAGAGTGCGATGCGCTTGCCGGCGAGCGCCGCGCCGAATCGCGCCTTGATCTTCGCCCCCAGCACGTGCTTTTGCGCCTCGTTCACCTGCTCGACCGCGGCGACCAGCACCAGCGGCCGGCCCGCCTCCTTGCCGATGCGCTGCAGCGCCTTGATGTCTTTGGGAAAGCACGACCCGCCGAAGCCCGCCCCGGCGTATAGGAAGTCCAAGCCGATGCGCGGGTCGGAACCGATGCCCAGGCGCACCTGCTCGATGTCCGCGCCGAGCCGCTCCGCCAGATTGGCCAGCTCGTTCATGAAGGAGATGCGCGTCGCCAGCATCGCGTTGGCGGCGTACTTGGTGAGCTCGGCCGAGCGCACGCTCATTTGCAGGATGCGGTCGCGGTTGCGCTGGAATGGCGCATACAACTGGCGCATCAGGCCGGCGGCGCGCGCGTCGTCGGCTCCGATGACAATGCGATCCGGGCGCATGAAGTCGTCCACCGCGGCGCCCTCCTTGAGGAACTCGGGATTGGACACCACGCTGAACTCGTGCCGCAGTCCCCGCGTTGCCAGTTCTTCCGCCACCACAGTGCGAACCTTGTCGGCCGTGCCCACCGGTACGGTGGACTTGTTGACGATCACCCGGTAGCCGTCCATGTGGCGCCCGATGGCGCGCGCCGCCGCCAGCACGTGCTGCAGGTCGGCGGAGCCGTCCTCGTCCGCAGGGGTGCCCACCGCGATCAGCTGCAACTCGCCGTGCGCCGCGCCCGCCACGACGTCGGTGGTGAACCGCAGCCGCCCCGCGGCACGGTTGCGGGCGACGATCGCTTCGAGCCCCGGCTCGTAGATGGGCAGCGCGCCGGCCTCCAGCGTGCGGATCTTCGCCGCATCCACGTCGCAGCAAAGGATCTCGTTGCCCGCATCCGCCAGGCACGCGCCGGCGACCAGGCCCACATAGCCGGTTCCGATGACAGTGATCTTCATGGCGCCAGGTCGAACTCCTCGGTGCGCCGCGGCGGGTAGCTTTCCCAGCCGCCGCAGGCCGGGCAGTGCCAGTAGAACTGGCGCGCCTTGAAACCGCAGTTCTCGCAGCGGTAGCGCGCCAGCCTGCGCGTATGGCTGTGCACGAGGTTTCTCACCAATTCGAGGTCGCGCCGCCGCTCGGGATTCTCATCGGCGACGATTTGCGCTTCCAGCAGCCGGTCCAAGCCGAGCAGCGTGGGATTGCGCCGCAGTTCGTCGCGTACCAGCTTGTAGGCCGTCTCGGCGCCCTTGGCCTCCAGCGTGTATTGAAAGACCGTGTCGAGCAGGTCGAGCGAGGGAAAGCGCTCCAGATAGCCGGTCAGCAGGGTGAGCCCTTCCTCGAGCCGCCCGGCTTCGCGATGCGCATCGAGCAGCCGCTGCGCGGCCAGCGCCAGGTAACCGGGGTTCTGCGTCTCGACGCGCTTCCAGTGCTCGATCGCCTGTTCGACATGGCCCGCCGAGCGCTCCAGGTCGCCGAGCAGCACGCTCGCGCGCACTGATTTCCGGTTCGCTTCCAGCGCCGCCTCGAGCAGCTTGCGCGCCTCCGCCGGGCGCGAGTGCATCGCCTCGGTGGCCGCCAGTTCGCACTGAAACTGGGAGATCTCCCTGGCAAGCGATTCGCCCGAATCAGCCTCCAGGCGGCGCGCCATGTCGATCGCCTTCTGCCATTCCTTCTCCTGCTGGAAAATCTCCAACAGGTAGCGCCGCGCCGCAGTGGCGTGCGGGCCCTGCTCCAGCCTGGCGAACAGTTCCTCCGCACGGTCCAGGATACCGGCCTTGAGGTAATCCTGCGCCAGCTCGAGCAAGGCGGTGGTCTTCTGCTCGGCGGCGAGGTCGGGACGCTCGATCAGGTTCTGGTGCATGCGGATGGCGCGGTCGTACTCTCCCCGGCGCCGGAACAGGCTGCCGAGGGCGAAGTGCAACTCGACCGTTTCCGGGTCCACCTTGACCACTTCGATGAACGACTCGATCGCCTTGTCCGGCTGCTCGTTGAGCAGGAAATTCAGCCCCTTGAAGTAGGAGCGCGGCAAGGCACGCGACTGGTAGACCAGGTGCTGGATATCGATGCGCGCCGCCAGCCAACCCAGGCCGAAGAACAGCGGGAAGCCGAGCAGCCACCAGTACTCGAAATCCATCAGCCCTCCGCCGCCGAGGGCGGCATCTGCGGCGCCAGCTGCGACTCGGGCGCCAGCGACCTGTCGCGCGCCTCGCGCCGCAGGTGCAGGACCTCGCGCCGCTGCCGCAGCACGGAACCCAGCGCGGCGACCAGCCCGAGCGCCGCGCCGGCCGCAAAAAACGCCAACAGCAGCAGCACCAGGGGCGCCTGCCACACCAGATCGAAGTAGAAGCGCAGGGCGACGGGCTCGGTGTTCTTGGCCGCGAACGTCAGCAGCAGGATGAATAACAGCAGCCAGGCCGTCCAGGTGACGATACGCATGGCGTGGACCGGGGTCCCGCCCCGGCCTTAGCGCGAAGCCTGCGCCTTCGCGGCCGCCTCGAGCTCCGAGTCCACCCGCTCGCGCAGCTCCTTGCCGGCCTTGAAGTGCGGCACGTACTTCTCCGGCACGTGCACCTTCTCGCCGGACTT
>CAZVZV010000324.1:0-2081 GCA_964631735.1 uncultured Enterobacteriaceae bacterium
AAGAGCCCCGCGGCTCCCATGCCGCCGCCGATGCACATGGTCACCACCACGCGTTTGGCGCCGCGGCGCTTGCCCTCGATGAGGGCGTGGCCGACCAGCCGCGAGCCGGAAACGCCGTAGGGATGGCCGACGGCAATGGCGCCGCCGTCCACGTTCAGCCGATCTTCGGGGATGCCGAGCTTGTCGCGGCAGTAGAGTACCTGCACGGCGAAGGCCTCGTTCAGCTCCCACAAGTCGATGTCGGACACCTTGAGCCCCGCGCGCTGCAGCAGCTTGGGCACGGCGAACGCCGGGCCGATGCCCATTTCGTTGGGCTCGCAACCCGCCACCGCGAAGCCGCGGAAGACACCGAGCGGCTTTAGCCCCCGCTTCGCCGCCGCCTTGTCGCTCATCACCACCTGTGCCGAGGCGCCGTCGGAGAACTGGCTGGCATTGCCCGCTGCGATCACCCCGCCCTCGATGGCGGGCTTGATCTGCGACACGCCTTCGTAGTTGGTATCCGGCCGGATGCCCTCGTCATGCTCGGCCGTCACTTCCTTCATCGTCTCGAGGCTGGTGACCTTGTCGATCACCTTCATCTTGGTCGTAATCGGCACGATCTCGTCCTTGAACCTGCCTTCCGTGCGCGCCTTGGCGGCGCGCAGCTGGCTCTGCACGCCGTAGCGGTCCTGCGCTTCGCGCCCGATGCCGTACTTCTTCGACACGTACTCCGCGGTCTGCAGCATCGGCCAGTAGATCTCGGGCTTGTGGCGGTGCAGCCATTCGTCCTGGAAGTGGTGCTTGTTGGCCTCGTTCTGCACGAGCGAAATCGATTCCACGCCGCCGGCGATGTAGACCTCCCCTTCGCCCGCAATGATCCGCTGCGCGGCGAGCGCGATGCTCTGCAGTCCCGAGGAGCAGAAGCGGTTCACGGTCATGCCGGCCACGGTCACCGGCAATCCGGCGCGCACGGCGATCTGGCGCGCGATGTTGCCGCCGGTGGCGCCTTCGGGCGTGGCGCAGCCCATGATCACGTCCTCGACCTCCTGCGGCTCGAGCTTCGCGCGTTCCAGGGCCGCGTGCACCACGTGCCCGCCCATCTTCGCGCCGTGGGTCATGTTGAGTGCGCCGCGCCAGCTCTTGCACAGCGGCGTGCGGGCGGTTGAAACGATGACGGCTTCGGTCATGGCACGTTCTCCTATCCGTTGAACTTCTTGCCTTCGTTGGCGAGCTTCACCAGCAGCGGCGCCGGCTGCCACTGGTTGCCGTTGTTGCCCTGCTGGAACCCCTGGATCGCCGCGAGCACCTTGTCGAGGCCCACGCTGTCGGCGTAGAACATCGGGCCGCCGCGGTACGCGGGGAAGCCGTAGCCGGTGAGGTACACCATGTCGACGTCGGAGGCTCTCAGCGCGATGCCCTCCTCGAGGATCCTGGCGCCCTCGTTGGCGAGCGCATAGATGCAGCGCTCCACGATCTCCTGGTCTGAGATCTGGCGCGGCTGGAGGCCGCTCTCCTTGCGGTATTTCTCCAGCAGCGCGTCGACCTCGGGATCGGGCTGCGGTTTGCGGTTGCCCGGCTCGTAGCGGTAGAACCCCTTGCCCGTCTTCTGCCCGTAGCGCCCGAGCTCGCACACCTTATCGGCGAATTTCGAGTACACCATGTCGGGCTTCTCGTAGTAGCGGCGCTTGCGCACGTCCCAGCCGATGTCGTTGCCGGCCATGTCAGACATGGTGAACGGTCCCATCGCCATGCCCCACTTCTGCAGCGCCGCATCCACCTGCATCGGGCTCGCGCCCTCGTCGAGCAGGAACCCGGCCTGCTGCGTGTAGCGCTCGAGCATGCGGTTGCCGATGAAGCCGTCGCACACGCCCGAGACGATCGGCACCTTCTTCAGCCTCTTGCCGAGCTTCATGGTGGTGGCGAGCACGTCCTTGCCGGTCTTCGCGCCGCGCACCACCTCGAGCAGGCGCATGACGTTGGCGGGCGAGAAGAAATGCGTGCCGATCACGTCCTGCGGGCGCTTGGTGACCTCCGCGATCTTGTTGACGTCGAGCGTCGAGGTGTTGGTGGCGAGGATCGCGCCGGGCTTCATCCAGCCGTCG
>CAZVZV010000325.1:0-5379 GCA_964631735.1 uncultured Enterobacteriaceae bacterium
GGTTGCCGCTTGGCGGGCATTGCTGTAGTTTCTAAGCTACAATGAACGTTGAGATTCGGTACTACGTCACCGCCACCGGTCGGAACGTGTTTCAAGCGTGGTTCGACGGGCTGCGCGACCAACAAGCGCAGTCCCGGATTCAGATGCGTCTCGCCCGTCTTGAGCGGGGGCTGTTTGGGGACGTGGAACCGTGCGGCGGTGGTGTATCCGAACTGCGCATTGATTGGGGTCCGGGCTATCGGGTGTACTTGGCGCGTTCCGGTCGGGAAATCGTGCTGTTGCTGACGGGTGGTGACAAGCGAACGCAGAGCGCCGACATCAGGCAGGCAAAGGAGAACTGGCATGACTACCAGCAGAGAACGAAAATCCAAAGCAAGCGTCCCCGCTAGTGTTCCCGCTCGGCCTCACCTTCTGGCGTGGCTGAAGAATCCGAAGAACGCGGCGGCGTACATCGAAGTAGCACTGACGGAGGGCGACGCCGGTGATCTGTTGCATGCAATCCGTAATGTCGCCGAGGCGCGCGGTGGAATTGCGCGCATCGCCGAGCGTACGGGCCTCAATAGAGAGGCTCTGTATCGCACGCTCTCGAAGCGCGGCAATCCGAAACTCAAGAGCCTGGCAGCGATCCTCAGCGCGAATGGCCTGCGTCTTTCGGTGCGACCGGAGACCAACCAGGAGCGGCGGGCCGCGTAGCGGAAAACGTAGGGAAAACGTAGGGCGCTGGCGGTTGTAGACGGGCCTTAGCGAGTGAGGGCGGGCCGATTCATCAATGACTTGCAGCAAAGAGTTCCACTTTTAATCCGTTGGTCGGCGGTTCGAATCCGCCACGGCCTACCAATATTTCAAGGGCCTGGCAGAGATGCCGGTCCCTCTTAAGGCGATAATCCGGCAATCGGCGCCGCCTGGACTTGCCATTCTCGGGAGCAGGAACCATGTTCACCGCCTGGATTCTGAACACCGTCGGCCTGTTTCTCACCACGGCCGGCGCCTTGCTGATCTTCTTGTACCTGTGGAGATCTCCCCGGTTCGCCGAGGAATGGCTGACGCCCCAGGGAAAGCACGCCTATGCGCAGCACAGGCGCCTCCTGATCGCCGGCGTTGGACTGCTCGCCGTTTGGCTCGTGATTCAATACCTGGGGATCATCCTCTTGTAGTGTGAGCGCCTTCCGCTTCCTGGCGCTCGCCTGCGCGCTGCTCTGCACACCGGCGCTGGCGGTCGACCCGGCGCGCGACAACGCGGTGTTGTTCAACTGGTACTACGGCGCCGCGTTCGGCAGCGGCGCCTATCGCGTCGGCGAGATCAACACCTTCGTGATCCGGGCCCCGCTCGCCTACCGGTTGCGCGAGACCACGCCCGCGCAATGGGGCGTGCTCCTGATCGCCCCGATCACGTTTGGCGTGGCGGACATCGAGCCGGACGATCGCGACAGCATTCCCGACACGCTGACCGCGCTCACGGCGAGCGTGGGCGCCGAGCTCGAGATTGTCATGAACGAGCGTTGGATGCTCAGGCCGCTGGCGACGATCGGCAGCGGGCAGGAGTTCTCCTCCAACAAACGTGCGATGGTGGGCGTGCTCGGCACCAAGAGCCGCTACCGCCTCGCACTCGAGCCGGTGACGCTGGATTTCGGTTCTTCGCTGGTGGTGGCGCGCGCCCGCACCGACGAGCTGCACGAGGACATGGGCGAACTGGCGCTCGGACTGGACTGGCTGACGCCGATGCGGGTGGATTTCGGTCAGCCGGCGGCCATCGGCGTGACGTTTATCCAGTACTGGTACTTCAGGCGGCTCAAGTTCCTGTTGCCGACCAGTGAAGAGGTGGCGGTCCGCGCCGAGTCGGAAATCGCGCTTTCGCTGCGATTCGACAAACCGCAATCCCTGCTCGGCTCCGAGCTGGACCGCCTCTCGATCGGCATACGCGCTGGCAAGGGTTTGCGCGGCATCTCCCTGACCACTTCATTCCCGTTCTGAGATTGCGCGCTATTCGTCCAGATTGATCCCGCGCGCGCGCGCGAGCGCGCTCCAGCGCGCGATCTCGGCCTGGATGAACTTGCCGAACTGCTCGGGCGACATCGGCATGGGCTCGATCGCTTCGGCGGCCAGGCGTTGCTGAAGGCTGTGCGAGGCGAGCGCCTTGTTGATCTCGGTGCTCAGCCGCTGCGTGACCTGCGCAGGAAGTTTCGCGGGGCCTACGATGCCGTACCACTGCACGCCGTCGAAGCCCCTGTACCCCGACTCCTCGAACGTCGGCACTTCGGGCAGCAACGGATGGCGCTTGATGCCGGTGATGGCGATGGGTCGCATGGTCTTGGAGCGCACGTGCGGGAGCGCGGCGGCGAGGCCCGGCATCATCATCTGGACCTGGCCGGCCCGAAGGTCGTTGATCGCGGGGCCGATGCCGCGGTAGTGCACCGTCACGGCCTCGAATCCGGCTGCGCCCCTGAACTGCTCCATCGCAAGGTGATTGAGCGTGCCGATGCCGCCGGAGGCGTAATTCGTCTTACTGGAGGTCTTCTTCGCGAATTCGACGAGTCCTGTCATGTCGACTGCCGGCACGGAGGGATGCACGACCAGCACATTGGGCGTGCCGCCGACCATCGCAATCGCGGTGAAATCCTTCACGGCATCGTAGGGCACCTTGCGCACTGCGGGGTTGGTACCGTGCGTACCCACGTATCCGACCATCAGGGTGTAACCATCCGGTGCCGCGCGCGCTACCGCTTGCGTCGCGATGGTGCCGCCGCCCCCCGAAACATTTTCGACAATGAAAGTTTGACCCAGCGAGCGGTTGAGTTGGTCCGCGATGGTGCGCCCGATCAGGTCCAGGCCGCCGCCCGGCTGGGCGGGCACCACGATGCGTACCGGCTTGGTCGGGTAGGCCTGCGCGCCGGCGGCGCCAGGAAACAGCGCGACCAGAAAAAAGCTAGCGGCGAAAAGGAGAGAGGTCCAGCGTGCCATGAAAGGCCTTTTCCGCGAATGCGAGGAACTGGTCGGCGAGGCTGGCCGGCCAGCCTCCGTAGGCTGCGTTGCCGCGGAACTTGCGTTCGATGTCGTCCCGCGAAAGCGGCTCGTGCACGCCGCCGCGGATATGCGGCTGGCGCTCCTCGAACACGCGCCCGTCCCTGAGGATCATCCGGACATGACCGGTATAAGCCCTGGGGTAGGGATTGCGCACATCGACCACGTAACGCACTTTGCCGGCCAGCGCGAGGATGCGCTCGTCACGCACGGCGTGCTCGCTGAAGGCGTCGAGCCCCGCGCCACCAGTGACGAATGCGACGGCGATGTTGAAAGGTGTGCTGAATTTGGCCGCGTAGCCGTTCGGCGGTCGCTGCTTATCCGCTAGCGGTTCCCAGAGGCGATGCACATAGCCTTCGGCCGTCTCGCACAGCACCTCGGCGACGTCCCCGGCGGCAAATCCCCGTTGCGCCAGGCGCAGCGCGCAATCGATGTACGGCTGGTTCATGGTGCCAGTCGCGTAGGGCTTGAACGTCAGGCCTTGCATGTGCCATGTGTCGCCGAACTCGCGGGTGAGCGCATCGAAGTCCCCCTGCTTGTCCCTCGCGAACGCAAAGAACAGGCCGTGCGCGCCTTCGAACACCGTGCGCGGTCCAACGAAGCCCTCGCGCGCGAGGCGCGCCGCATGCAGACCGGAATGCGCTGCCCAGCCTGTGTGCAGACGCTTGGTCCAGGCGCCCTCGGCCAGGTACTCGATGATGCCTCCGGCCATGCTGCCGGCGATGCCGAGGGCGTCGACGGTCTGCTTTTCGGTTGCGTCCAGCGTCCTTGACACCGCAAGCGCGGCGGCCATCACGCCGAGGACGGCAGTGGGATGAAATCCTGCCTTGTGGATGCGTTGTGGTGCAACGAGGCTAAGGCGGCACAAGGTTTCGACGCCGACGGCAACGCCGAGCAAGGCGTCGCCACCGCCCCGGCCGAAGCGTTCGCAGGCGGCGAGCACCGCCGGCACGATCACCGCGCCCGAATGCACTGGCCCGCCCTCGAAGGTGTCGTCGAAGTCCTCGCCGTGCGCTGCGGTGCCGTTCAGCAGTGCTGCGTCTTCCGGGCTGTAGCCCTCCGCGTGCCCCACCGCCGTGCACGGGCCGCTGCCATCCAGGCTCCTCTTCAGAGAGGAAACATAGTCGCGGTTGCGAGCGGCAATGCAAAGGCCGGCGACATCCACCAGCAGGTTTCGGCAGCGGTCCCGCACGTCAGCGGGAATGTCCCCGGCGCTCAGCACGGCAGTGCGACCTGCCAGCGCTTCCGCCACGCTGGCAGCGGCTGCGGTCATGCCATGAATCCGCCGCCGTTGACGTGCAACGATTGCCCGGTGATGTAGCGCGCGCCCGGTCCGCAGAGAAACCGCACCGCGGCCGCCACCTCCTCGGGTTCGCCGCGGCGGCCAAGGGGAGGCAGCGCCTGGCGGTGGGCGGGGCGTTCGGGCGCGCCAGGCAGGCCGCGAATCGTCTCGATCGTCCCGGGTACCACGCAGTTGACGGTGATCCCGAGCGGCGCGAGATCGTGCGCCAGGGCGCGCGTCATGCCGGCGAGCCCTGCTTTCGCGGTGACGACATGCGCGCGTCCCTGCGCGCCTGCGTGTGCGGTCATACCGCCAATGTTGACGATCGCGCCGCTGCCTGCGCGCGTAAGGTGCGGGAGGCAAGCCTGCGTGCAGAGAAATGCGCCGTCGAGCACGGTGGCGAGCACGCGCCGCCAGTCCTCGAAGCGCAATTCCGCGAACGGAGTCTCGGCGCGGATTGCCGCGTTGTTGACCAGGATGTCGAGTCGGCCGAATTCTCCGACCGTGGCCTTGACCATGGCCGCGACCGCGCCGGCGTCGGTGACGTCCGCCAAATGCAGCGCTGCGCGGCCGCCCGCGGCGCGGATCATGTCTGCGGTCGCTTCCGCCTCGGCGCGTGAAGTGCGCGCATTCACCATCACCGCGGCCCCGCCTGCTGCCAGCGCACAGGCGATCGCGCGTCCGATATTGCGCGCGCCTCCCGTGACGAGGGCGACTTTCCCTGCGAGTTCGCCGGCGCCCACCAATGCTACTCGCGCACGCGCGCGATCTTCTTCACGTCCCGCAGCCGGCGCAGCGCGCGCATGATGCGCGCGAGGTGCTGCCGGTTGGACACCTCCAGCACCAGCAGCATGTTGGTGTAGACCGAGCGGTCCTCTTCCATGCTGATCGAGTCGATGTTGGAGCCCGCGTCGGCGATCTCAGAGGCGACTTTGGCCAGCACGCCGCGCTGGTTGGTCACCATCACCTTGATCGCCGACTGGTACAGCCGGCTGCTCGCCGGATCCCACTCCACGTCGATCCACTGGTCCGGCTCGTTCCTGCGCGAGCGCTCGATGTGCTTGCACTCGGCGTTGTGC
>CAZVZV010000326.1:0-3306 GCA_964631735.1 uncultured Enterobacteriaceae bacterium
CCGATTTCGTAGGCGTCGACGGTCTCCGAATCGATGACTTCAGCGTCCCGCAGACGCATGTTGAAAAACACGTTGAATGCGGGCCCCTTGTAGCCGCGCGCATACGTCGCATAGGCCATCAAAGTGTCGGTTGCGTCAAACTGCACGCCCGCGCGGCCGGAGGCCTCTTCTGCGCTGTTGCTGCCGGTGATCGTGCGCGCGTTGCCGGCGCAGACGATGCCACTGACGGTGCATTCCGGGTCGGATATGTCGCGGATTCCCGGGCCGCTGGTCGGTGAGAAATTATAGGTGTGCTTGAAACTCAGATCGTCGCTGGTCCAGCGCGCACCAGCGATCAGGCGCCAGCGCTCAGACAGGTTAAAGGTGCCATCCGCGAATATTGCGAGATTCTCGAAATCGGCGCTGAACAGGGCATTGGCCGACGGCGTCGCAATCACGGAGGCGGCTGCCGTGCACGGTAGCAGCCCGGTGGCGTCCGCGGGCAGCGTGCTGGAACGGCAAACGACCGTGTCACGCTGGAAATAGCGCTCGGCATCGGTCTTGGCGTAATAGATGCCAGCCACGTAATCGAGGAACTCGCCGCCCGGTGACGCAATGCGCAGCTCCTGCGACAACGTATCCTGGGTTTGCGGCCCGAGGTCGTGCAACTGGTTGATGCCGACGTATGCCGCGCCTGCGTCGAGCCAGTCGCCTTCACGGATCTCGGTTGAGTCCCAGGTGCGGTAGCCGGTGATCGATGTCACCGTGTAATCGCCAAAGCCGATGTCTGCCTGCGCCGACAGACCCCACGCCTCCTCTTCCGATGCCATGACGAGGTTCTGCCGGACCCTTCTGCTTTCGTCGCCGGCCAGGAAATCGGTTCCGCTGAGCAGCGACGTGATCGCTGCAGCCTGCGCACCGGTTGGCGCACCGCCTATCACCTCGACGCAGCAATTGTCGTCCGACTTGCGATAGTCGCCGATGAATGTGAGCTGCAGGTCGTCACTGGGATCCGCGACCCAGATGCTGCGTATGCCCCAACGGTCATGACCATTCAGCTTGCCGCCGGCCGATGTCGTGCTGATGTTGTCGATGTAGCCATCGAACTCACCCCAGGTCACGGTCGTGCGCGTACGAAGCGTGTCCGACAGCGGCGCATTGAGCGCAGCCTTGATCCGTTTTTCGTCGTCCTCGTACCAGCCAATATCCACGTAGCCGCCGAATTCGTCATCCGGCATCTTCGATACCACGCTGACCACGCCGGCGGAGGAGTTCTTGCCAAACAGCGTGCCCTGCGGACCGCGCAAAACTTCCACACGTTCGACATCGTACATGTCACCAAAGGCCTCGCCGGCAGACGACAACACGACACCATCGAGCACGAATGCCACGCTCGGCTGCGCGGCGATGGCGAAGTTGATCGTGCCGACCCCGCGCAGGAACAACGACTGATTCAGCTGGGTGTTGGTCTTGCGGATGTTGAGCGAGGGCACCAGTTGCTTGAGCGACTCCACATTGAAACCGCCGGCCCTGTCCACGAGGTCGCCGTCAACGACGGACATGGCGATCGGCACGTCCTGGAGCCGCTGCTCCCTCTTCTGCGCGGTAACGACGATTTCGCCCAGTGTCGTTGCCTCCTGGGCAGCGGCAGACGCGGCTGACAGGACAGCCAGCACGGCAAGCATGACTTGCGAGCGCAGGTCGAGCGGACGGCAGGTAGTTTTCATGTGGGCGAGCTCCCGGATTGACGTGCCGTCGTTGGTCCCGCCGGCTGGACTGCGGTTGACCGGTTGCGCGAAACCGGCACCCCGGATTCTGGCGACAGTAGCACGAGATTTCTATGTCTTACAACCCTTATATAAGACCTAAGAAATGCCCCGATCGCGCCCGGCAATCCAGCGCGACTTGACCCGTGGCTCGGCCCCCAGCAGTCCCGTGTGCGAGACCACCGGTCCCAATGCAATTTCGGCTCCCAGGGGTGCAAAAACCGCAGTTTCATGCAGTGCCAGCTCGAGCCGGTGCAGCCGCCCGCCCGCAAATGGCTCGCCGCCCGGAAACCGGCACCAATCCCCCTCCGGCAACCAGACCTCGACCCGGCCATCCGGCGACAGGCACGGCGCAACGAGCAGCCGTTCTCCCAGGAAAAACTGGTTCTCAAACGCCCAGCTCGCCCGCTCGCGCGGCCGCGCGAGGACCATCGCGCGCTGCACCGGGAGACCCGTTCGGGTCGCATCCAGCACGGCCTCGCGCAGGTACGGCAACAACTGATAGCGGAGTTCGATGGCGGATCTGGCCACGGCTTCGGCTTCCGGCCCATAGGCCCAGGGCTCGCGCGCGCCCACGCCGTGCAGCCGCATGTGCGCCGAGAACACCGCAGCCTGCATCCAGCGCGCGTACAGAACCGGATCGCGTGTGTCGCCGTAGAAGCCGCCGACATCGGTGGCGTAAAAGGGCGCACCCGTGAGCCCCCAGGACAGGCCACCGCGCAGGCTCGCGGCCAGTCCGCCCCAGTCCGCCTGAGGGTCGCCCCCCCATTGCGACGGGTATCGTTGTTGGCCGCTCCAGGCGGCACGACTGAACAGGAATGCGCCTGATCGACAATAGAGCTGCGCCGCCTCGTACACGCAACGGTTGTACAAGAGTGCGTACGCATTATGCAGCTCATCGCCTTCGGAACCGTCGCTGGCGCGCATCAGCGCATCAATCTGCTCGCCGAAATCTGCCTTGATCATGTCGACGCCGATCTCGAACAAGTCCCGATGGCGGTCGCGCCACCATGCGTAGGCTTCTGGATGCGTAAAATCGACTATTCCCGAGTCAGGCAATGGTGTCAGCACGGAGCCGAACGGCTCGGGGTCCCACTGGTGGCGGGCAGCCTCGCCGGTGTGCTTGTCGGTTAGCAGCCAACCGCGTGCCGCCATCTCGGCGAACAAGGGATTTTCAACCGAAACCAGCGGGTACTCCCAGACGCAAACGCGAAAATCCAGCGCTTTGAGTTCCGCGACGACCGCGCCCGGATCAGGATACCGCTCAGGATCCCACTCGAATCCAAACCGCGTGCGTGTGTCCTGCCAGGCCCGGCCATCAAAGGTAATGACATCACAAGGCATTTCGCGGCGCCGGACTTCGCGCGCCACGGTCAGGATCTCGTCCGCCGTCCGGTAATAGGCGCGCGACAGGATGACGCCGTGGCTCCACAGGGGCGGTGCGGGTGCGCGGCCGGTCATGGCCGTGTAGCCCCCGATCAGTGCAGCGCCATCGGCTCCGGCCAGCAGGAACAAGTCGAGGCCACCCTTTTCCACCCAGAGCACGTAGCTGCGCTGCGAC
>CAZVZV010000327.1:0-3421 GCA_964631735.1 uncultured Enterobacteriaceae bacterium
GTCAGGGAATTGGCCGTCCACGCGCCAGCCGAAGAGGGTCAGCAGCCCGCGCGCGAGCGCTCTGGAAAATGCGTTGCCGCGCCGCGGCAAGCTCGGGGGCAGCTCGGGAAAACGGCTCACACCTGCATTGTAGGGTGGGCCATTGGCCCACCCTACTTCTTGAGGGGTTTGTAGCGGATGCGGTGCGGCCGCGCCGCTTCCTCGCCCAGGCGCTTCTTCTTGTCGGCCTCGTATTCCTGATAGTTGCCGTCGAAGAACACCCACTGCGAATCATCCTCGCTCGCCAGGATGTGCGTGGCGATGCGGTCGAGGAACCAGCGGTCGTGCG
This sequence comes from uncultured Enterobacteriaceae bacterium, assembly GCA_964631735.1. Lineage (GTDB taxonomy): Bacteria > Pseudomonadota > Gammaproteobacteria > Burkholderiales > SG8-39 > JAABQT01. Next base: position 329 of record CAZVZV010000327.1, read on the forward strand.
AGATGACCAGCACGCTGCCGGCGAACTCCAGCAGCGCCTCTTCCAGCGCGCGCAGCGTTTCGACGTCGAGGTCGTTGGAGGGTTCGTCCAGCAGCAGCACGTTGCCGCCCGATACCAGCATCTTGGCGATGTGCAGCCGCCCACGTTCGCCGCCCGACAACTGGCCGACCTGTTTCTGCTGGTCCGCGCCGCGGAAGTTGAAGCGCGCGAGGTACGAGCGCGAGGGCATCTGGAACTTGCCCACCGTGATGTTGTCCTGGCCGCCCGAGATGTCCTCGAACACGGTCTTGTCGCCTTGCAGCGCGTCGCGCGACTGGTCCACGTGCGCGAGCTTCACCGTCTTGCCGATGGAAATCTTGCCCGAGTCGGGCTTGTCCTTGCCGATCAGCATCCTGAACAGCGTCGACTTGCCTGCGCCGTTGGGGCCGATGATGCCTACGATGGCGCCCGGCGGCACCTTGAAGGAGAGCTTGTCGATGAGCAGGCGGTCGCCGTAGCCCTTGGACACGTCCTTGAACTCGATGACCTCGTTCCCCAGGCGCTCGGCGACCGGGATGAAGATTTCCTGGGTTTCGTTTCTCTGCTGGTGCTCGTACTGCGACAACTCTTCGAACCGCGCGAGGCGTGCCTTGGATTTCGCCTGCCGGCCCTTGGGGTTCTGGCGCACCCACTCGAGCTCGGCTTTCATGCTCTTGATGCGCGCCACCTCCTGGCTCTGCTCGACTTCGAGGCGCTTCTCCTTCTGCTCCAGCCACGACGAGTAGTTGCCCTCCCAGGGAATGCCGCGCCCGCGGTCCATTTCCAGGATCCAGCTGGCGGCGTTGTCCAGGAAATACCGGTCGTGGGTCACCGCCACCACGGTGCCGGGAAAGCGCAGCAGGAACTGCTCCAGCCACTCCACGCTCTCGGCGTCGAGGTGGTTGGTCGGCTCATCGAGCAGCAACAGGTCCGGCTTGGAGAGCAGCAGCCGGCACAGCGCCACGCGGCGCTTCTCGCCGCCGGAGAGCACCTCGACCATCGCCTCCCAGGGCGGAAGGCGTAGGGCGTCGGCCGCGATCTCGAGCTCCTGGCCGGCACCGACCGCGTTGACGATCGCTTCCAGCTTCGCCTGCTCCGCGGCCAGTTTGTCGAAATCGGCATCGGGCTCGGCATAGGCTGCGTACACCTCGTCCAGGCGCTTCTTCGCCGCAGCGAGCTCGCCCTGGCTTTCCTCCACCGTCTCGCGCACGTTTTTCGTCGGGTCGAGCACCGGCTCCTGCGGCAGGAAACCGACCTTGAGGTTGGGCATGCGCACCACTTCGCCCTCGTAGTTCTGGTCCTCGCCCGCCATGATCCTGAGCAGGCTCGATTTGCCCGAGCCGTTCAGCCCGAGCACGCCGATCTTGGCGCCGGGAAAGAAGTTGAGCGAAATGTTCTTCAGGATTTCGCGCTTCGGCGGCACGATCTTCTGCACCCGGCGCATGGTGTAGACGTACTGGGCCATGCTCAGGTCCTGTCGGGCAGCGCATGCAGCGCGCGCCACACGCGCTCCGGGGTGAGCGGCATGTCGAGTTGCTTCACGCCCAGTGCGTCGATCACCGCGTTGACGATCGCGGGCGTGGCGCCGTGGCAGCCGGCCTCGCCCGCGCCCTTGGCGCCGAGCAGGTTCTGCCGCGTAGGCACGGATTCGTCGAAGCGGGTCGCCAAGTCCGGGATGTCTCCCGCGCGAGGCATGGCGTAATCCATGAACGAGCCGGTGAGCAACTGGCCGGACTCGTCGTACACCGACTGCTCGAACAGCGCCTGGCCGAGCCCTTGCGCGATCCCGCCGTGCACCTGCGACTCCGCGGTGAGCGGATTGATCACGCGGCCGATGTCATCCAGCGCGCTGAGGCGCGCGACGCGCACTTCACCGGTCTCCGGGTCCACTTCGACTTCGGCCACCTGGCAGCCGTTCGGCCAGGTCTGGCCTTTCACCGTCTCGGTGTGCTCGCAGACGATGCGCCGCCCGGGCTGCTGGCCCGCCAGCTCGAATAGACCGATGCCGCGATCGGTACCTGCAATGCGGTACCTGCCCGCGCCGTACTCAAGGTCGGCTGCCGCTGCTTCCAGCGCCTGCGCCGCGAGCGGCCGGCCCGCCTCGATCAGCGAGAGGGCGCCCGCGAGCGCCGCGCTGCCGCCCACCTGCAGGCCGCGGGAGCCGCCCGCGCCGCCGCCGGATTTCAGCAGGTCGCTGTCGCCCTGCAGCACGCGTATCGTCTGCGGATCCACGCCGAGCTGGTCTGCCACGACCTGCGCGTAGGAAGTCCACAGTCCCTGGCCGATGGCCTGCGTGCCGGAATGCATTTCGATTGCGCCGTCGCCTGCGGCGATCATGCGCACGGTCTCGCTGAGGCGCGCGCTCCCCGTGATCTCCACGTAGCAGGCGAGGCCGCGCCCGTAGCGCAGGCCGCGCTGCTCGGCCGCTGCCTTGCGAGCGTCAAATCCCTCCCAGTCGGAAGCGGCCAGCGCACCGCGCAGGATGCGCGCGAAGTCACCGCAGTCGTAGGTCGTGCCTGCCGGGGTGGCGTAAGGCATCGCCGTGGCGGGCACCAGGTTGTTCAGGCGCAGCTCGATGGCATCCATGCCGAGATCCATGGCGGCACGCTGCACCAGGCGCTCGAGCAGATAACCCATCTCCGGGCGGCCGGCGCCGCGATACGCATCCACCGGCGCGGTGTTGGTGAACAGCATCTTCACCTCATGGTCGAGCACCGGGATGGCATATACGCCGGTCGGCGCCCGCGCGCCGGACATCGCCGGCACCGCCGCGCCAAAGCTCGAGATGTAAGCGCCGATGTTGGCCAGGGTGCGGATGCGCAGCGCCGTGAAGCGGTGCCCGGCGTCGAGCGCGAGCTCGGCCACCGTGACGTTGTCGCGGCCGTGAACCTCGGCGAGGAAGTTTTCCGAGCGGTCGGCGAGCCAGCGCAGGGGGCGGCCGAGCTTCTTCGCCGCCCATAGCAGCGCCGCGTGTTCCGGATAGGCGTAACCGCGCGCGCCGAAGCCGCCGCCGACGTCGGTGCACAGGATGCGCAACTGCTCCTCCTTCAGCTTGAGCGCCGTGGCGAGCTGCGC
>CAZVZV010000328.1:0-6759 GCA_964631735.1 uncultured Enterobacteriaceae bacterium
GGCGTGTCGCTCGCCTGGTCGGGCCAGTTCGAGTACCTCGAGCGCGCCAAGGCGCGCATGGTGGTGGTGGTGCCGTTCACGCTCCTCATCGTCTTCGTGCTCCTGTACCTCGCCTTCCGGCGCTGGGAGGAGGCGCTGCTCATCATGCTGACGCTGCCCTTCGCGCTGGTCGGCGGCTTCTGGCTGATCTGGCTGCTCGGCCACAACCTGTCGGTGGCGGGCGCGATAGGCTTCATCGCGCTGGCCGGGCTCGCGGCGGAGTTCGGCGTGGTGATGCTGGTCTACCTGCGCCATGCGATCGAGCAGCGCGGACCGGGGATCACGCGGGCGCAGTTGCTCGAGGCGCTCAACGAAGGCGCCGTGCTGCGCGTGCGCCCCAAGACCATGACCGTCGCGGTGATCCTCGGAGGCCTCGCGCCGCTGCTGCTAAGCGAAGGCACCGGTGCGGAAGTGATGCAGAGGATCGCGGCGCCGATGATCGGCGGCATGGTCACTGCGCCGCTGCTGTCGATGCTGGTGATTCCAGCGGCGTATTACCTGATGCGGAGGAGAAAGTCATGAAACGAAGACAGTCTAGAATTGTGGAGTCGCTCGCCCCAGCGGATCGAGCGCGAGCGCCTGGCAGGGCAGGGAAACCATCGTTACGGGAGTGAAACCATGACATTGCTGAGAATCAAATTTGCTCTGGCCGCAGCGGCGCTGCTTCTGCTATCCGGCTGCGGCTACAACACGCTGCAAAGCACCGACGAGCAGGTAAAGGCGGCGTGGTCCGAGGTGCTCAACCAGTACCAGCGCCGCGCCGACCTGGTGCCCAACCTTGTGGAAACGGTGAAGGCGTTCGCCAAGCAGGAGCAAGACGTGTTTACCCGCGTCACCGAGGCGCGGGCGCGCGTGGGCTCGATCCAGGCGACGCCCGAGCTGGTGGACAACCCGGAGGCCTTCGCGCGCTTTCAGCAGGCGCAGGGCGAATTGACGGGCGCGCTGTCGCGGCTGCTCGTCGTGGCGGAGAATTATCCGCAGCTCAAGTCCGACGCCAATTTCCGCGATCTCCAGGCGCAGCTCGAGGGCACCGAGAACCGCATCACGGTCGCGCGCAACCGCTACATCAAGGCGGTGGAAGGCTACAACGTGACGGTGCGGCAGTTCCCGTCCAACCTGACCGCGATGGCCTTCGGCTTCAAGCCCAAGCCCAACTTCAGCGTCGAGAACGAGCGCGAGATCTCCAAGGCGCCCAAAGTCGACTTCGGCCAGAAGGGCAAGTGATGCGGGTCCTGCTGCTCCTGCTGCTCGCGCTCCCGGCGTGGGCGCAGGTCGCCGTTCCGCAACTCTCGGCCCGGGTCACCGACCTGACCGGCACGCTGACCAAGGAGCAGACGGCATCGCTCGAGCAGATGCTGCAGACGTTCGAGGCGCGCAAAGGCAGCCAGATCGCGGTGCTGATGGTGCCGACGACCGCGCCCGAGGCGATCGAGCAGTACGCGCTGCGCGTGGCCGAACAGTGGAAAATCGGCCGCAAGAAGGTCGATGACGGGGCCATCCTGGTGGTGGCGAAGAACGACCGCGCGCTGCGCATCGAGGTGGGCTACGGCCTGGAAGGCGCGCTGAACGACGCCACCGCGAACCGCGTCATCCGCGAGGTGATCGCGCCGCGCTTTCGCGAGGGCGACTTTTACGGCGGAATCAACGCCGGCGTCGACCGCATGCTCCGCGTCATCGATGGCGAGCCCTTGCCCGAGCCGGCGAGTCCCGCGCCGCAAGTGGGCGGCGGGTTCGGGCAGTCGCTGCCGATTCTGCTCATTCTGGCCGTGGTGGTCGGCGGCCTGCTGCGCCGCATGCTCGGCAGAACCGCCGGTTCCGTCGCCGCGGGCGGCGCCGTGGGCGCCGTGGCGTGGTTGCTGGTCGGCGCGGCGTCGATCGCGGTGCTGGCAGGCATCCTCGCGTTCATCTTCACGCTCGTCGGCGGCGGTGCCGGCCGCCGGACCTACGGCGGTTTCCCCGGAGGTTTCGGTGGCGGCGGATTGGGGCGTGGCGGAGGCTTTGGCGGCGGTTTCCGTGGCGGAGGCGGTGGCTTCGGCGGAGGCGGCGCTTCCGGGCGCTGGTAGCGATGGACCTGAAGCGCATCGCGCGACACCTGTTTTCCTCGCCGCGCGCCTTCCCTGAAAAGGCGCTGGCTGCGATCGAGCAGGCGATCGCGAGCAGCGAGACGATGCATCGCGGCGAGATCCGCTTCGCTGCCGAGGGCGCGCTGGACAGCCCGGCACTGTTCGGCGGACAGTCGGCGCGCGAGCGCGCCATCGAAGTGTTCTCGCAGCTGCGCGTGTGGGACACCGAGGAAAACAACGGCGTGCTGATCTATCTCCTGGTCGCCGACCGCGATATCGAGATCATTGCCGATCGGGGCATCAACGCCCGGGTGACGCCGGCTGAATGGGAAAGAATTTGCCGCGGCGTGGAGCAGGCGCTCGCGCGCGGCGCGTACGAACAGGCCATTGCCGACGGCGTCAAGGAGATTTCGCTGCTACTTGCGCAGCACTACCCGCCGCGGCCGGGCGGCCGCAACGAGTTGCCGGACAAGCCGATGGTGTTATAGCTCCAGGGAGCGAAGTCGGGTCCTTGTCCTGAAAAAGGGAGATGAGATGAAGTCCGCAATGCATGCGATGCAGTTTCTTGTTGTTCTGCTCGTCGCCACGGCGGCGGCGCACGCGCAGCCGGCGGTGACGCTCATGCACGTTCACGGCCTCGCCTACAGCGCCGACGGCAAGCGGCTGATGATCCCGAGCCATCACGGTCTCGCGGCGTACGAGAAGGGCAAGTGGTCGAAGGCCCCCGGCGCGCAGCACGACTACATGGGTTTCTCGGCCACCGCGACGAATCTGTACAGCAGCGGCCATCCGGCGCCCGGCTCCGGGCTCGTCAACCCGTTCGGGCTGATTCGCAGCCGCGACGGCGGCAAGACGTGGGACAAGCTTAGTTTGGAGGGCGAAATCGATTTTCACCTGCTCGCCACCGGATGGAACACGAATGCGATCTACGTCTGGAATCCGGCACTCAACTCCCGGATGCACAGGCTCGGCCTGCACTACACACTGAACGAAGGCTTTGCCTGGAAGCTGGCGCAGGCAGCGGGCCTCGAAGGCGCTCCGCAGGGGCTTGCCGTGCACCCGGACAACGCCGCCGCGGTCGCGGTGGCGAGCGCGAAAGGCGTTTACCTGTCGCACGACTCCGGCGGGCGCTTCACGCCAGTGGCCCAGGGCGCCGAGGGCCTGGCGGTGTTCTTCGACCTGGATGGCAAACGCCTGTGGTACGGCGCATTCGACGGCCAGCCGCGGCTCGCGCACGCGCCGCTCGGCGGCGGTGCGGCGACGCAGGTAACACTGCCACCGCTTTCCGAGGATGCGGTCGCCTACATCGCGCAAAATCCCACTGCGCGTAGCGAGTACGCCATCGCAACTTTTGGCAAGAGCGTTTACCTGTCGAAAGACGCGGGGCGCAGCTGGTCGCAGATCGCGGATCGCGGCAAGGCGAAATGAGCGCTGCGGCGTGGTACCGGGACCGCGACGCGCGCTTGCTGATCGCCTTCGGCTACCTGCCTTGGCTTGGCGGCCTGAATCTCGTATGGGAGACGGCCCAGCTTCCGCTGTACACGCTGTGGAGCGAGGCATCGGCCGGCACCATCGCATTTTCGGTCGCGCACTGCACGGCCGGCGATATCGCCATCGGCGCCGCCGCGCTCATCATGGTCCTGATCCTGGGGCGCGAGCGCGCTGTTGCGCAGTGGCGCTGGCGGCGCATCGCGGTCTGGACCGCGCTTGCGGGCGTGGCGTATACCGTGTTCAGCGAGTGGAGCAACACCGCCATCCTGGGCAGCTGGGCCTACTCCGAGCTGATGCCGACGCTCACGGTGGCGGGAGTCGGCATCGGCTTGTCGCCCCTGCTGCAGTGGCTCGTGCTGCCGCCGCTCGCCTTGGTCCTCGCCAGCAAGTGGCGGTGATTCGCGTCGTCCAGCTAGTGCGTGTGCCGGTGGTGCAGGTCGGGGTAGTGCGGATGCGAATGCACCAAGCGCGCGTGCCTGTGCGGATGTACGTGCGGCTCGCGGCCGTCCCATTCAGCATCGTGCGCGTGCCCGTGATGGGTATCGTGCAGGTGCTCGTGTTCGTGCTCCAGCACCTCGTGGGAATGATCGTGCGCGTGGCGCTCGGAAAGATGCAGCCATACGCCTAGCGCCATCAGCGCCCCGGCGATCCAGAATTCCATCCCTGGGCGTTCGCCCGGCAGCGCGAGAGCGAGTGCTGCGCCGAAGAAAGGTGCCACCGAGAAGTACGCGCCGGTGCGCGCGGTGCCGAGATGCCGGAGCGCGACGATGAACAGCGTCAGGCTTACCCCATAGCCGAGAAAACCGAGCAGCCCCGCGCCGATCCAGCCCTGCGCACCAGGCAGCGGCGCGCCGACGGCCAGCGCCAGCGCGAGATTGACCGTGCCAGCCGACAGGCCCTTGATGCAGGCGAGTGTCGCCGCGTCGCCGCCTGAGACACGGCGGGTAAGGTTGTTGTCGATCGCCCAGGCCAGGCAGGCGGCGGACACGAGAATGGCGCCCAGGAAGCCATCCGCGCGCGGCACCACGCCGGCGGAGATCACGGCGCCGCCTGCAACGATCGCGGCCATGCCGGCGAATACGCGCCGGTCTACGTTCTCGCGGAACACCGTCCACGCGATCACGGCGGTCAGGACAGCTTCGAGGTTGAGCAGCAAGGAAGCGGAGGCGGCATCGGTGCGCGCCAGGCCCTGCATCAGCAGCACAGGGCCGGCGACGCCGCCCGCGAGGATGGCGGCGGTGATCCACGGCCAATCACCCGGTGCGAACCGCGTCGCTGTCACCGGCCGCGGGCGCAACGCAATCCATCCCGCCAGGCCAAGGCCGCTGCCGAGATACAAGGCTGCTGCCAGCACCAGCGGCGACACCTCCCCGAGGAGAATCTTGGCAAATGGCGTACTCGCGCCGAACAGCGCCGCGGCGCCGAGGGCGTAGAGCACGCCGGAACTCATCGCTCGACCGGCAACCCCGCCGCGCGCCACTCGGGATAGCCGTCCTCCAGGCGCTTTGCCTTGAAACCGCGCTTTCTCAGCTTCTCCACCGCCTCGAAGGACATGAGGCAGTACGGCCCCCGGCAGTAGGCGACGACTTCTTTTCGCTTCGGCAGTTTGGACAGGTAGCTCTCGAGCCGATCGACCGGTACGTTGATGGCGCCGGGCAGGTGGCCGGCGGCGTACTCCTCCGGCGGGCGCACATCGAGCACGGTGACCAGTCCTTTCTTCACCCGTTCCAGCAACTCGCGCGCCGGCACCGGCTCGAGTTCGTCGCGATGCGCGAGCCAGGTTTGCAGCAGTTTCTCCACGTCTGCCGCGCGATGCTCCGCGACCCCGCGCAGCGCGGCGAGCAGCAGGCTGACGTCATCGCCGGCGAGCGAGTAATAGACCCGCAACCCTTCCTTGCGCGCTTTGACAAGCCCCGCCTGGCGCAGCGCCTGCAGGTGCTTGGACGTATTGGCGACCGACAGGCCGGTCATGCCGGCGAGCGTGTCGACGCTGCGCTCGCCCTGGGCGACGAACTCGAGGAGCTGCAGCCGGCCGGCGTTGCCCAGGGCGCCGGCGACGCGGCCGATGGCCTGGTAGAGCTGCTGCTTGGCGGGATCGCTTGACATGGCGTGCGCTGCTATTCTACTATTCAACCTACTAGTTGAATAGTGGAGCGGAGATGGACTTCACGCTGTCCGCAAACGCCGAGCTGGCGCTGCGCGTGGGGGTGTTCCTCGCGGTGTTCGCAGCGCTCGCGCTTTGGGAGCGGGCGGCTCCGGCGCGAGCACCGCGCCTGTCGCGCGCGCTGCGCTGGCGCGCCAACCTGGGCCTTGCAGTGCTCAATACGCTATTGCTGCGCATCGTGCTGCCGGGGTCGGCGCTTGCCGTCGCGGCGCTTGCCGCGGAGGAAGGCTGGGGACTCCTCAACCGCGTCGAGATGCCCGGATGGGTCGCCGTGACGGCCGCCGTCGTGATGCTCGATCTCGTCATTTACTTCCAGCACGTCCTGTTTCATTCGGTGCCGGCGCTCGCGCGTCTGCACTCCGTGCACCACGCCGACCCGGATTTCGATCTCACCACCGGTATCCGCTTTCATCCGCTCGAGATCGTGCTCTCGACCCTGATCAAGTTCGCGGCCATCGCCGCGCTCGGCGCGCCGGTGCTCGCCGTCCTGGTATTCGAGGTGCTGCTCAACGCGACGGCCATGTTCAATCATGCCAATGCCTCCCTGCCGGCCTGGATCGAGCCCTGGGTGCGCCGCGTGCTCGTGACTCCGGACATGCACCGCACGCACCACTCGGTGATCGAAGCCGAGCGCAACAGCAACTACGGCTTTTGCCTCTCGGTCTGGGACCGCTGGCTGGGCACTTACACCCCGGCGGCCCGCGGCGAACTCGACATCGGCCTGCCGGCCTGGCGCGACCCCGGCGCGGTGGCGACCCTTAGCGGTGTGCTGCGGATGCCCTTCATGAGCGAAAAGTTTCGCCGCGGGGATTGATTCCAGCCCGGCGCCTCACTAATCTCCGCCCTTCACCGCGGAGGAGCGACCATGGCGCCGGTCATCGACGTCCATACGCACATGCTGAACCAAGCGTGGCTCAAGCTGCTCGAGCAGCACGGCCGGCCGCGCTACACGCTGAAGGCAGTTACCGGCGGACTGCGCGCGATTCATCTTGACGGCGCGCC
>CAZVZV010000329.1:0-1044 GCA_964631735.1 uncultured Enterobacteriaceae bacterium
CACTTCGATTAAAGCACTTGGTATTCACTTCGTTCTGCACAAGAGACATGTTTTTTCGAAGCGGAGTCGCGCTTGGTGATTCGTCGATACGAACGAGGTCGGCGCATCATAAGATGCTTCGGTCGAGTGGAGCAACCCCCAGCGCTGTTTTCCTCACACTATAACCAGCTGATTATTATCAAGAAATGTCTTCCATGCTCCTCATCGAGAAATTTCCCACTTGACTTAGTCCTAACTAGAACTATAATGCTCTGTACTGGTTGTATGGTGACGTAGTCACGTTGCGATAAGGGGCCGATCAATCAAATGATCGCTAAAGAGATCTGACCGCCGCTGTGCATAAAGGAGGCTCCAGCATGTTTGTTGTTCTTGGTGCGACAGGGAATACAGGATCGGCGGTTGCCGACACGTTGCTGAGTCGGAAACAGCCGGTGAGGATCGTAGTCCGCTCGGCAGATAAAGGCACGGCGTGGAAGGCGAAAGGCGCTGAGATTGCCGTCGCCTCGCTGGACGATGTGTCCGCACTGGCAAAAGCCTTTGAGGGGACGAAAGGCGTCTATCTCTTGGTTCCACCGAACTATGGGGCTGCGGCCTGGCTCGTCGACCAGCGCGCACGGATGGATCGTGTTGCAGAAGCCGTCAAGAAGAGCGGCATCGGACATGTCGTGTTTCTCTCTTCGATCGGTGGCCATATCGCAGAAGGAACTGGACCGATCCGAGCCGCTCGTTACGGAGAACAAGTGCTCGGAGGAGCGGTGAAGAACCTGACGATTCTCCGCCCCTGCTACTTCATGGACAACTGGGCTCCGGTTCTCGGCGCAGCCAAGGGCCAAGGTGTCTTGCCGACGTTCATTGCACCTCAGGCCATGGTTCCAATGAACTCGACCAGAGACATCGGTCGGATAGGAGCGGAGCAATTGATGGCCGGTGGAAAGGGCAAACAGATAGTGGAACTCGCCGGGCCAGAAGAATACAGTCCGGATCAGGTTGCGACCGCACTCGGTCAGATTTTAGGGAAGCCTGTGTCGGCTCAACATGCGCCTT
>CAZVZV010000330.1:0-1532 GCA_964631735.1 uncultured Enterobacteriaceae bacterium
GGCGGTAAAGCCAATGTCGGCCTTGGTGGCAGCGCGGAAAGAGTCGGTGACCAGGTTGGCCAGCAGCGTGCCGGCGGCGATGTCGGTATACGTGTTCGGCAGGTCCTTCGGTGCGATCGCCAGCGGCTGATCGACACTGTACCCGCGCGACGCGAACGCGGCCGCGCTGACGGATTTCTTGAGCCGTTCGATGTCGGCGGCGATAGCCTTGTCGCTGACGATGGTGTCGTCGATCGGGTGGAGCCGATACGACACGACCGTCAGCTTGTTCCCGTCCAACGCGATCACCAGTTCGCCGAGGTTGTTGCTTTCCTTCCCGGTCTGCACCACCGGCGTGCGGCCATTGACGATGATCGCTTCCTTCAATTCGGTATGGCTGTGGCCGCTGATCACCACGTCGATGCCCGGCACTTCCTTCGCCAGGCGCACGTCCTCGCCGTCGGCGTAGCGCCCGTCCTTGCCTTTCTCCAGGCCGCCGTGGCTGAGCGCAATGACCACATCCACCTTCTCCTTCTCGCGCAGGATCTTCACCACCTCCCTGGCGGACTCCGTGGGGTCGGCGAAGGTCGTGGCGCCGCCGCTGGTGTAGATCATGGCCTCCTTGCCGAGGCTCCCGAAGATGCCGAAGCGCAGGCCGCCGCGCTCGATCACGGCATAGCGGTGGATCACGCCAGCCTTTGTCAGGCGCTGCAGATCGGCCAGTGCGGCGTCGCTCCCGGCGAAGCTGGTATTCGCGGCGAGCACCGCCGGGACCCGGCCCGCCTTGACGGCGGCGCCGATGGACTTGCCCAGGCCGGCTGGCCCCAGATCGAATTCATGATTGCCGAAGGTGGTGGCGTCATACCCCATCCTGCCCATGAGGTGCAGTTCACCACCGGTCTCGCGCGTCGCGGCGCTGAACGCCGTGCCCATGCTGTAGTCGCCCGCGTCGAGCACCAGCACCGGACCCTGAGCTTTACGCGCCTCTTTCCGCTTGGCGATCAAGCCGGCCAGCCGCGCGTAACCGCCGCGGGTGGTGTCATCGTTGAGTGTAAACGGGGAGTAGTCCGACGCAGGACCCATGCCGATGAAGCTCGCGTGCATGTCGTTGGTGTGCAGGATGGTGAAGGTCTTCGCTCCGGCCGGTGCCGCGGAGAGGAATCCGGGCAGGAGCATCGTGATGCCGACTGCCGCTGCGTCGGCAAGAAACTCGCGGCGGGATTCTGCTGCGGCCGGTACTTGATTTCGGGTAGTCATTGATGGGCCTCCCGATTCCTAAAAAGCAAATGCCCCCACCGACTTGCGACGGCGGGGGCAGGAGTGCTCGGTTGCGCTACTTGCCGCCGCGCTTGGACATCGCTTCGATCTGCTCCTGCATCTTCGTCAGGTTGAAGGAACCCGCCGTCGCGCTCGGCGGATAGTCCTTCATGGTCAGGAGGAACTTGGCCGCTATCTCGACCGCCGGCCCGAGCAGGAACACCCGGTCGAGCACCCAGTCGTTGTAGGTGTTCGAGTGGTGCTGCGCCTTCTCGAACGGATCGCGGCGCAGATTG
>CAZVZV010000331.1:0-1917 GCA_964631735.1 uncultured Enterobacteriaceae bacterium
GTCGTGGCGATTGGTTTCGGTGCCATGACGTTTGCGAGTGAACAGGGAAAGACCGATCCAGCCAAGTACGTGCCGGTGCTGCCCGCAGTAAAGGCGCGTGCTCTGCCTGTCGATCCGGCAAAGGGCTACTTGGTGAAGCAAGTCAAGCCCGGCGTGTTCGTGATCACGGATGGCGTCTATCAGTCAGCGTTCGTGACGACGGGGCAGGGTGTGATTCTGATTGACGCACCAGAGTCCTTTGCGTCCCACATCCCGCGGGCTGTCGCCGAGGTGACGAAGGAGCCGATTCAACAGATCGTCTATTCACACACTCACGTCGACCATATCGGTGGAGCCGGGTACCTGGTCCAACAGATCCCACAGCTGCGAATCGTGGCCGAGCAGGGCGTCACCGAGTACTTGAGGGGGAAGAACGATCGTCGGCGGCCGGTGCCCACGTCAACCTTTGTGAGCGGGCGGACGATCACTCTTGGCGCCGCCCGAATCGAGATCAAGCGGGCTAATTGGCACTCGGACGAGGGCGACCTGTTCATCTATCTTCCTAACCAGAAGGTGTTGGTCGCCATCGATACCCTGAGCGCAGGGTACGTGCCCTTCATGGACTTCGACCTGTCGTCGAACTTCCATAACCACCTCACAGTGTTCGATGCGTTGCTGGCGTACGATTTCGACGTCCTGGTGCCAGGCCATCTGACGTCTCTCGCGACTCCTGACGATGTACGCGAGAGCAAAGACTACGCCCTGGACGTGTACAGGACCGTCAAGCGGATTCATGACGGCACCGATCAGATGCAGGTGATGTCAGCGGCGGCGGCGATCTACACGTGGGACAACAAGTACGCGATTTTTCGAACCCTTCTTGATGGAGTCATCGACAGGTGCGACGCAGAGATTAAGGCGCGTTGGGTCAACAAACTTGCCGGCGTTGACATCTGGGGCAGTAGTCACTGCAGGGCGGCGTTGATCTACGCACGGTGGGACGATTGAGGTGTAGCTGGGACAAACCCGCCTGAGCCCTGGTAGTTCCGGCTGAGTCGAGGTGTCGACATGGCGAAAACGATGCGCGCGGTGGTGTTGAGGGAGCCGGGACCCGTGGAAAACCTGGAGATCAGGGACCTGCCCGTGCCAGAGCCTCCGCCGGGCTGGGTGCGGATCGCGGTCAAGGCGTTCGGCCTGAACCGATCCGAGCTCCACACGCGTCTCGGACTCGCCGAAGGCGTCACGTTTCCGCGCGTGCTCGGGATCGAGGCAGTGGGTGTCGTCGACGTCGCCTCCGGCAGTGATCTGCAGCCAGGCCAAAAGGTGGCGACCTTGATGGGCGGAATGGGTCGAGTGTTCGACGGCGGCTACGCTGAGTACACAGTGGTGCCTCGCTGCCAAGTCATCTCGTTCCGCTCCGATCTGCCCTGGGACGTCCTCGGCGCGGTGCCCGAGACCCTACAAGCGGCCTATGGCTCCTTGACCGTCGGTCTGGACGTGCAGCGCGGGCAGTCGTTGCTCATTCGTGGTGGGACTTCCTCGGTCGGCCTGGCGGCGGCCGCGATCGCCAAGGACTTCGGTGCGATCGTGCTGTCGACCACACGGCAGGCTGACCGCGCTGACGCCCTGAAGGCCCATGGCGTGGACTACCCCATTGTTGACACGGGTCAGGTGGCTCCAATGGTGCGCGACATCATTCGAGACGGCGTTGACGTCGCGCTGGAATTGGTGGGCACGCCGACGCTGCCGGATACGCTCGCCTCCACGCGCATCCACGGCACCGTCTGCTTCACCGGAATGCTCTCGAATCAGTGGATCGTGCCGAACTTCTATCCGATCGCCTACTTGCCTCGGGGTGTACGGCTGACGGCCTACGGCGGTGGCAGCGGTGACCTCCCTGCAGAGGTGCTGCAGCGCTATCTCGATCGACTCGCGGTC
>CAZVZV010000332.1:0-5105 GCA_964631735.1 uncultured Enterobacteriaceae bacterium
GGCCTGAAGCCGGCCTCCGGGACGAAGCTCCCCTACGACATGCCGGGAGTGTTGTACGCCCGGGCGGCGGACGAAGCCCCGCGCCTTGCCGCGCTCGGCGTCTGGTTCGCCGCCGGGGCGGAGCTCCTGGAAGAACTGCGCAAGAAGCACCAGCGCTTCAATCCCGGCCCGAGCCCGGTGCGCTGCTGGCCGCACCACTTCGACATCGCCACCCTGGTCGCGCTGGAAGAAGGCCACGCTGCGCGCTCGATCAGCATCGGCGTCTCGCCGGGCGACGAGTATTACGCCCAGCCCTACCTCTACCTGAGCCCGTACCCCAAACCGAACACTGAAAACCTCCCGCAGCTCCCGCCGGGAGGGCGTTGGCACACGAAGGATTTCTTCAGCGCGGTGGCAACCGCCACCGATATCCTCGCGCTCCCCGAGCCGCGCGCGGGGCTCCTCAAGATCGTCGATGCCGCCTTCGAGGAAGGATTGAGGAGGCTCCATGCCTGAGAAAGCCAGCTGGCAGGATCCCCCGGCCCGGCCGTGGAGCACTGGGGTGCGTAGCGCTACCCGGTCTCCTGCTGATTGCCAAGATACGAGCGCAGGCTCAAGACCCGTACGCCGCGATACTCGTGTAGCGCCAGGATCGCCCGATCGCCCGTAACGATGGCGTCGGCCCCTCCGGCGATCGCACATTCGAGGATGCGGTTGTCCGGTCCATCCGCGAGCACGCGCAGGCGCCGGACGGGTTTGATCATCGTTCCGAGGTTGCCGAGGAACACGGCCACGCGGGCCAATTCTTCGGCGTCACGCGCGAACTTGCGCGCGAGCACGCCGAGCAGTTCGTCGAGGATCGGCTTGGAAAGCAGCAGTGCGTCGTGCTCTTCAACGATGCGCCGCAGCGCTTCCTCGCCGCGGCCGCCCGGAAATACGAGCGCGGCGACAAGGATGTTGGTGTCGAAGACGACCTTCAGGCGCGCAGGTAGCGCTCGAGGTCCTGCTCGGTGAGGATGCCGTGCTCGCGCGCAGTGCGGCTCCAGTAGCCCTGGATGCCGCGCAACTCCTGGTCGCGACGCCCCACGCGTGCCTGGCGCAGGGCGTCCTGGATGACCGCGCTCAGCGTCTTGCCCTCCGCCTTTGCCACGGCCTCTGCTTCGCGCGCCAGCTCGGCGGGAAGGGAGATGGTTTTCTTGACGGCGGCACCCATGGCGACTCCGGTGAACGGTGTGACTAAATCATACCAGAGAGGATGCGCCGGGCGAGACGTGCCTGGACGAGGACACCCTGGTGTCATTTCATGACCTGGATCAAACGAACGCGCCTTACCCGTTGACGCCCCGCGCCACAGTGGTATTTTGAAGCCGGACCTGCGAGGGCAGCCGGAGATTCCGGCCGCAGCAGCGGGATTCCCGGCAACCGTCGGGATACTGCGCCTGAAGAGCAGGCACAAGCGCGAAGATTTTCGCGCAATCAAGAGCGCCCACAAAGCGCTGCCCGTGAACTCGGGCTACGGGCCCCGCTGACTGCGGGGCCTTTCATTTATTTCTTCTCGAACCCCCGCACCAGGCTTGCGCGCGCCGTGCCCGCCTGCATGAGCAGCGAGAAGTCCGACCCGGCGAGGATCAGCTGCACGCCCATGGCGATGTGGCGCTCGAGCAGCTCCGGCGTGTACATGCCGCCCATGCCCGCGAACTTGCCGTGCTTCCTGCAGGCGGCGATGACCTTCTTGTAGGCTTCCGTCACCCGCGGGTCATTGAACTGGCCGGGGATGCCGAGCTCGAAGCAAAGATCGTTGGTGCCGATGAGCAGCGCGTCGATCCCCGCCACCGCGGCAATCGCCTCGCAGTGCTCGATGCCCTTGGGCGATTCGAGCATCACCACGACGAGCGTCTCCTCGTTCACGATGCGCGCTGCCTCGCCCACCGGCATGGCGGCGAAGCCGAGCTGCTGCAGTCCCCCGCCCATCGAGCGGTGCCCCAGCGGAGGAAAGCGGCAATGCTCGGCGACGCGCTTCGCTTCGAGCTCGCTATCGACGTGCGGCACGACGATGCCCTGCGCGCCGTTATCGAGCATGCGCGAGGCGAGCCAGTGTTCCTTGCCCGCGACGCGCACGACGGGCGTGATGCCCACCGCGAGCGAGGCGGCGGCGATCTGCGCCGCGGTGTCGGTGCCCATCGAGTTGTGCTCGCAGTCGATGAACATCCAGTCGAAGCCCGCGGTCTTCAGGATCTGCGCGGTGTCCGCGGTGCGCGCCTGGCGCAGGCCCAGGCCGATGGCAAGCCTGCCCGCGCGCAGCTGGCGCAGGGCGTGGTTGGGGACGGTGCTCACGCGGTTCTCCTCGGGGTCGGGGCGCCTACTATAGCAACGATGCCGCCTTGGCTTTGCTTTCCAGCAACTCCCAGCGCTCCAACTTCACTATCAGTAATTTCTCGATCTCTCCAGCCCGGCGCTGATCCAGCTTGAGCACCTCCGCCCCCTGCTTGTAGTACTCCGTCCCACCCATCCTCTGCTGCAACTCCTCCTGCTCCTTCTCCAGCGCCTCAATCTCCTTCGGCAGCGATTCCAGCTCGCGCGTCTCCTTGTAGGAGAGCTTCACCCGTCCCTTCTCCCTTGCCGCCGCCTTCGATCCTGCTTTCTCTTCCGTTACCGCTGCAGGGCGCTGGCGCACCCAGTCCGTGTAGCCGCCGACGTACTCCTTCCACGCACCGCCACCTTCGGCCGCGAGGGTCTGGGTGACGACGTTATCGAGGAACGCGCGGTCGTGGCTCACCAGCAGCAAGGTGCCGTCGTAATCCTGCAGCGCCGCCTCCAGCAGTTCGAGCGACTCGATATCGAGGTCGTTCGTCGGCTCGTCCAGCACCAGCACGTTGGCGGGCTTGGCGAACAGGCGCGCGAGCAGCAGGCGGTTGCGTTCCCCGCCCGAGAGCATGCGCACCGGCGACTGCGCGCGGCGCGGCGGGAAGAGGAAGTCGCCGAGGTAGCTCATGACGTGCTTGCGCCCGCCGGCCAATTCCACCCAGTCCGACCCCGGGGCAATGGTCTCGGCGACGGTCTTCTCCGGATCCAGGGCTTCGCGCATCTGGTCGAAGTAGGCAGGCTGGACATTGGTGCCCAGGCGCACCGATCCGGAATCGGGCTCGAGCGTCCCGAGGATCAGCTTGATGAGGGTGGTCTTGCCTGCGCCGGTCGCGCCGATCAAGCCCAGGCGATCGCCGCGGCTGATGAGGAGGTTGAGATCCTTCACGATAGGCCGCCCGGCGAAGGACTTGGAGACGTCCTTCAGCTCCGCCACCAGCTTGCCAGAGCGCTGCCCCGCGGAAAGCGAAAGCTTCACCGAGCCCAGCCGCTCGCGCCGCGCCGCACGCTCCTCGCGCAGGTGCTCGAGCCGCAGCACGCGGCCTTCATTGCGCGTGCGCCGCGCCTCGACCCCCTTGCGGATCCAGGCTTCCTCCGCCTGCCAGAAGCGGTCGAATTTCCTCTGCGCCACGGCCTCCGAGGCGAGGTCGCCGGCCTTCACCTTCTCGTAGGTGGAGTAATTGCCCGGGAAGGAGCGCAGCATCCCGCGGTCGAGTTCGAGGATGCGCGTGCACACGCGGTCGAGGAAGGCGCGGTCGTGGGTGACGACGATTGCCGCCTGCTGGCGCAGCAGCAGGGTCTCCAATTGCTCGATGCCGGCAATGTCGAGGTGGTTGGTCGGTTCATCGAGGAGCAGCAGTTCAGGCTGCAGGGCGAAGGCCAGCGAAAGGGCCGCGCGCTTGGATTCGCCCCCGGAAGCCGCGGCAGGCGCGAGCTCCTCGTCCAGTCCGAAGCGGTGCAGGAACTCGGTGAGCCGCGCCTCCACCTGCCAGCGCTCGCGCTCGTCGTGGATCGAGGGAATGTGCCCGCGCAGCAGCAGGCTCGCGCGCAGCGTGGGCGCATGCGGGAGCCTGGGCTCCTGCTCGACGAACGCGATGCGGGTGCCTTCGCTCTTCCTCAGCTCGCCGTCATCCAGCGTCGCGGTGCCGGCGATGACCGAGAGGAGGGAAGACTTGCCGGTGCCGTTGCGGCCGATGAGCCCGATGCGCTCGCCGGAGTCCAGCGAGAACGCGGCGCGGTCGAGCAGCGGGAAATCGCCGTAGGCGAGCTGGCCGTCGAGGAGGTTAAGGAGGGGCACGGGGGCGACACTATACAGAGGGCTGCGGGTCCCCGAGAATGCGCCGAGGAGGCGCCATGTCTGAAAAGGAAACCTGGCAGGATCTCGGCCCGGCGAAGGACTTCCAGAAGACGGAATTGACCGAGGCCAGCGTCGGCCGGCAGAAAATCGCCGTCTCCTGGCGCGACGGCAGGTTCGGCGTCGTCTCCGGTACCTGCAACCATGCCGGCGGCCCGCTCGGCAAGGGGCGCCTGGACGGCGACTACATCGTCTGCCCCTGGCACAACTGGAAATTCCACCGCCTGGACGGCAAGGGCGAGCCGGGCTTCGAAGAGGACCGCGTGCCGGCCTACGAGCTGCGCGTAATGCACGGCCGGCTGGAAGTGCGCGCCGACAACCCGAGCCCGCGCCACAAGAAGCCGCACCCGCCGCACCCGCTCGCGCGCAAGATCGAGCGCGCCCCGGGCGGCATCCGCGTCGCCGGCATCTCGACCACCAACATGGACGAGGCGAACCCGCGCTACTCGACCTCGGACGCGCTGCTCGAAGTGAGCCTCGTGCACGCGCGCGAGGCGCTGCAGTGCGAGACCAGGCTGATCCGCCTTTCGGCGCTCAAGTTCAGGAACTGCGAGGGCTACTACTCCAAGAGCGCGCACGCCTGCACCTGGCCCTGCTCCATCACCCAAATGGATTCAAAGGACGAGCTCGACCAGGTGTACGAAGCGCTGGTGCACTGGGCGGACGTGGTGCTGGTGTCCACGCCGATCCGCTGGGGCGTGGCGAGCGCGCTGTACTTCAAGATGGCCGAGCGCCTGAACTGCGTGCAGAACCAGGTCACCATCCGCGACAGCGTGCTGATCCGCCACAAGGTCGCCGGCTTCATCATCACCGGCGGCCAGGACAACGTGCAGGGCGTGGCCGGCGAGATGCTGTGCTTTTTCTCCGAGCTGGGCTTCCATTTCCCGCAGTTTCCCTACATCGCGCACTC
>CAZVZV010000333.1:0-1009 GCA_964631735.1 uncultured Enterobacteriaceae bacterium
ACAGGAACTCGGATGCCGGACGGCTTCCTGCGATTCACGATCCACGCCAGCATCAGTACCGATGCAAACGTCACGCAGAAGAACAGCAGCTGGATCCCGCTCGGCCGGTCGTCATAACCCGCCAGCGCATGAAGAATCTGGCCGGGCAGGCTGTGCTGCGGCAGCAGAGACGAGGTATCCCACAACGGTTCGACGATTGCGGGCAGCCACCCGGACTGAACCAGGAATGCGGCTGCCTGTGCGGCCATTCCGGCGGCGAGAAACAGCAGCATCCAGCCGGTCACCGCGAACAGATGCCGCGGAGGGATGCGCATCAGGCCGAAGTACAACAGCGTGCCCGCTGCGGCGCCACCGACCAGGCCGAGTGCACCACCGAGAATCATCGGCGCGGCTTTCTCACCGCCCGCGGCGACTCCGTAGAGGAACAGCACGACCTCGGCACCCTCACGCAGCGCAGCGAGCGCGACCACGATCGCGAGCGCGCCCAAAGGGCGGGCGCCGGCACGAACCTCGCCGCCGACCGACTTGAGTTCATGTGCAATGGCAGCGCCGTGCCGCTGCATCCAGATGTGATGCCAGGACAGCATCAAGACGGCGGCCAGCAGGACGCCCGCATTGAAGACATCCGGGCCCATGCCTTCCAGCGTTTCGCCGAGCCAGCCGGTCGCACCGGCCAGCGCAAGCGCTCCGGCCAGCCCGGCCATGCAACCCATCAGGATGGCGCGCCGGCTTCCGGCAAGCCCCCTCGAGGCTGCGAGCGCGATGCTGATGATCAGCGCCACCTCGAAGACCTCACGCAACACAATGACGAATGAGGCGATCATGCGTTACTCGGCGATGAGGAATCCGCGAGCGGTAGTGGGGTTGAATTCACCGAAAAACTCGTAGCGACCGGGCTTGAGGGGCCCGACGAAGAGGGTAATCCGGCCTTTCCCCGGCACGATCTTTTCGCGATTGAAGTCGTAGCTCTCGAATTCCTCGGCCGTCGGATCGCGGTTCTCGACCAGCA
>CAZVZV010000334.1:0-5709 GCA_964631735.1 uncultured Enterobacteriaceae bacterium
GGGGGGGATGTGAGCGCTTCGCGCGAGCGGGGGGTTTCTCAGGTGAAGCTCTCCTATAAAGAAACCCGCGAGCTCGCATCACTGCCGAAGGAGATCGAGGCGCTCGAAGCGGAGCAAATCGCGCTCGCCGCGAAAATGAGCGCACCGGAATACTTCAAGCAGCCGGCGGACGTCCTGCGTGCCGATCAGAAGCGGAGCGGAGAAATCGAGAAGCTGCTGATGGAGAAGCTGGAGCGCTGGGAGGCGATGGAGGCAAAAGCCAGGACCACCGCGCCCTGATGCTTGCCTACTTCAGCAGCGCCTGCGCAAGCGAGCGCGGCGAGTGGATCGCCACGCCATGGAGCGTCCTGCCGTAGAGAGACCCGAAGTGGCTGCGATCGCCGGTCACCAGGGCCGCGCAACCGTGGCGGATCGCCGCGGCAAGCACCGGCCGGTCCTTTTCCGGCAGCGGCAATGTCGCCTCGAGCGCCGCATCGGCGTGCTGGGCGCCTTCTCGATTCATGCGCGACAAGAGTTCTTCCAGGGCCGTCAGGCTCTGGGGCGCCTTGGCGGCGAGGTTGCGGCGCGCTTCCTCGGTGACGTAGCCGTCCACGCAGAGCTCGTGGCCGGCCTTGCGCAAGAGCTTCAGCAGCAGCCGCACCGCGCCATCGGATTTCGCGGCCGAGAACAGGATATTCGCGTCGAGGAAAATCCTCATCCGCGGCGCTCTAGCGGCGGGGTTTCTTTTTCCCGCGCAGCACCTTCCCCAGGTCGGCCTCCGCCGCGTCGAACTCCCGCACGCGCTCGTCGCTGTAAATTTCGACCGGCAGCGTGACCGCGGGGCGCAGCAGCAGCCCCTCCGGGGTGGTTTCAGCGATCAGCTGGTCGTCGGCCTTGAGGCCGAGCGCCTCGCGCAGCCTGGCGGGCAGCGTCACGACGCCGCGGCTGGTGACGGTCAGGGTGGCTTTCATGCCTGCAGTTTGGCAGAAATGCAGTAATTCTGCAAGAACGCGTGCGCGGCGCGCCGACATGTACATCAGTACTCTGCGTTCTCATATCCGGGCGATGGGCGGCGAGCTCGAGATCGTTGCCCGCTTTCCGGATGGGGAGGTCAGGATCTCCAATTTCGAGGAGCTGGGCAGTAGTGCCTAGGCCCACATCCCCCGCAGCCGTCCGGCGACGTCCACCGTGGGCTGTCCCGCGGAGGGTTGGAGAGCCGCCTCGGGCTCGCCGTAGGCCACCTCTTCCATGCAGGCCATCACCGCCTTGGTGAGGAAGCGGCTGCGCGCGCCGTAGACGTGGCGGTCGCCCATGCGCGACTGCTGCGTCACGTAGTACTTGAGCGGCGCGATGAGATCGAGCTTCGTCTTCGCGCGCGTCATCGCCACGTAGAGCAGGCGCCGCTCCTCTTCGATCTGCTCGGGCTTGCCGGCGGCGAACTCGTTCGGAAAATTCCCGTCGGCCACGTTCAACAGGAACACCGCTTCCCATTCCTGGCCCTTGGCCGAGTGCACCGTTGATAACCCCAGGTAGTCCTCGTCCAGGTAGGGCTCGCCCGCCAGGTCGGAGCTCGCCGCGGGCGGGTCGAGCGCCATCTCGGTGAGGAAGCTCTCCCTCGTTCCGTAGGTGCCGGCGATGCGCTCGAGCTGCACCAGGTCGCCCGCGCGCACTTCGGCGGCGTCGTATTTTCTTTCCATGACGGGCGCGTACCACTCGCGCACGCGCTGCATCTGGCCGGTCCAGGGCGTCGCGGGGTCGGCGAGGCCAACGATCAGCGCGTCGAATTCATTCGACCCGGACTTGAGCGCGCCCCAGTGCCAGCTCGCCGCTTCGAACGCGGTCCAGGCGCGCTCGGCGCCCTTGGGGCCCACCCCGGGCAGGAGCTGCAGCGCTCGCCAGGCCGCCACGCGGTTCCTCGGGTTGTCCGCCCAGCGCAGCACCGCCAGCGCGTCCTTCACGTGCGCCGCTTCGAGGAACTTGAGGCCCCCGTACTTCACGTAGGGGATGTTCCGGCGCACCAGTTCCAGCTCCAGCACGTCCGAGTGGTGCGAGCTCCTGAACAGCACCGCCTGGCGCTTGAGGTCCGTGCCCTCCTCCCTCGCCTCCAGCACCCGCGTCACCACGTACTGGGCCTGCGCCGCGTCGTCCGCCACGGTTACGTAGCGCGGCTTCGGGCCTTCGCCGCGGGTGGCGCGCAATTCCTTCTGGTACTGCCGCGTTGCCTCGCGCATCAGCGCGTTCGCGGCGTCGAGGACCGGTTGGGTCGAGCGGTAATTGTCTTCCAGGGTGACCACCTGCGCGCCGAAGCGCTTCTCGAACTCGAGGATGTTCTCCACCGTCGCCGCGCGGAACGAGTAGATCGCCTGCGCGTCGTCGCCCACCACCGTCAGACCTTTGCCGTCCGGGCGCAGCCGCTCGAGGATCTGCGCCTGCAGAACGTTCGTGTCCTGGTACTCATCCACCAGCACGTGGTCCCAGTTCTCGCCGATCTCGCGCGCGAGGGACTCGTCTTCCATCATCGCGTGCCAGTACAGGAGCAGGTCGTCGTAATCGAGCGCCTGGTTGTCCAATTTCCTGTCTACGTAGCTCTTGAACAATCTCTTGAGTTCGTCCTCCCACTCCACGCACCAGGGAAAAGCCTCTTTCAGCGTGGCCTCGAGGCTGCCCTGCGTATTCACGCGGTGCGAGTAGATCGCCACGCAGGTGTCTTTTCTCGGGAACCTCTTCTCCGTCTTCGAGAACCCCAGCTCGTGGCGCACCACATCCATCAGGTCCGCCGCGTCGCCGCGGTCGAGCACGCTGAAACTTTCGGTGAGGCCCACCGCGGCGCAGTGGCGGCGGATGAGGCGGTTGGCCACCGAATGGAACGTCCCGCTCCAGGGCAGGCGCACGCTCTTGTGCGCCTCGGCGACGATGCGGCTTGCCCGGCGCGTCATCTCCAGCGCCGCGCGGCGGGTGAAGGTGAGCAGGAGGATGCGTTCCGGGGCACCACCTTCGAGGACCAGGTGCGCGACGCGGTGCGCGAGCGTGTTGGTCTTGCCGGTGCCGGCGCCGGCGATGATGAGGAGGGGGTGGGCGGGGGACTGCGCAGCTTCGCGCTGCCGCTCGTTCAGCTTCGTGAATGCCTCGGTCGCGCCCATGGGGCGGGACTATAGGCGATTACTGTATATCTATCCAGCAAGCGCCCCGCGGCCCTTCGGCCGCCCGCGCGGCCGGTGGCGGCTCGCCGCGACGGCGGTAAGTACGTGACATGACATAGCTCCCGGTTAAAGGCAACTACGTCATGCGGTACTCCTTTCGGCTCTTGAACATTGAACTCAAAAATCCATAGCGCGACTTCGAGCGTCCCGAAACTCAGGCGACGTCGAACTGCATTTCCTTCAGGTTTGCGGAAGGAACCCGCTTGCGCAGATCCAGGACCTCGATGCCGACGACCTGCTTGTCGGCGTTGAAGTCGAGCACGATTCCCGGTTGCACCTCTTCCGATTCGACGATCTTCGACTCGTCGAGGCGCAGGTACAGGGCATCGGCCTTTTCGTCGTAGCGCATTCTCATGGCTTGCCTCTTTGCCGTCGGTCGAAATGCATGGTGACGACCCTTGGCGGTTGGTGCGACGGATTGTAGACCACGCGGAGGACCCGGTCACCGCGCTCCGCACCCGCAGCCGCGGCACCACCGCCTTATCTGCGCTGCGCCGCGATCCACGCCCGCACGTCGGCAAGCAGGCGTCCGGCGTCTTCGACGCATTCGCCCGCCACCGCGTCGGACACCGGCATGCCGCGATAGTCCATCTGGTTCCTCGCCTTGCGGTAAGCCTCCAGTACCTGGACGCGCTCGGGCGCCATGCCGATGGTCTTCGGCAGCGCCTGGATAAGAAGCTGGTGGTGCCCCGGCTCGCTGGTCGCCGGGCGATAGCCGTTTGCCATGACCGCCGCGAGCGCCGCCTGCATCACCGCCCGGTAGGCGAGATCCAGGCGCGAGTCGCTGCTCAGCGCCACGTTCGCGGCATCCGTCAGCGCCCGTTCCGCCGATTCGATTACGCGCGCGATCTCCGCCTCATCGGCGGCGTGCGCCTTGAGCTTTCCGATGCGCAGCAGGTTTTCCAAGGTCATCGTCGCCGCCCAGAATGAAAATCTTGCGCTCCGCGAGCACCCGCTTGAGGAACGGATCCCCCGCCGCGGCCTTCTTCCTTAATTCCAACGCGGGATAGACGTTCGGGTTGACCTCGCGGCGCAACAGCGCCTGCGCCGGCGCGAGCGCCGCCACCGCTTCGGCGAACCGGATCTCGCCCACGATCATCAGGTCGACATCGCTGCCCGCGCGCTCCTCGCCGCTCGCCATCGAGCCGTAGATGAACGCCGCGCGGATTTTGCCCGCCAGCGGCGCGAGCGCCTCGCGCAGCACGTCCGCCATGCCGACGGTTTTCTTCAGGATATTGCGCAGGTCCTCGTAGATCGGGCAGCCGGGATTGGCCTGGAAGTGCACCTGGTTGCCCACGCGCTTGCGCAGCAGCACGCCCGAGGCCGCAAGCGCGTTTACCTCGCGCAGCAGCGTGCCCGGCGCCGTGCCGGTGAGCCGCGCGATCTCCCGCAGGTGCACCGACTCCTCCGGCCGCAGCAGCAGCAGCGCCAGCACGCCCCGGCGGTAGACGCCGAACAGCATCGAAGCCAGATTGGTGGACACGCGCCAAAACCCATATCGTTGCTTTTAAGACAACTATTGTAGCTTTTACAGCAACATACGGCAATCCCCGCCGTTGACGGTGAGTCAGAACAATCGAGCCAGCAGTTGTTCCCTTGTGATCTTCAGATGGTCCGCGACATCGTTCAGAATCCCCGCAAGCGTCCCGATCTTGAGCGGATCGTGCATCGGCACGGTGACGTGGTGCTGGGTCGGCGCATCCGTGGTCAGCCTGGCGTGGCTCCCGGTCTGACGGGTCACGCGATAGCCGATCCGGCCCAGCGCCTTGATCAGATCCGCCCCGGAAAGATCCCGGGGCAGCTTCATGCCGCGATCACCTCGTCGCGCACGAAATGCAGCCGGATCATCTTCGGCGCCTTGCCCTCGTCGAAGTGGCAGCGCACTGCATCCCGCACCCGCTCCTGGAGCAGTTCGAGACTCTCGGCTTGCGTGAAAATCGACTCCCCCACCGCCTTGGCGATGTAGCCGCCCTCGGGCGCGTCCTCGATGACAAAAATGATTTCGCTCACGGATGCCAGTTTAGCCCAGTCTGGCGAAAGCGGCGAACTTCGCAGGCGACCGCCATGATCTGGGCCGTATTGCGGTAGTTCATCCGCAGGATCGTCGTGCGGCCGCGCGCCTGAATGCCCACTTCGGCGAAGCTGAACCCGAGCCGCGCCTTGCGGCGATTGATGCTCTGCGCGTCGTCGTAGAGCACGAGCAGCGAATTCGTTTCGGGATGCACCATCTGCGCCACCAGCTTCAGCCACTCCGGCTCGAAATCGTGGCCCTCGTCCACCAGCACCGCGCCGTACTGCGCGCGCGGCACCTGGCCGTTAAATGGGCTTGCTGGCGAGCGCCTGCGCGAGGTGCTGCGCGCGGTAACCCAGGATCATCGTCTTGCCCGAGCCGGCCACGCCGTGAATCACCCGATGGCCCTCCCCCATGCTCCTTGCGAGCTGCTCCTGCTGGAGATCCATCACCCGGACGATATCCGGCCTTGCGGGAGATATTCGCGAGCACCACCCCATAGCCCCAGGGAAACGCGAG
>CAZVZV010000335.1:0-2569 GCA_964631735.1 uncultured Enterobacteriaceae bacterium
ATTCGTCAGGGTCGGAGGAATCGGGGCGACTGAGGGCATCGTAGGTCTCCAAGGCATGGGGTGACACGTCGAGATCGCGGCCGGCCGAGCGGTCGGACAAGATCATGCGGACGGGCGGGCGGTGTCCCCGCCGGCGCCGGCGCTGCTCCAGAATGTGGGCGACTGCGCCCGGCCCGAGCGCCCCCCGAGTCAGCGCGTCCTCAATGGCGGCGTGCAATTCCTGCGGGCCGTAGTCGTCGAGCAGACCGAGCAAGCGCCGCGCCGCCAGATGGCCAATGTCGCCGCGCAACACGTACTGCTCCAGGATCGTGGCGCTGATCGGCACGGCGGCGAGCAACCGGTCGCGGCTGGTCGCGGATCCGGCGGCGGTCTTCGCCGCCCGCAACGCCTGCAGATGCGCGGCGTCCTCGATCACCTCCGCCGTGCCGAAGCTGCGGACATGGCGTGCGAGCTCGGTGGGCCCATCGACGACCCGCACGGTCGCCGCATCGGCCAGGATCGTGACCGTGCGTTGGACGTAGGCGTGGGGCACGGTGTAGAGATTGCGGTCGAAGCGGACGTAGGGCGTTTTACCGACCGAGACCGCACGGATGAGCGCCGTCTCAAAGGGATGGGCCGGCAGCGGCAGTAACACGGGCTGCTCCTCGGCGAGGACCTCGGCGACGGTCCGATCGGGTTGGTCGGGATGGCGACGCTGGTGCGCGATCGTGTCGCGCCAGGTGCGAAACTGCGCGTGCAGATCGTCCAGATCGCGAAACGTCCGCGCGGCAAAAAACGCGTGACGTAAATATTGGATCTGGCGCTCCACTTTTCCCTTTTCATTCCCCCGCGCGGGCGCGCAGGGCCGGGGTGCGAAATGATAGTGGCCCGCGAGCTCGAGCAGCCGCGGGTGAAAGTGAATGGCCGATCCCTGACGGGCCAGGACCGCACTCTTGAGGTTGTCGTACAAAATCGTGCGCACGACGCCCTGAAAGGCCTGGAAGGCCTCGACGTGGCCGCGCACAAAGCTCTCGAGTGATTGGTCGAGCGTGAAGACCGCGTGGATCGCGCGCGAGTACGAGAGCACCATGACGAAGCCGGAGAGCGGCCGCGTGCCGCGGCCGATCCGCAGGGTGCCAAAGGCGCCCCAATCGACTTGGGCTTGTTCCCCGGCCAGCGTGCGCAAGCGCAGGTACGCCGTCGGCGTCGCCGAGGGCCGCAGCAGCCGGACGAGGCGACGGACCTGCACGGCCGATCCCGGATAGCCGCGGCTCTTGAGCATTTCATGCAACCGCGTGGCGCGCAGCCGCGGGTACTGCGTGAGCGTGTCGCGGATGAGCGGCAGGAAGGGATCGAGCTGACTCGGACGATAGAGCGCTTGCCGCGCGGGCTCGGTCGCGATGGCGAGGCGCACCGTGTCGTGATGTACGTGCAGCGCCTCCGCGATCGTGCCGACCTTCCAGTGTTCCGCAAAATGGAGCCGTCGAATCTCCGCGCGCAGTTCAGGGGCAATCATCCGTCCTCCGAGATCGGCCTCGCGCACCCGTGGACCAAGTGATCCACCGACTACGCCGCCCACACCGGACACATTGGCCGAGGGGCGGGGCCACGGGCGGCAGTGTGACCGGCCCGAGCGGCTCAGCGGAAGACTGATCCGTCACGCGGCGGCGCGCGCGGAAGGCGCGTTGATGGTCGCGATGGTCGAGCCGCCCCTCCGGACTCGCTTGATGGCGCCGGCGGGCGGCGCGGGCGGACGCCCGCCGTCCCCCGACGCGGCAGGGGGCCGAGCAGTAGGCGTGTCCGCGATCACAGGACACACAAATCGTGAAAGGCCGCGCACACGCCCGGCAGGTGCGCAGCCGGAGCGGCGTGTCCACGAGGCCCCCGCACAGAGCGCCAGGCCTCGACACGCCGGCACGGCCGCCGTGGCACAATCACCGACGGCGGACGCGTCTGGTCGCACGGTCGAGTCAGCCACCGAGGGCTCGGAGCGTCAACTCCGGGTCCTCACCTCGTCTCAGTCGCCTCCACCATAGCGGAGATCCCGAAGGGCCATGGACGCTGCCGGACCCATGGACGCGCGGACGCGCCCACAGGTCCTTGGAAAACCGCAGACGGTTTTCCACAGCGCCCACAGCCCGTCATTGTTTTTCTGAATCAGGAAAGATCAGAGCCCCAGACAGGACTCACTGCGGCGGCCCAGTCCAGATTTCCGCGCTTTCTCGTGAGCGCCCACACCTACGCGCGACGCGAGCTGTTCGCCGGTCGCGACGTCGAGCTGCGCGAGCTCGAATCGAAGGTGACGGGCCCCACGCTGGTGCTCTGCCTCCACGCGCCTTCCGGGGCAGGCAAGAGCTCGATTCTCAAGGCGGGGCTCCTGCCTGCGGTGGCGGACGCGGGCCACCCCGTCTGTCTACTGACGACACCAGGGGAACCAGGGCTTGCCCGCCGCCTTGTCGATCTCATCGTCGAACTGCCTCAGAACGAGGCGCTCGCCGACACCGATCCCGCGACGTTCCCTCGCTTCGCCCAGTGGATGGCCCGGGCGTACGAGCTGGCCGGCAAGCCGCCGATCTTGATCCTGGACCAG
>CAZVZV010000336.1:0-1581 GCA_964631735.1 uncultured Enterobacteriaceae bacterium
GCTGTCCCTTGCCTGACTCCGCACGGTGCGCGAGCGCCGCGCAGATCGCGATCGAGGCGTACATCCCGGTGATGATGTCCGCCACCGGCACTCCAGCGCGCATCGGCTCGCCGCCGGGCTCGCCGGTGACGCTCATCATCCCGCCCATGCCCTGGATCATGAAGTCGTACCCGGGCCGCTCGCGGTAGGGTCCGGTCTGCCCGAAGCCGGTGACTGAGCAGTAGATCAACCGCGGGTAGAGCGCGCGCAGGTCGTCGTACCCCAGTCCGTAGCGCGCCAGGTCGCCGAACTTGTAATTCTCGATCAGCACGTCGCAGCCCTGCGCGAGCTCCTTCACGATCTCCTGGCCCGCCGGGCTCGAGATATTCACCGTGATCGACTTCTTGCCCCGGTTCGCCGACGTGAAATAGGCCGAGTCCTTGGTCTCGCGCCCCTCGCGATCCTTCACCCACGGCGGCCCGAAGCCGCGCGAGTCGTCGCCGATCTTCGGCCGCTCGACCTTGATCACTTCGGCGCCGAGGTCGGCGAGGTTCTGGCCGGCCCAGGGGCCGGCCAGTACGCGCGACAGATCGAGCACCCTGATGTGCGACAGCGGTCCTGTCATGTCACTCCTTCCTGATCACCACAAGTTTGCCAGCATGCGCAGTCCGAGAGCGAACAGCATCAGTGCGAACACCACCCGCAGGCGCTTTACCGGCAGCCTGTGCGCCAGGCGCGCGCCGAGCGGCGCCATCGGCATGCTGGCCGCCACGATCAGCAGCAGCGCCGGCAGGTACACGTAGCCAAGACTCCACTCGGGCAGTCCGCGGACACGCATGCCTTGCGCAACGTAGCCTACCGTCCCCGCGACCGCGATCGGGAAGCCGTTCGCCGCGGCCGTGCCGATGGCGCGCTTGAGCGGCATGTTGCACCAGGCGAGGAACGGGATGGATAGGAACGCGCCGCCCGCCGCGAGCACGCTCGAGATGCTGCCGATTCCTGCACCGGCGGCGAACAGACCGGCACGTCCAGGCAGCTGGCGCGCGGGCCGGGGCTTGACCTCGACGAACATCTGCGCCGCGGCGTAGAACATGAAGCCGGTGAAGAACACCGCCAGCGATCGGGTCGGAATGAATCCGGCGGCCAGTGCCGCCACGAGAGCGCCGGCGAGGATGCCGGGCGCCATCGCGCGCGCCACTACCCAGTCCACGCCGCCGTGCCGGTGATGCGCGCGCACGCTGGAAAGCGATGTGAATGCGATCGTGGCGAGCGCGGTAGCGAGCGCGAGGTGCATCATGTGCTCGCCTGGGAAGCCCTTGGCGGTGAACACAAACACCAGCATCGGCACCATCACCATGCCGCCGCCGATACCGAGCAGCCCCGCGAGGAACCCGACCGCCAGGCCGATCGCGAGGTAGGCCCACCACCAGTCCACTAATGCTCACCCAGCAAGTGCGCCACCAGTTCGGCGAAGCCCGCGCCGGATTCGCTGCGGGTCACATATTTCGGCGCAGCGGCCAGGTGCCCCGAGAAACGCGCGATATTCGCCACGCCGACGGAGTTCACGAAATAGCCGAACATCGGCGCATCGTTCGGCGAATC
>CAZVZV010000337.1:0-2658 GCA_964631735.1 uncultured Enterobacteriaceae bacterium
AGCGCCGGCCAGCTGAAGGAGATCGAGGACAGCGCCATCCGCGAAGCGGTCAGCAAGCAGGAAGCCATCGGCCTGCAGGCGGTCACCGACGGCGAGTTCCGCCGCGACTGGTGGCACCTCGACTTCCTCGGCCAACTCGACGGGGTCACCAACAAGGTCAACCCGGGGCCGAAATTCGGCGGCACCGAGGAACAGCCGCCGATCGCCACCGTTACCGGCAAGGTCGGCTGCGCCAGGCCGATCATGGTGGAACACTTCACTTTCTTGAAATCCATCGCCAAGGCGACGCCGAAGTTCACCATCCCCTCGCCTTCGATGCTGCACCTGCGCGGCGGACGCAACGCCATCTCGAAGGTCGCCTATCCGGACCTCGAACAGTTCTGGTCGGACGTCGCGGCCGCCTATCGCACGGCGATCGCGCACCTGGCGCAGGCGGGCTGCACGTACCTGCAGCTCGACGACACGGCTTTCGCCTATCTCTGCGATCCGAAGATCCAGGAGACCTGCCGGAAGAACGGCGACGACCCGGCGCAACTGCCGCGGCGCTACGCCGACACGATCAACTCCGCGCTGAGGGACAAACCCGCCGACATGACCGTCACCATGCACACCTGCCGCGGCAACTTCAAGAGCGCCTGGGTGGCCGAGGGCGGCTACGACCCGGTGGCCGAGGCGATGTTCTCCGTCAACGTGGACGGCTTCTTCATGGAGTTCGATTCAGCCCGCGCCGGCACCTTCGAGCCGCTGCGCCTGCTGCCGAAGGGCAAGAAGGTGGTGCTCGGGCTGGTGACGACCAAGGTCGGCGAGATCGAGGACAAACAGATGCTCAAGCGCCGCATCGACGAGGCGGCGAAGTTCGTGCCGCTGGAGAACCTGTGCCTGTCGCCGCAATGCGGCTTCTCCAGCACGCACCACGGCAACAGCCTCACCATCGATGAGCAGTGGCGCAAGCTCGAGCGCATCGTCCAGGTCGCGCAAGAGGTGTGGCACTGACGCGCTCCGCCGATTGACAATCCTCGCCGGTTTGCGGAGTATCAAATGATCTCACTTGGGGGGAGACCATGAACGCCATTCATCGCACGCTCGTTGCATCGGCGTTGGCTGCGCCGCTTTGCCTGCCCGGCGCCGCGCTGGCCGAGGACATCAAGCTCAGGATCGCCTCCGGCCATCCGGCCGCGAACGCGTACGTCAACCTGATGCAGAACTTCTTCGCGCCGGAAGTGACCAAGCGCGTCGCGGCGAGGACCCAGCACAAGCTCGAGTTCATCGAGGGCTACGGCGGGTCGATGGTCAAGGTCGCCGACACGCTGGAAGGCGTTCAATCCGGCATCATCGACATCGGCGGCTACTGTTTCTGCTTCGAGCCCTCGAACCTGCCCCTGCATGCGTTCCAGGTGATGCTGCCCTTCGGCACCATGGACCCGGTCGCCAGCGTCACCCTCGCGCGCCGCGTCTACGACAAGGTGCCCTACCTGGGCAAGGTGTTCGAGGACAAGTTCAACCAGCAGCTGATCGCGCTGATCGCGGACAACGGCTACAACCTGGGCACCAGCTTCGAGTGGAACAAGGTCGCGGACCTCAAGGGCCGCAAGCTCGCCGGCGCGGGCCTCAACCTGAAGTGGCTCGAGTATGCCGGCGCCGTGCCGGTGCAATCGTCGCTGCCCGAGGCCTACACGGCGATGCAGACCGGCGTCTACAACGGCTGGATCATGTTCCCCTCGGGCTACGTCAACTTCAAGCTCTACGAGGTCGGCAAGTACTACACCGAGATCGGCTTCGGCGCGATCACCTGGCATGGCCTGACCGTCAACAAGGCACGCTGGGCGAAGCTGCCCAAAGAGGTGCAGGACGTCATCCGCGAAGTCGGCAGGGAGTACGAGGCGCGCACCGGCACCTTCAACAAGGAGAACTACCCGAAGCAGCTCGAGCAGTTGAAAACCAACGGCGCGATCGTCAAGCAGTTGCCGGATGCCGTGCGCGCCGACTGGGCGAGCTCGCTCAGGGGCTGGCCGCAAGAGAAGGCGGCCGAGCTCGACACGGCAGGGCTGCCGGCAACGCAGGTGCTCAAGCTCGCGCTCGAAGAGGCCGAAAAGCTCGGCCACCGGTGGCCGCTGCGCTACCAGATCAAGTAGACCGCCACTTGCCCAGCCATTGCTCCCTGCCGGCATGATCGGCAGGCTCAACGACTGGATTGCGCAGGCGCTGCTGGTCATCGCAGCGGTGCTGGCGTTCCTGCTGTGCTTCCTGGTCTGCGCCGACGTGATCGGGCGCGTCGGCTTCGGCCGGCCGGTGAAGGGCACCCCCGAGCTGGTGTCCTTCACCATCGTGATCGTCTGCTTCCTGCAGGCGGCCTATGCGATCCGCTCCGGCGGCATGATCCGCGTGGACGCCGTGACCGACCACCTGCCGCTTGCGGCGCAACGCGCATGCGAAATATTCGGCGCCTTGGTCGGCGCCGCATTTTTCGGTCTGGTTTTCTGGGGCAGCCTCGATCCGGCGGCGCACGCGTGGAACTCGAACGAGTTCGAAGGCGAGGGCGCGCTGCGCGTACCCGTCTGGCCGGCCCGCTTCGTGGTGGCACTCGGCACCTTCCTCGCGGCGCTGAACTACTTTCTGCTGGCCATCGATCGCCTGCGCGGATCTGGCAGGCGCTGAGGC
>CAZVZV010000338.1:0-5908 GCA_964631735.1 uncultured Enterobacteriaceae bacterium
GAAACACCGACACGTCGGAGCTGCAGCGGCGGCTCGACCAGCTCGAGGCGCACATCAAGAACCTGCCGTTCGGGATCAAGCTCGGCGGCGGCATCGCGACCTCGTATCAGTACAACTTCAATGACCCGGACTCCAACCTCACGTCGTTTGGTCGCCCGCTGCCGTTCCGCCATGCCTCTGCCGCGGGCGACGATGTAGACGAGCGCCGTCAGGAGCGGGACAAAGATGAGGCCGATGATCCAGAGCGCCTTGAATCCCCCCCCGAGCTCGTTATCCCGGAAGAGGTCGATGACGATCTGGAACAGGATGAGGATGTACGCGACAAAAGCGAAGGTGGAGAAAATCAGCCAGAGGATGTCCCAGAAATTGCTCACCTAAATTCTCCTTGGGTTAAGCGCCGGCTCAAGTGAACGAGCGCCGTGGGCTGCGACGGACAAGAAATCATCTGGCGCGCTGCGTGGCACGATGAACCCACGTGCGCAGCAGCGCGAGAACGAATCCACCGGTGAGCATGCCCAGGACGTACACGACCAGGACCAGGACGGCGACGGGTAGCGTCACGCTCACCGTGAAGAGGGAGACGGTCACCGCCTCGAGGTTCTGGATCTTGAACAGGACGACGATGCCGGTGAACACGATGATCAGCGCGATGTAGACGTACCTCATGGTCTCCTCTTCTCCTTGCTGAAGGTCTTAGACGACCCGACGCGGGTGCGCGGCGGCGGGTTTCGGTCGGAAGCTTCGTTTATGTCGGGTGAATGCCCCGCCGTTTGTTCCAGTTCGTCGGGGCGACGAAGCACGCGATGCTCGCAGGCACGTGCGCCACTGCGCGAGGCACGCGGGCCGGTACTGTCCACTACGCGGGCCCCGGTGTCAACTACGGAGCGCGGCTGAATTCGCGAATCGAGTGGCCCACGTCGACTGTATGGGCGGGCACCTTGGGCCATTCCTCCTCTACGGAACAGGCCTCGT
This sequence comes from uncultured Enterobacteriaceae bacterium, assembly GCA_964631735.1. Taxonomy (GTDB): domain Bacteria; phylum Pseudomonadota; class Gammaproteobacteria; order Burkholderiales; family SG8-39; genus JAABQT01. The sequence continues at coordinate 973 of CAZVZV010000338.1, forward strand.
ATTCAAGCCGCGTTGAGCTTCCGTGCGCGCTGCTCCCGCAGGAATGGCCGGTCGATCTGCGCGCTGAGCAGATGAATGTCGCCTTGCGAGACCCGTTGGTCCTCGAAGTGCGTGCGCCAGCCTGCGACCACGCGCGCGACTTCACCGGCCACTTCCTGTGCTTTGGCACTCGTCAATGCGAACGCACGGTGTTCCGACAGCGCGTTCTCGATGGTCGAGTCCGCGCCATCGCGCCCGACCCGCATTTGTTGATAGCCCAGCGCCTGTCCGGCCGGCAGCACGTCGAACGCTGGCGACAGGCGATAGCGCTGGGCAGCGTTCACGATCAGCGCATGGTTCTTCTCGTGGTCGTCGGTGTTGTCGATCAGGATGTTGAAGACCATCCGTCGGAACAGTTGCTCGCCTTGCAGCGCGAAGTCGTCCGCCTCGCCGCGCCGACGCAGCAGCAATGCGAGCTCGGGGTAGCCGTACTCTTGGCCCGCTGCGCGCAGCGTCACATGTGCCGACAAAGCGTGCACGCGGAGCGCGCCGTCGCGGTCGAAGCGGCGCACCGCGACGGCATGGCCGTCCTCCAGCTTCACCGGAATCGTCTCGCAGACATCGATGCCTGCCTTTGCGGCCAGCGTCATCGCGGCATGTTCAATTAATGGGCCGTCGATTGGCGCGTCGGCCGCGCCGAACTTCACGATCCATGACTCGCCGCCGATGGTTAGCAGCGCCTTGGGCCGCGTGCCACCGAGCGTTGCTCCGGGCGCGACCAATCGCCGCAACGATTCCTCGACCTGCTCGCCAGCTTCTACGCGACGCACGAGGTCATGGATGGCCTGGACATCGCTCATTGCCGGGAGCGGGCCGCGGTGTCGAGGCAGGTATTCGGCGGCCGAAGTCGAGACGCTGAGCGCGCCGAATCGATCGTCACCCGAGAAGTACAGATACTCCAGCGTCGACAAGCGGGCGGGGCGATCGAGCAATCGGATGACGCGTTCGCCCCAGCGGTCCGGCCGCGCGTCGTCCACCGCTCCGGCGGCCGCGTCGGGCTCGACCGGCAGGAATTCGCCTGCCTGCAAGGGCAGGTCCTCGCTGAGGGCCTGGCCTGCGACCCGCCAATCGGCGGCGTATTCGAGCGAAACGCCGCCGGGTTGTCGTGCGCCGCGCCGCACATGCCGCAGTGTTCCGATCAAGCGCGGGCGCGCCGGATCGACCAGCCACCAAAGCCAGAGCTCGTCGGTAACTTTGTAGGCGCTCATGTGGCCGCCTTTGAACTGCGCGCCAACCGCTCGCGTGCCACGCGCACATCAAGTTCGAGCGCGCCGCGGTCGAGCGAAGGATCGGCCAGTGCCGGCAACGAGTCGGCGCGCGCCATCAACCACAGCGCGGCGGCGTAAACGCCCATGCCCACGCCGGGATCGCCATCCTCGAGCCGCTGCAGCGTCCGCACGGACACGCCGATGCGCTTGGACCAGCTTCTCAGAGATTCCTTGCGACGCACGCGCGCAAGCGCAAGATTGGTGCCCAGCTCATGGAGCGCGGCAATCACTTGAGGTGGCAGCCAGTCGTTGTGGGCTGATGACTTTGACATGCCATTAAGTATGACACAAACATCTAAAAGCAGCTATTTATGGCGTAATTACTGGGGCGTGCTGGATAAATAGCCATTCCTGCGCGACGTTCCGCTCCGGCACATTGCGGTGCCAGTCCGCGGCATTCGACCTCATGCGGCGCTGGAACCAGCCTTTTCGGACCCGGCCATCGGGTTCGATTTGCGCGAGCCATACTGGTGCGAATAGACCCAGGTGAACTCCGCGCCGAACAGGAAGATCTGCGCCGAGTAATACACCCAGAGCAGCACCACGATCAATGAGGCCGCCGCGCCGAAGGCCGAGGTGATGCCGCTGCGTCCGATGTACAGCCCGATCAGGAACTTGCCGCTGATAAACAGCACCGAGGTGACGGCCGCGCCCACCCAGACATCGCGCCAGTCGATGCGCACCCGCGGCATGGTCTTGTAGATCATCGCGAACACGGCGGTCACGAACGCGACGCTGAGCGCGAGTTCGGTCGCGCCGGTGAAGGTGCCCCAGCTGTGGGATTGCGGATCCCACCACCTGCTCAATGCGTTCAGGCCCGCGCTGAAGGCCAACGAGACGATGAGCAGGAAGCCGATGCCGAGGATCATGCCGAACGAGAGCAGGCGCGCGCGCACCAACCCCCAAAGCCCGGAGCGTTTCGGCCGCAGCGGCGCGCGCCAGATGCGGTCGAGCGCGTCCTGCAGTTCGGCGAAGACGGAGGTGGCGCCAATGAACAGCAAGGCGATACCAAAGACGGCTGCGGGCACGCTTTCGGGCCGCCGGCTGGCGCTTTCGAGCAGGCCCTGCACGGCCAGTGCGCCATGCGTGCCGAGCATGCCCTGAAGCTGGCCGTAGATTTCGCCGCGCGCGGCTTCCTCGCCGAAGAAGAGCCCGGCGATCGAGATCACGATCAGCAGCAGCGGCGCGATCGAAAAGATCGTGTAGAAGGCCAGCGCCGCGCCCATGCTCTGCGCATGGTCGTTCACCCAGTTCACGGCAGCGGCCTTGAACAGATCGGCGATGGCGTTGAACGGATTGCTCATGCTGCGCATCGGCCGGCGGCGTCAAAGCCGCCCGGTTTTGGACAGCAGCACGGCAATGGGGCGGGTGCCGGGAAACTCCGAAAAGACGATGGTCATGACATGTCTTGAAGTCTCTCGTTGCGCGGCTATAACGGTGCGCGGCCCCGCAGTGTGCCCGAAGGCCGCGTGATCGCGCTGGCGGGCAACGGGCATGCAGAGCCGTTGTAGACTCCACGGCCTTATGCGGTGAAGAGCGCGCCACGCCACGCCGCCGGCGCCAAGTTCACACAACCGGGTGCTGACGCAGGTACGCATGGATTGATCGCACGCGCCGTCGTTCGGGCGGCGGTGCCCCGTTGTTGATCTGATGTGCAAGGAAGTCACCATGACGATGCCCACGCCGTCGCTTCAATTGATTGTGGCCCTGGCGCTGGGCCTGCCGGCATGTGCCAGCGCGGCGGACCCTCCGGCGCGGCCGGGCGTAGTCCAAGGCGCCGCGGAAGCGGCACTCGCCAGGACGCTGCAGGCGCATCGTTGGACCCTGCAGTCCGCCGCCGATAGCCAGGGCCGCAACATCGACGCCGTGGCGGCGGGCCCAGGGCGCTCGTTCGTTTTCAGTTTCGAGCGCTCGCGGATCAGCATCCAGGGCGCCTGCAATCGCCTGAACGGCGGCTACCAAATCAGCGCCGCCGGGCAGATGACGGTGGGCCGCCTGGCCGCCACGATGAAGGCCTGTGAGGCGCCCTTGATGCAGGCCGATGCGGTGTTGTCGGCGCTGCTGGCCAGCCCGTTGAAGGTGGAACTATCTCAAGGCACGCCGCCGAGCCTGCGGCTGGTGTCCGCGGCGAACGAAACGCTGCTGTTGGCCGGGCAGGCGACGCCGGAAAGCCTGTACGGCGCGGCGACGCTGATCTTCCTGGAGGTAGCGGCGCAGCCGGTCGAATGTAAGAGCGCGGCGGGCACGGGCAGCACCTGCCTGCAGGTGCGCGAACGGCGTTTCGACAAGCAGGGGCTGCCTTCGGGCAAGCCGGGCGAATGGATACCCTTGCACGACCGCATCGAAGGCTTCACGCACGCCCCGGGGGTGCGCAACGTGCTACGCGTCAAGCGCTTCAAGCGCAGCCCCGCGAGCGCGGACGGCTCGGCTTACGTCTATGTGCTCGACCTCGTGGTCGAGTCGGAGACCGTGTCGCGATAGCGAGCGGCACCGCTTATCGCGGCTCGGCGTCGTCCTTGGCCGGCGCCTGCAACGCGATGATGACCGGCACCGGAATCGCCGCCACCAGCCCGGCGGCAAAGCCGTTGTTGTAGAGCACCAACTCGCCGTGCTGGCGCCCAATGCCAGGCTGCGCTCGGCGATCGTTCCGCGTCCTGCGGAAAATACATCCGACCCTTCAGTCGAACGACCGCCGGTAGGTAAAGCCGAAGCTCGAAGTCGTCTGGCTCGTCTGCGCGTTGACGCTCAGCGTGCGCGTGAGCGCGAAAGTGAGCCGCACGAGATTGGCTGCGACGGTGAGGCCCTGCTCGTACTCGACGTAGAGCCGGTCCGAGAGCCGCTTGCCGAACGCGACGACCTGTCCGGTCGCCGCGCCGCCCGACGCGCCCCGCACCGCGACGTCGTCGAGCCCGATGCCTTGGATGATGCGGCGGTGGAGCGGCACCGCCTGGTCGGAGCTTACGAGCTGTGCGGCCGCCGCCTGCAGCAGCGCGAGGTCGGCGCTCGAGGCGTCGGGTGAGCCGCGCCCGAGCACCAGCCACGACAGTTTCTCGGAATCCGGCACCGGCGGGCGCGAGGTCAGCCGCACCTGCGGAGAGCGTGCGGTACCCGTCACCTCGACGCCCGCCTCGACCTGCAGGTTCCGGCGCAGCGCCAGCACGTCGAGCGCCGGATTGTCGATCGGGCCGTCGAAGAGGAGCCGCCCGCGCTCGATGTCGAGCCGCTGTCCGAACGCGCGGTAGGAGCCGTCCGCAGTCTCGATCGCGCCGCGCGCGACGATCACGCCGTCGGGGCGCGACTGCACCTGCAGCTTGCCGCGTAGATAAGCGTCGAGCCCCTGGCCGATGATGCGGAAGCGCTGCCCGGGATCGAGCGTCATGTCGAGGTCGAGCGGCAGCGCGCGCGGGCCCGCGCGCCGCGCCGGTGCGGCGCGCCCGACGATCACCACGTCGTCGCCGAGCCGTCCGGTCTCCTGTGCGGCGAACTCGATGTAGCCCTCGTCGGCGCGCAGCGTGCCGCGCAGCGCGAGTTTCGCCTGCGACAGCGCGGCGGTGCCTTCGCCCGTCACCATCAGCCGCCGGTCCGGACGGTTGAAGATACGCAGCCGGTCCGTGCGCCACACGAGCTTC
>CAZVZV010000339.1:0-13104 GCA_964631735.1 uncultured Enterobacteriaceae bacterium
CCCTGTCTGTGTGAGTGAATTGAACTAAGGACGACGATAGCCAAGCGGATGGCGCGCAGCAATAACGCGATTGCGGGATCTGAAATGGTACGTAAACAAGGATTTACAAAGAGTTAGGCACCCCGCGTTTCACGATGCGAAGCATGATCCCAGAATCATGCTGCGCAGCAACAACTAAGTCTGCACGAGCTTCCGGTGGTGGTAAATGCTCATCAGGATGCCTACGCCGACATACAGCGTGGCGAGCGCCGTGCCGCCGTAGGAAATGAAGGGCAGCGGCAATCCCACCACCGGCAGGATCCCCGCCACCATGCCCATGTTGACGAAAGCGTAGGTGAAGAAGATCAGCGTCACCGCGCCCGCAAGCAGGCGCGTGAACATGGTTGGCGCCTGTGCCGCGATCGACAGGCCGCGCGCGATGAGCAGTGCGTACAGCGTGAGCAGCACCACGTTGCCGATCAGGCCGAACTCCTCGGAGAACACGGCGAAGATGAAGTCGGTGGCGCGCTCGGGGATGAACTCGAGGTGCGTCTGCGTGCCGTTCAGCCAGCCCTTGCCGGTGAGGCCGCCCGACCCCACTGCAATGGTGGACGGGATGATGTGGTAACCGGAGCCGAGCGGGTCGGTCGTCGGGTCGAGCAGCGTGAGGATGCGGCGGCGCTGGTAGTCGTGCAGCATGCCCCACAGCGGCGCCAGGGCGGCGAGTACGAGCACGCCAAGGCCGGCGAGCACACGCCACCCCAGGCCGGCGAAAAAAATCACGCTGAAGCCGGCGCAGGCGATCAGCAGCGCGGTGCCGAGATCGGGCTGGCGTGCCACCAGCAGCACCGGCACCGCCAGCAGCACCGCGGCGAGCGCGAAATCGCGCAGCCGGATCGAGCCCTCGCGGCGGTGAAAGAACCAGGCCAGCATCAGCGGCATCGCGATCTTCATCATCTCCGAGGGCTGGAAGCGGCCGATGCCGAGGTTGAGCCAGCGGCGCGCGCCGTTCACCACCTCGCCGGCGAGCGCCACCCCGAGCAGCAGCGCCAGTGCCACCACGTAGGCCGGCACCGCCAGGCGCAGCAGCGTCTGCGGCGGGATCTGCGCCACCAGCCACATCGCCACCAGTGCCACCGCCAGGTTGCCGAGCTGGGCCGCCAAGCGCGCGGCGTTCTCGTAGCTCGCCGAGTACAGCGCCGCCATGCCGATCGCGGTGAGTGCCAGCGCCAGCGCGAACAGCGGCCCGTCGATGCCCTCGACCAGGCGCTCGCGCAGGCGATGCAGGGAGTGGCCGGCGATTTCCACTAGTCGCTCTCCGCGTCGCTATCGACCTCGATCTCGGGCACCGGCCGCCTGGCTGCCGCTGGCAGCTTGCCGAGCAGAAAGTAATCCAGCACAGTGCGCGCGATCGGCGCGGCGGCGCGCGCGCCGAAGCCGCCGTTCTCCACCACCACGGCGAGCGCGATCTTCGGCCGCTCGACCGGCGCGAAGGCGATGTACAGCGAGTGGTCGCGCAGGCGCTCGGCAACCTTGCTCTCTTCGTACTTCTCGTTCTGCTTCAAGGCGATCACCTGCGCGGTGCCGGTCTTGCCGCCGCTCGAGTACTGTGCGCCGGCGAAGGCGCGCGCCCCGGTGCCTTCCTTGGTGACCCCGGCCATGGCGCGCTTGACGAACTCGACGTGCTCGGGCTTGAGCGGCACCTGCGGCACCAGCTGCGGCTCGAGGGTGCGGCGCTCACCGGTGCGCGTGTTGTCCACGTTCGACACCAGGCGCGGCTTGAACATGGCACCGTTGTTGGCGAGCGTGGCCATGGCCAGCGCCAGCTGCGCCGGCGTGTAGGCGTTGTAACCCTGGCCGATGCCGATGGAGATGGTCTCGCCCGCGTACCACTTCTGCTGCTCGGGCCGCTTGAATCGCGCCATTTTCCACTCCGGCGAGGGCAGGATGCCGGTGGCCTCGCCTTCCAGGTCGATGCCGGTGAGTGTCCCGAAACCGAAGCGCTTCATGAAGCCGGCGATGGCGTCGATGCCCATGTCGTTGGCGAGCATGTAGTAGTACGTGTCCGAGGACATGACGATCGACTTGTAAAGATCCACCGCGCCGTGGCCGCCGGGTTTGGAATCGCGGAAGCGCCGGTCACCGAACACGAAGTAGCCCGGATCGTGGATGGTGCTGCGCGGGGTGCGCTTGCCCAGTTCCAGCGCGGCGAGCGCCATGAACGGCTTGAACGTGGAGCCCGGCGGGTAGACGCCGGCGATGGCGCGGTTGATGAGCGGCAGGTCGGGCGAGTTGTTGAGCGCTTCCCAGCTCGAGGGGTCGATGCCGTCGACGAACAGGTTCGGGTCGTAGCCGGGCCTGGAGACGAAGGCCAGCACCCCACCGCTGGCGGGCTCGATCGCCACCAGAGCGCCGCGGCGCTCGCCGAAGGCGCGCTCGGCGACTTCCTGCAGCCGGATGTCGAGTGTCAGGCCGATGTTGTTGCCCGGCTGCGAGGCGGTGTGCGACAGCGTGCGGACGCCGCGCCCGGCGGCGTCGATCTCGACGCGCTCGAAACCGGTGGTGCCGTGCAATTCCTGCTGGTAGCTCGCCTCGATGCCGGCCTTGCCGATGTAGTCGGTGCCGCGGTAATTGGCGGCGTCGCCAAGCTCCTCGAGCCGCTCCTGGTCGCGCGTGGTGACGCGGCCGATGTAGCCCAGCGCGTGCGAGGCGATGTCGCCGTGCGGGTACTGGCGGAACAGGCGCGCGCGGATGTCCACCCCGGTGAAGCGCCAGCGGTTGGCTGCGATGCGCGCCACTTCTTCGTCGGAGAGCCGCGTGCGGATCGGCAGGCTCTCGGCGTTGCGCGTCTCCTGCAGCAGCTTCCTGAAGCGCGCCCGGTCGCGCGGCTGGACGTCGACGTACTCGGCCAGCTCGGCAATGGTGGCCTCGAGATCTTTCACCTGCGCGGGGAAGATCTCCAGCGTGTAGGCCAGGTAGTTGCGTGCCAGCACCTCGCCGTTGCGATCGAGGATCAGCCCGCGGCTCGGCGCTACTGGCACGACCGCAATGCGGTTCTCGTCCGCCTTGGCGCGGTAAGCATCGTGCTGCAACACCTGCAGCCAGATGAAACGAGCCAGCAGCAGGCCGAAGGCGGCGAGCACCATGAAGCCGGCGAAGCCCAAGCGCAGCTGGAAGGCGCGCAGCTCGTTCTGGTAATTCTTGAGTTCCGCGAATTGCATGCTCAGATCGGTCGGTTCTGGTCGATCTCGATCGCGCGGCGCTGCGGGATCAGCAGCAACCAGCCCACCGCCGGCCAAAGCGCGGTGGCGGCAAGCGGCCCGGCGAACAGCGACCAGCCGGGGAATTCGTCTCCCGCCGCGAGGCGCACGCCGAGCGCCACCAGCTGCGCGCCCTCGAGCAGCAGCAGCATGTGCAGCATCTGGCCCCAGTTCTCGAACCACAGGATGCGGCGCGACAGCGCGATGGCGCAGAACGCGAGCACCGAGTAGGCGAGCGCGTGCTGGCCGAGCAGCACGCCGTTGCCGGCATCCACCAGCAGCCCCAGCCCCCAGGCGGTGCCGAGGCCCACCAGGCGGGGCTGGCGTACGCACCAGAAGGCGAGCGTCAGCGCGACGAAGTCCGGCGCCAGCGCCAGGTCGGGCCAGGGCAGGAAGTTGAGCAGCAACGCGCCGGCGAACGAGGCCGCGATGGTGCCCAGTCGCACCGGGAGCAGGATGGTCTGCGGCCGGTCAGGACCCATCGGGGTCCTTCCTTTTGGGGCGGCCCTTCTTCGCGGCCTTGCGCTCGGCCGCGGCCTCGCCGGGGTAGGGGGGCAGGCGCGCCTCGCTGGAGAGCACCAGCGCGTAGCGGCCGCGCTCCACCCCGGCGCTGGGCTGCGCCAGCACCCTTGCGAAAGTGTAGGAGGCGTCGCGTTCCACGCGCACCACGCTCGCCACCGGCAGGCCCGGCGGATAGGTGCCATCGATGCCGGAGGTCACCAGCCGGTCGCCGTTCTCGATGTCGGCATTGGCCGCCATGTAGCGCAGCTCGAGCATGCCGGAGGCGCCGCCGCCGAAGGCGATGGCGCGCAGGCCGTTCCTCACCACCTGCACCGGGACCGCCTGGTCCTTGTCGACCAACAGCGTGACCTCGGAGACGAAGGCGTGCGCGCGGGTGAGCTGGCCGATGACGCCGACCTCGTCCACCACCGGGTTGCCGGCGCGCACGCCGTGCTGGGTGCCGCGGTCGAGGATCACTTTGCGCGAGAACGGGTCGCGGCCGGAGTAGAGGATTTCGGCGGGCATCGACTTTCGCTCGAACCGCTCGGCGGCGCCGATCAGTCGCCGCAGGTGCGAGGCTTCAGCGGCGGCGGCTTCGTGGCGCTGCGCGCCCTGGGCCGAGGCGAGCAGGCGCGCGCGCAACTCCTCGTTCTCCTCGCGCAGTTGCGACTGGCTGGTGAAATACCCAGCCACGCCTTCGGCCAGCGCGACTGGCAGGCGCGCAGCCTGCTGCAGGGGATAGGCGGCGAGCGAGAGCACGCTGCGCAGGGTCTCGGCGTAGCGAAAGCGCGCGTCCAGCACCAGCAGGGTCAGCGACAGCGTAGCGAAAAACGCGAGCCGAACGAGGGCAGCCGGGCCGCGGACGAAGAAAGGCGGGGGAGTGTGCTCCACGTCAAGAAAGGGTGAAGGGACCCTTCACCCTGCGCTCAGTCGTTGGTGAAGATCGGCCCGAAGTGCTCCATCTGCTCGAGCGCCTTGCCCGAGCCGCGCACGACGCAGGTGAGCGGGTCTTCGGCGACGATCACCGGCAGGCCGGTCTCTTCCATGAAGAGGCGATCGAGGTCGCGCAGCAGCGCGCCGCCCCCGGTGAGCACCATGCCTCTCTCGGCGATGTCGGCGCCGAGCTCGGGCGGGGTCTGCTCCAGCGCGGATTTCACCGCGCCGACGATCTGGTTGAGCGGCTCGGTGAGCGCTTCGAGGATTTCGTTGGAGCTGATGGTGAAGCTGCGCGGGATGCCTTCGGCGAGGTTGCGGCCCTTCACTTCCATCTCGCGCACTTCGCTCCCCGGGAAGGCCGAGCCGATTTGCTTCTTGATGGTCTCGGCGGTGGTCTCGCCGATCAGCATGCCGTAGTTGCGGCGGATGTAGTTGATGATCGCCTCGTCCATCTTGTCGCCGCCGACGCGCACCGACCCCGAGTACACCATGCCGCCGAGCGAGATCACGCCGACCTCGGTGGTGCCGCCGCCGACGTCGACCACCATCGAGCCGATCGCTTCCGCCACCGGCAAGTCGGCACCGATCGCCGCCGCCATCGGCTCCTCGATGAGATACACCTGTCCCGCGCCCGCGCCGATCGCGCTCTCGCGGATCGCGCGCCGCTCGACCTGCGTCGAGCCGCAGGGCACGCAGATGATGATGCGCGGGCTCGGCGCGAACAGCTTCTTGTCGTGGACTTTCTTGATGAAGTGCTTGAGCATCTGCTCGGTGATGGTGAAGTCGGCGATCACGCCGTCCTTCATCGGGCGGATGGCGACGATGTTGCCGGGCGTCTTGCCGAGCATCATCTTCGCTTCACGCCCCACCGCCTGGATCGTCTTCTTCGCATTCGGTCCGCTTTGCTGGCGGATCGCGACGACCGAAGGTTCATCCAGCACGATGCCTTTGCCGCGCACATAGACCAGCGTGTTCGCGGTACCGAGGTCGATCGCCAGATCGTTCGAGAAGTAACTGCGCAGGAAACCGAACATGTTCGTAGTTATCGCCGCTTTCTTGGTTGCGCCTTAACTTTGTTCGCTAAGGCTGTGTCGCTAAAGGGCATATAATACCCGGAACGAGGCCCCGAGCAAGCTGAAGGCCGGGTTTCGCAACCCTTTTTCCGCAGCGCAATGTCGCTATCCGACGACCAGATCCGCCGCCTTGCGCGCTTGGCCCGAATCGCGATCGGCGAGGAGGAGGCGGCCCAGGTGCGTGATCGCCTGAACCGGGTGCTCGGCCTGATCGACCAGCTGCAGTCGGTGGACACGGCCGGCATCGAACCGATGTCGCATTGCTTGGACGTGGTTCAGCCGTTGCGGCCCGATGCCGTGACCGAGGCCGACCAGCGCGACCGGTTCCAGTCTGACGCCCCCGCGGTGGAAGGCGGCCTGTACCTGGTCCCCAAGGTCATCGAGTAAGTGCTCGATTCCAGTCTCATCGAACTGCAGGCGGCGCTGGCCGCGAAGAAGGTCTCCTCGGTCGAGCTGACGCGGCTGTTCCTCGAGCGCGTCCGCGGGCTGAACGGCGCGCTGAACGCCTACGTCACGGTGGACGAAGAGACAAGCTTGGGCCATGCCCGCAAGGCCGACGAGCGGCGCGCCCGGGGCGAAGGCGGCCCGCTCACCGGCATCCCGGTGGCGCACAAGGACATCTTCTGCACGCGCGAGCTACGCACCACCTGCGGCTCGCGGATGCTCGAGCACTACACCAGCCCCTACGACGCGCATGTCATCGAGCAGTTCGGGCGCGCCGGCGCGGTGCTGCTGGGCAAGACCAACATGGACGAGTTCGCCATGGGCTCGTCCAACGAGACCTCGTACTTCGGGCCCGTGCGCAATCCCTGGGACCGGCGCCTGGTGCCGGGGGGGTCCTCGGGCGGCTCGGCAGCTGCGGTGGCGGCGCGCATGGCGCCTGCGGCCACCGGCACCGATACCGGAGGATCGATCCGCCAGCCGGCGGCGTTGACCGGGGTCTGCGGGCTTAAGCCGACCTACGGCCTGGTCTCGCGCTACGGGATGATTGCGTTTGCCTCATCGCTTGACCAGGGTGGGCCAGTGGCGAAGTCCGCCGCGGACCTGGCACTGCTGCTCAATGTCATGGCAGGGCACGACCCACGCGATTCCACCAGCGTCGAGCGGCCCAAAGAGGACTATGCGCGCGAAATGAATGTTTCCCTCAAGGGTCTTCGCATCGGCCTGCCCGCCGAGTATTTCGGCGAGGGCGTCGAGCCGGGGGTACTCAAGTGCGTGCGCGAGGCGATCGCCTGGTTCGAGTCGCAGGGAGCGCGCACGCTGCCAGTCGAGTTGCCCAACACCGCCCTGGCGGTGCCGGTGTACTACGTGATCGCGCCGGCCGAGGCTTCGTCCAACCTGTCTCGCTTCGACGGCGTGCGCTACGGCCACCGGGCCAAGGAATACGCCGACCTCGGCGACATGTATTGCCGCAGCCGCGCCGAAGGTTTCGGCGCGGAGGTGAAGCGCAGGATCCTCATCGGCACCTACGTCCTGTCGCACGGCTACTATGACGCCTACTACCTAAAGGCGCAGAAGGTGCGGCGGCTGATCGCAAGGGATTTCAGCGAAGCATTCAAGCAGTGTGACGTGATCATGGGACCGACCACGCCCACCACCGCTTTCGCGCTCGGCGCCAAGGCCGACGACCCGGTGCAGATGTACCTGAACGACATCTTCACCATTCCGGCGCCGCTCGCAGGGCTGCCGGGACTGTCGATTCCCTGCGGTTTCGACGCCAAGGGGCTGCCGGTGGGCTTGCAGGTCATGGGCAACTATTTCGCTGAGGCGAAGATGCTGGGCGTGGCGCACCAGTACCAGCGTGCCAGCGAATGGCACCGGCGCGTGCCGAAGGAGACGCCGCTGTGAGATTGCTGCTCGCCGCGCTGTTGCTCTGCCCGGTGCCCGCCGTGGCGCAGGATGCGGGCGAGTCCCACGAGCTGCTCGGTCAGCTCGGCGGGCGCGCGGCGCTGCTCAACCTGTACGTCACCCCGCGGTCCGACGGTTCTGCGCGCCTCACCGGCGAATACCTGATCCTGCCGACGCTGCAGCAGCGTTTTCTCGTAGGCGAACGCAGCAAGCAGCTCGGCGTCACCTTCCTCAAGGAGGGCAACTCACCGATCCTCTACGGCCGCGCCGAGAGCGCGACGCTGCAGGGCACCTGGAAAGCCGGCGTCCTGAAGGGAGCGCGCTACGCCCCGGGCGGGCAGGAGCGCGAGCGATTCGAGTTCAGCGAGACCTTCCCCGCGATGGAGGGGTACAGCGCCAGCGTGCGCTGCGAAACGGCCGAGGGGCGATACGCGGCCACGCTCGCCTACGCGGTCGAGCAGGGCAAGCTGAAGAGCATGGACTGGCGCTCGAAGGTGGCCCCGGCCGGCCACCCGTGCGCCGTGGCAGAACTCAAGCAGCAGGTCTACGGCGGCGGGCTGCGCTTTTCCGCGGGACGCTGCAATGTGACTTTGCGCGACCTGGGTGAGTACGTGCGCGTCGTCGCCGAGGACTGCGCGGAGCATTGCGGCTCGCAGGGCTACCTGGAGCCGGTGCTGGTGGACCGCGCTGGCGCCTGCCAGTTGCTGCGTCCGCATTCGAGGTAGCCGGCGATGGCTTGGGAAATCGTCGTTGGCATCGAGACGCATACGCAGCTGCTGACCAAGAGCAAGATGTTCTCCGGCGCCTCGACCGCCTTCGGCGCGGCGCCGAATTCGCAGGCCTCGGCGGTGGACATCGCGCTGCCCGGGGTGCTGCCGGTGGCCAACGCGGCGGCGGTTGAGATGGCGCTGAAGTTCGGGCTGGCTGTCGGCGGCGAGATCAACCGGCGCTCGGTGTTCGCGCGCAAGAACTACTTTTATCCCGACCTGCCCAAGGGCTACCAGATCAGCCAGTACGAGCTGCCGATCGTCAAGGGCGGCTCGCTCAAGGTCGTGCTGCCCGAAGGCGAGAAGACGATTCGCCTGACCCGTGCGCACCTCGAAGAGGACGCGGGGAAATCGCTGCATGAGGACTTTCAGGGCATGACGGGCATCGACCTGAATCGTGCGGGGACGCCGTTGCTAGAAATCGTCTCCGAGCCCGAGCTGCGCGGCGCGAAGGAGGCGGTGGCCTACGCGCGCACGCTGCACTCGCTGGTGCGCTGGATCGGCATCTGCGACGGCAACATGCAGGAGGGGTCGTTCCGTTGCGATGCCAACGTGTCGGTGCGCAAAGCGAGCGATGAAAAGCTCGGCACGCGCTGCGAGATCAAGAACCTGAATTCTTTTCTGTTCATGGAACAGGCAATCGAGTTCGAAGCGAAGCGGCAGATTGGGATTCTCGAGGACGGCGGCACTATTGCGCAGGAGACGCGACTGTATGACCCGGACAAGGGCGAGACGCGGTCCATGCGCTCCAAGGAAGACGCGCAGGACTACCGCTATTTCCCGGATCCCGACCTGCTGCCTTTGGTGGTCAGCGAAGCGATGCTGTCGAAAGCGAAGGCTGCGCTGCCTGAGTTGCCCGACGCGCGCAAGGAGAGGTTGATCGCGATCTATGGCTTGACCTCTGCCCAGGCGAGCCTGCTGACCTCAAGCATCGAAACGTCCAGCTATGCGATGTCGGCGTTTGCAGACGCCCCGAAGGGGCGCTTGCCGGATATTGCGAACTGGATCTCCGGCCCGCTGAGCGCGAAGCTGAACGAGTCGAACCTCGACATCGCGGCAAGCCGCATCTCGCCAGATCAGCTGCGCCGCCTGGCGCAGAAGGTCGAGGACGGTACCCTGTCGGGCAAGATGGTGAAGGAAGTGCTCGACGCGGTATGGGCGGGAGAGGGCGGCGTGGACCAGGTGATCGCCAATCGCGGCCTGCAGCAGATCTCCGACTCCGGAGCCATCGGGCAAATCGTCGACCAGGTCCTGGCGCAGAACGCCAAGCAGGTCGACGACTACCGCGCGGGGAAGGAAAAAGCCTTCAACTCGCTGGTCGGCCAGGTGATGAAAGCGACCCAGGGCAAGGCGAACCCGGCCCAGGTCAACGACATTCTGCGGAGAAAGCTGAAGCGCTGAGGACTACTTGCGGCCGGTGGCTTCCTTGTAGCGCCGCCGGTCCTCGTCGTAGCGCGAATTGATGCCTTCGACTTCCTTCTTCTTGGCGCTGAGCAGGCCTTCCTGCGCCTTGAGGTCGATCTCGGTGTTGGTGATCTCCTCCTGCAGGCGCGCCGGCGGCTTGCCCTTGCCCGCGGTCTTGAACAGCTCGAACTCCTTCTCGTAGCGCGACTTGCTGCGCTTGAACTCCGCCATTTTCCCCTCGATCTCGCGCACCTGCTTCTGGTTATCTTCCAGCGCCCGCTTGCGCGCCTCCTCGATGTCCTTCTCGCTGGTGTAGGTGGCGAGCAGCGCGCGGTTGCGGCGCATGGCGTCCTTCTGCACCGCCTCCATGTCGCGCTTCTTCTGCGCCTCTTCCTCTTTCGCGATGCGCGCCTTCTCGTCGCCCTCGGGGTCGATGCGCTTCACCACCAGGCCCTGCTTGTTGATCAGCTCGAGCGGCAGGCCGATGCAGGCCGGCGGGATGGCGGAGCCGTAGTACTTCTTGCCGTCCTTGCCGGTGCAGCGGTAGGTGAAGGCGTCCTTCGGCTGCGCGTACGCGGCGAGCGGCGCGAGCACCAGCGCGGCCGCTGCGACAATCGTCAGACGAGGAATCATCACTGCCCTCCCAGGCGCCAATTAAGGCGATTCTAACCTGCTAAAATCCGCGCCGCACATGCACTTCGCCGACAAGGCGTTCGTCGCCGAGACCACCGCAAAGATGCTGCTGGAGGTCAAGGCGGTGCTGTTCTTCGAGGACAAGCCGTTCATCTTCACCTCCGGCTGGGCGAGCCCGGTCTACATCGACTGCCGCAAGCTCATCTTCTATCCACGCATCCGCAGCCAATTGGTTGACTTCGCCGCGGCGACGCTGGCGCGCGACGTCGGTTTCGAGCAGTTCGACGTGGTCGCCGGCGGCGAGACGGCGGGCATCCCCTACGCGGCGTGGATCGCCGACCGGCTCGGGCTTCCCATGCAGTACATCCGGAAGAAGCCGAAGGGCTTCGGGCGCAACGCCCAGATCGAGGGCGACATCCGCGAGGGCGCGCGCACGCTGCTGGTCGAGGACCTCACCACCGACGGCCGCTCGAAGATCAACTTCTGCCAGGCGCTGCGCGCCGCCGGCGCGGTAGTCGAGCATGTGTTCGTCATGTTCTACTACGACATCTTCCCCGAGTCGAAGCAGGTGATGAGCGAGCTCGGCGTGAAGCTGCACTACCTCGCCACCTGGTGGGACGTGCTCGCGGCGGTGAAAAAGGGCGGCTACCTCGAGGCGGGCAAGGTCGCCGAGGTGGAGAAGTTTCTGCATGCCCCGGCGCAGTGGTCGGCGGCGCACGGCGGCGCCGCCGCGTTCCCGGCGAATTGACGCGGCCGCAGGCGATGGAAATGCGCGCGGGCTGCTCGCGCGCTCGTTCACCGAGCGATTCGAGGGCCAGCCGCTGACCGCGAACGTGGCGCTCGAGGCGAAGCTCGCTCTGTTGAACGATCTGGCGCACGCCCGAGCCGCCGGGCGCTAGCGGCGCGCGCGGCACCGGCGAGCGCGCGCAGCCGGCGCGCCCCGGCCCTGCCGCGCAGCGACCGCGTCCACAAGTCCTTGACCATCGCTTCATAGAGGGCCACCGCCTCGCCGGCCGCGGTGACGCTCGCCACGCCGATGCGCAGGTTCGGCAGCTCGCCGAGACGAAACGGGCTCACGGCGAGGCTCACGCCGTCGCCGGCGTAGAACAGCTGGAAGGTCACGTTCGGCATCGTGTCCTCGATGAGGCCGATCTGCACGCCGAAGGGCTCGTTCTCCATCAGCACCGCGAGGTGCTCGACCTCGCGCTCGGCCTGGCGCCGGCGCTCGGCGCGCACCGCGTCGGGCAGATCGAGCCGGCCGACCAGGCCGGTGTCGAGCAGCCGCTCGATCTCGGGCACGCCGACCAGGTTGACGATCGCCGGGCGGCGGATACGCGCCGCGCGCTTTCTCGCCTCGAGGATGCGCCACACGGTGCGTGCGTCGGCGAGCGCCGCCGCCCGCACGCGCGGGTCGGCCGGCACGCTTTCCACGAGCATCGCGCGCATCGCCTGCGAGTAGGCATCCGAGGTCAGGAGATACGACACCGGGTTGAAATGCGCGACGATGCGCTCGGCAGCCGACTCGAGCTGCTGCATGCGCGAGAAGTAGCTGACCGCACTCGGGTGGTATTCCACCCCGGCGCCTAGGAGCGAGGCGAGCGAGGTGCCGAGCACCGGCGCGAGCCGCTCGAGCACCTCGATCTTGATCATCTGCCCGTCCTCGATGCGGTACAGCGCCGCGCGCGAAACCCCGAGCTTGCGTGCCAGCGCCGCCGCGCTCGCGCGCGCCCCAAGCCGGTAGGCGCGCAGCCGGCGGCCGATTTCCCGCAGGTCGAGCTTCGGGGAGGAAGACATGCGGGGCGCGTGCATGGGGAGGGGCCAGTGTAGCAGAAAGTTGACAGTTGTCTCAGAATATGGAATACATTCACCCCTTCCGGCCTCCTGCCCTGGAAGGCCCCTACAGTGGAGACAAGATCCATGAGCCCGTTCCGCCGCCGCACCCTCGCCGCCGCCCTGACCGCCTCGCTAGCGCTTGCCTTCGGCACTGCCGCGCAGGCTCAGCCCAAGGCCAAGTACACGATGAAGATCGGGCACCTGGAGGCGCCGACGCAGCCGCGCCACCAGGGCCTGCTCAAGGTGGCCGACCTCGTGAAGCAGCGCACCAACGGCGAAGTCGAGATCCAGCTGTTCCCCGCCTCGCAGCTCGGCAACGCGCGCCAGATGGTCGAGGGCGTGCAATTCGGCACCATCGAGTCGACCATGATGCCGGCCGCGTTCCTCGGCGGGTTCAACCCGGCGGTGTCGATCATGGACATCCCGTACCTTTTCCCGACCGACCGGGTGAAGAGCCAGCAGTTGCGCGAATCGGCGTTCGGAAGAGGGGTCCTCGACAGCTTCAGTTCGCGCCAGTTGCTCGGCATCACGCTGTGGCCGAACGGCCGCAAGTCGCTCACCTCGAACAAGCCGCTCGATAAGCTCGACGCGATGCGCGGCCAGAAATTCCGCGTCATGGACTCCAAGATCCTGATTGAGCAGTTCGCCGCGGTCGGCGCGTCGGCCATCGCCATCAATTTCAGCGAGCTCTACACCTCACTGCAGACCGGTGTAGTCGACGGCCAGGAGAATCCGCTCGACACCATCTCGACGATGAAATTCCACGAGGTGCAGAAGAACCTGGTCGTCACCGAGCACGGCGCGATGGAAGATGTGTTCCTGGTGAACCCCGGCTGGTGGAGCAAGCTGCCGGCAGGCCACCGCGACGCC
>CAZVZV010000340.1:0-3212 GCA_964631735.1 uncultured Enterobacteriaceae bacterium
TCACCCCCTGTCAGGTGCTTTGCTTCAATTGCTCGAGGATCGCGGGGTTCTCCAGCGTCGAGACGTCCTGCTTGATCTCCTCGCCCTTGGCGATCGAGCGCAATAGCCGCCGCATGATCTTGCCCGAGCGCGTCTTGGGCAGGTTGTCGCCGAAGCGGATGTCCTTGGGCCGCGCGATCGGGCCGATCTCCTTGGCCACCCAGTTGCGCAGTTCCTGCGCGATGCGCTTGGCCTCCTCGCCGCTCGGACGGGGACCCTTGAGCACGACGAATGCGCACACCGCCTCGCCGGTAAGCTCGTCCGGCCGCCCGACGACCGCGGCCTCGGCCACCAGTTTGGTGTTCGACACCAGCGCCGACTCGATTTCCATGGTGCCGAGGCGGTGGCCCGATACGTTGAGCACGTCGTCGATGCGCCCCATGATGCGGTAATAGCCTTCCGCGTCGGTGCTCGCACCGTCGCCTGCGAGGTAGAGCTTGCCCTTGAAGTCCTTCGGGAAATAGCTCTTCTTGTAACGCTCCGGGTCGCCCCAGATGGTGCGGATCATGGAAGGCCAGGGACGCTTGATGACGAGTATTCCTCCCTTGCCCCTGCCCACGGACTTGCCGGTCTCGTCCACGATATCGGTCATGATTCCCGGCAGCGGGAATGTGCACGAACCCGGTTTCGTTGGCGTCACGCCCGGCAGCGGCGAAATGAGGTGGCCACCCGTCTCCGTCTGCCACCAGGTATCGACGATCGGGCAGCGGCCGCCGCCCACCGTCTCGTGGTACCACATCCACGCTTCCGGGTTGATCGGCTCGCCGACCGTGCCAAGGATGCGCAGCGACGTCAGGTCGTACTTTTTCGGCAGCTCGCCGCCCGCCTTGATGAGCGAGCGGATCGCGGTCGGCGCGGTGTAGAACACGTTCACTTTGTGGTCCTGGATGATTTTCCAGAACCTGCCGGCGTCCGGATAGGTCGGGATGCCTTCGAACATCACCTCGGTGGCGCCCGCCGCGAGCGGGCCGTAGGTGATGTAGGTGTGGCCCGTCACCCAACCCACATCCGCGGTACACCAGAAGACGTCGCTCGGCTTGTTGTCGAACACCCACTTCATGGTGAGCAGCGCCCACAGGAGGTAGCCGCCCGTGGAGTGCTGCACGCCTTTCGGCTTGCCGGTGGAGCCCGAGGTGTAGAGGATGAACAGCGGGTGCTCGGCGTTTACCCATGTTGGCTCGCAGGTGTCCCGTTGCCCTTTCACCACGTCGTCCCACCACTTGTCGCGCGGCGACTGCATGGCCACCGTGCTTCCGCTGCGCTTGTAGACGATGACGTTTCGCACCTTCTCGCATCCGCCCAGCGTGAAGGCCTCGTCCACGACAGGCTTGAGCGGGATCTCCTTGCCGCCTCGGAACTGTCCATCGGCGGTGATGACCTCGGTGGCGCCGGCATCGATGATGCGCTCCTGCAGGGATTTTGCGGAAAAGCCGCCAAACACCACCGAGTGCGTCGCGCCGATGCGGGCGCAGGCCTGCATCGCCACCACCACCTGGATCGACATCGGCATGTAGATCAGCACGCGGTCGCCCGTCTTCACGCCGTGGGCCTTGAGCGCGTTGGCCAGCTTGCACACCTCGTGGTACAGGGCCTTGTAGGTAATGCGCGTCACCTTGCCGTCGTCGGCCTCGAAGATGATCGCCACCTTGCCGGGTTGAGTCTTCAGGTGCCGGTCGAGGCAGTTGTACGAGGCATTCAGCTCGCCGTCGTAAAACCAGCGGAAGAATGGCGCCTTCGATTCGTCCAGCACCTTGGTGAAAGGCTTGTGCCAGAGCACATGCTCTTTCGCGAGGCGGCCCCAGAAGCCCTCGAAATCGCGCTCGGCCTCGGCGCACAGTTTCTGGTACGCCTCCATGCCGGAAATGTTTGCCTGCTTGACGAATTCGGCCGACGGCGGAAACACCCTCGTTTCCTGCAGCACCGATTCGATGGTGGACGACATGCCACTCCTCCCCTGGGATGAATGCCGAATTGAATCAAGCCTATGCTAGATTATGCGGCTTCCGCAACCCTCCTTCCACCCGCCGATGCCGGCCATCATCCGCTATCAGGACCTGGTGCAGAGCGTCGCCGACGCGCTGCAGTTCATCTCCTACTACCACCCGGCCGACTACATCCGCGCGCTCGGCCGCGCCTACGAGCGCGAGCAATCGCCGGCGGCCCGCGACGCCATCGCGCAGATTCTCACCAATTCACGCATGTGCGCCGAGGGCCATCGTCCGATCTGCCAGGACACCGGCATCGTCAACGTGTTCCTCAAGGTCGGCATGGACGTGCGCTTCGAGGGCTTCAAAGGCTCGGTCGCCGACGCCGTGAACGAAGGCGTGCGGCGCGCTTACAACCATCCGGACAACAAGCTGCGCGCCTCCATCCTCGAGGACCCGCAGTTCGCTCGGCGCAATACGAAAGACAACACGCCGGCCGTGATCCACACCGAGCTGGTGCCTGGCGCCACGGTGGCAGTGGACGTCGCGGCAAAGGGCGGTGGCTCGGAAGCGAAAGCCAAGTTCGCGATGCTCAACCCCTCGGACTCGGTGGTGGATTGGGTGCTGCAGACCGTGCCCACGATGGGCGCCGGCTGGTGCCCGCCTGGCATGCTGGGCATCGGCATCGGCGGCACCGCGGAGAAGGCGATGGTGATGGCGAAACAGGCCCTGATGGAGCCGATCGACATGGCGGAGCTCAAGGCGCGCGGGCCGCGCGACAAGTACGAGGAGCTGCGCATCGAGCTCTACGACAAGGTGAACGCCCTGGGAATCGGCGCGCAGGGCCTCGGCGGCCTGTCCACGGTGCTGGACGTGAAGATCCTGTCCTACCCCACCCATGCGGCGAACAAGCCGGTGGCGATGATCCCGAACTGCGCCGCAACGCGCCACATCCATTTCGTGCTCGATGGCTCGGGCCCCGCGGAGTTCGAGGCGCCTTCGCTGGAGGATTGGCCGAAAATCACCTGGGCACCCGCCGCGAATGCAAGGCAGGTAAACCTCGATGCACTGACGCGCGCCGAAGTGGCGACGTGGAAGCCCGGAGAAACCCTGCTCCTTTCCGGCAAACTCCTCACCGGGCGCGACGCCGCACATAAACGCATCCAGGACATGCTCGACAAGGGGTTGAAGCTGCCCGTCGATTTCACCAATCGCGTCATTTACTACGTAGGCCCTGTCGATCCGGTG
>CAZVZV010000341.1:0-1080 GCA_964631735.1 uncultured Enterobacteriaceae bacterium
TCAAGGCACAATCCAGCCTCGACTACCGCTACTTCAACGAGGACGTCGGCTACGGCATGAACTTCATGTCCGACATGGGCCGCAAGATGGGCGTACCCACCCCGACCATCGACGCCATGATCACCGTGGTCTCGGCGGTGATGCGGAAGGACTACCGCAAGCAGAACAAGCGAAACCTGAAAGGCCTGGGCCTCGCCGACTACTCTCCCGAGGAATTGCTGAAGGTTCTGTGACGCCGGCCACCCCCACGCCCCAACTCAAGCGCAACATCACGCTGCTCGACGGGATCATTTTCGTGATCTCGCTCATGATCGGCTCGGGGATCTTCCTCAAACCCCAGGCGGTGCTGGCCAACACCGGCTCGTCGGGCATGGCGCTGCTGATGTGGATCGTGGGCGGCGCCATCACCATCTGCTGCGGGCTGACCATCGCCGAGATCGCGGCCTACATCCCCAGGCTGGGCGGCCTGTACGCCTATCTGGGTGAGCTGTACGGCGCCATCGTCGGCTTCCTGTACGGCTGGGTGGAGGCCATCATCTCCTCTCCCGCCTCCTGTGGGGCCATGGCGATTGCGCTCGCCACCCTCTCTTCGTTCTTCGTCCCGATGAGCGGCGGGCAGCAGAAGATGCTTGCCGTGCTGATGATCGTGCTCATCGTCGTGGTCAACGCGATTGCCACCAAGGCCGGCCTGTGGCTGCAGAACATCGCGACCCTCCTCAAGCTGGTCCCCATCGTCGCGATTATCGGATTCGGGCTGGGGCAGGGCACCTTCGGGCAGATGAACTTCGCCAACGTCGGCTCGGCACAGATGAGCGTCGGCACCGCACTGCTCGGCGTCCTTTGGGCCTATGACGGCTGGATCAACACCGCCACCCTGGGCGCCGAGATGACCAGGCCGGAGAAGAACCTGCCGCGCGCCCTCGTCATCGGCATCGCGGTGGTGATCGTGGTCTACGTGCTGTTCAATCTCGCGGTGTTTGCCGCGCTGCCGTTGGACCAGGTGGCCACTTCCGAAGCGGTCGGACGCGACGTCTCGGTGGCCCTGTTCGGCCGCGGGGGCGGCGCGTTCATCACCGCAGG
>CAZVZV010000342.1:0-1463 GCA_964631735.1 uncultured Enterobacteriaceae bacterium
ACCGGGCTGGTGGTGGCTTCAGGGCACAGCAGGTAAGCCGTTCCAATCTGCGCGCCGGCTGCGCCGAGGGCCATGGCGGCCGCAACACCTTTCGCATCCGCAATTCCGCCTGCCGCGATGACCGGGACCTTCACTTGCCGCACGATCTGGGGCAACAGGGCAAACGTGCCGACTTGCTTACTCAGGTCATCCGAGAGGAAGCTGCCGCGATGACCCCCTGCCTCGAGACCTTGGGCAATGATGGCGTCGACCCCTCGTGCTTCGAGCCAACGCGCCTCTTCGACGGTCGTCGCCGAGGACAATACCTTCGCGCCCCAGGCCCTTACTCGCGACAGCAATTCGGACGATGGCAATCCAAAATGGAAGCTCACCACTGCGGGCTTGAATTCGTCCAGCACGTCAGCGAGGTCGTGGCTGAAAGGGGCGCGCCCCGGCCCGACCGGAACGGTGGCTGGATCTATGCCGTACTCTTTGTAATAAGGGGCCAGCGTTGTCCGCCAAGCCGATTCACGCCCGGCATCTGGCGTGGGAGTCACATGACAGAAGAAATTTACGTTGAAAGGCCTTTGAGTTCGCGCCTTTATCGCAGACAACTCATCGCGAACGGCCTCGAGACTGAACACGGCACAGGGGAGCGAGCCCAGCGCGCCCGCATTGGATACTGCCACTGTCAGGGCACTGCCTTGCACGCCCGCCATGGGTGCTTGAATGAGCGGCAGCTCGATGCCCAGGAGCTGCTGCAGCGTCATCTCAGGCTTTGGCCAGCACGCCCACCGGGCAGCTCACCCCGGTGCCACCCAGCCCGCAATAGCCGCCCGGGTTCTTGCCGAGGTACTGCTGGTGGGGCTCCTCGGCGTAAAAGAACGCAGGCGCCGCCCGGATCTCGGTGGTGATCCTGCCCCGGCGCGCCTTGTCCAGCGCTCCCTGGAACGCGTCGCGCGTGGCGAGCGCCACCTTCATCTGCGCCTCGCCGCAGGTAAATAGCGCCGAGCGGTACTGCGAGCCGCGATCGTTGCCCTGGCGCATCCCCTGCGTCGGGTCGTGCCCTTCCCAGAACACCTTGAGCAGTTCCTCGTAGCCGATCTTCTTCGGGTCGAACACCACCAGCACGGCTTCGGTGTGGTTGGTGAAGCCACTGCAGACTTCCTCGTAGGTCGGATTCTGCGTGTTGCCCCCGGCGTATCCGACCGCCGTGCTGTAGACGCCCGGCGCCTGCCAGAACAGGCGCTCTGCGCCCCAGAAACAACCCATGCCGAACTGCGCGAGCTCGAGCCCCGCTGGGAATGGCGGCACGATGCGGTTGCCGTTGACGAAATGCTTTTCCGGCACCGGCATCTTCTCCTTGCGCCCGGGCAGCGTGCTGGCCTCGGGCAGGAGCTGGGTCATCTTCTGCATGAAAGCGAACATGGGTGACTCCTTGTCGAACGATAGAATAGCACCATGAAAATCTGCATTTACGGCGC
>CAZVZV010000343.1:0-2194 GCA_964631735.1 uncultured Enterobacteriaceae bacterium
GCCGCGGTTTTGTTCATCGGCGCGATCATTGTTTACATCCGCAAGATGCAGTACGGGGAGCGTAAGCGACCCGGCGTCTTGTAAGACGCACTTCGCGCGAGCACCAGGTCGCTAACGCTCTCCGTACTGCATTATTTTACAGTAGGTGCAAAATTCCCGTACTTGTCATGGGACTATAACAACTGAAAGCGGGGCAGCCAATTTCTCGCCCCCGAATCGTAGATGCCATTTGAGGCCGGTTGTGATATTGGGGCGATTGTCACTGTGCGATCTCCTCCCAGTTTGCTTCCAGTTCTCTGAGAAACTTGTTGCGGTCGTGACGGAAGCGATAAGCCTTGTGGAGTTGGGCTTCGTGTTCTCTCCAAGCTTGTCGAGCGATCTCAAATTCCGTTTCGCTGACCTGTCGCAATCGCGCTAACAACAGATCAAAGGTTTCGCGCGGATCAAGATAAGCTGCGTATGCGCCATAGCGAACGATGAACTCAGGCACGGATTTATGGCCATTGATCCGGCGTTGACCTTGCTTGAGACGATTGAAGAACGTCTCTTGGCCATTATTGGTGGCCGGCAATCCTGGCACGCGATAACAAATGAACAAGCCCCACCAGCGGTTGCGAATGGTTTTGCTCAGATGTTGAGCGATCGGCGCGTCATCAAGGCCAGCAGATGTTTCGCTGGTCAAGCGTCTCAGGAAGTCGTTGACCTCGCATTTGACTTGTCGGGCTTGACGGCGTTGTCCATCTTCTTCCTCGACGCGCAGCAAGTGTGCTAACTCGATTAGCCACCCCAAGTGACGGCGCGAGCGGCAGCTCGCACTCAGGCAATTGCGATAGACATCGGCGGCTGCCAACAGGTCGTCCAGCAACGGATGGGACGCTTTTTTTGACACCGGCGAAGCGAAGCTGCGACTGCGCGCAGATCGTCCACCACTGCCAAGCCGCCGAGACGAAAAGGGGCCAGCCCGCTCACACGCAAGCTACTGCGCAGGGCTTGAGCGTAGTCGAGCAAGATTGCTCGCGCGGAATCGGCCTCTTCCAAGTCTTGAATCACGCGCCGAACCGGGCTCAATTTTGTGCGCAAATCGTGCTTGAGCTTGACCATCAGACTTTGATCGGCGTCGTAGATGGGTTTGCCGGCATCGCGCAGAGCATGAAAGTGGCAGGCATGATGCGGAGAGTCTGGCCACATCTCCTGACACGCACGGCGGATGGCATCTTCGGCATCGCTGACGATCCCTCGTATGGTAAAGCCCAAATCATGAATGGGTTTCAGAACCTGAAGACGAATCGTTTCAGCACGCTGATTGGGCAATTGTCGCGCTTGCAAAGTCAGCCCCGATCGCAGTTCGCAGACCACATATAAGGCGTCATTCCCTTTTTCGGGTTGCATCGCGTCAATGCTCAGGAGCAATCCACGCCTTGCAAATATTGGCCGATGCGCTTCAATCCGAGCGGGTTGGGCCGCTTTGAGTAAGCAGAGAAAATCAACGATCAGATTCATCACTTGCCGACGGGAAATCGTGAACTGTCGTTGGGCCAGTTCCCAGATTTCGTCCAGCGTGCGATGTTCCCAAAAGCGCCACCACCCGATCTGGACGATGACATCGAAACCAAAGCTGTGTCCTTTCAGGCACAATCGGGACGGCTCTGGCGAGACAAACATCGCACGCGCATTCGAACAGCGCCGTCGGCTGCAGCAATACCCCAAACTGATCAAGCGGAAGCGCCCGTCCAAAGTGGTCAGCACGATGTTTCGCACTGTCGCTCTACGTTTCAACAGCGCAGAGCATTTGGGGCATTGATAAAAATCCGGGCGATAGTAGCGTGTCGGCACGCCGGAATTGTCTTTGGCTTTGCGCACTTGTTTTCTCCTGTTGGAAGTTCAATGGCGCTAATTGTATTCCAGCCGGAAAACATCGGGAGCCTATTCAATTGTCATAGATCTGATACAAGTACGGGAATTTTGCACCTACTGAATAAACATCCTCGCCATCAACCCAGCCAATCCGGTCGCCTTGCGCCTCACCATCGCGCCAGCCGTAATCCGCTGCCTGGTCAACGCCCGGTTGACCACCTTCCAACGCGGCAAGGTGAGCCTTTCCGCTCGCAAGTGCGGCTTGGAGTAATTCGAGGAAGCGTGTGGCAGGATTTTCGGCGGCCTGATACTGGTCTTGCTCCGCGCCTGCCTTAGCAAG
>CAZVZV010000344.1:0-3644 GCA_964631735.1 uncultured Enterobacteriaceae bacterium
CCGCTAAAGCTCCTCCACCAGCTCCGCCTGCGGCAGCGAGAGCGTGCGCAAGCGGAAACGCCCGTCGTAATCAAACAGCCAGGTCTGGGTAAACGCGAGCCGCTCGTCGCCGTTCATCAGCGCCGGCAGCGGCCGTGGCAATTGCGGGCCGAGCCGACGCCAGGCGCGCTCGACCTCGTCGACCAGCTCGGGGCTATGCTCAGGCGCCCGGTAAAGCTCCAGCCGCACCAGCTCGCCGCCGGAGTTCACCTCGACGTACACCACGATGACGGCGCGCAAGGGGTTGGGCGGGGTGCCCGGAAACACGCCCGGAACGTTGGCCGCGTGCAACAGTTCGTCCACATGACGCCGGTACTCGGCAAGAGTTCTGGCGCCGGAAACGGCGACTTCGGGCGCGCTCGCCGGCGCTGCGGGAACCTTCAGGAACACCTGAGGCTCCAAGACGGGCGGCGGAGGTGTTGCGCACGCCGCCAGCGCGAGAAGCGCGACGACTTGAAAACAGCGGGACCAGGCCGCACATTGGGCTAACATGCCGCGTCCCTTTTTGGGCGCCATCAGGAGGTAATACTAAGATGAAACGCGTTGTCCTGTTTCTGGCCACCAACCTGGCAGTGGTGGTGCTGCTGTCGGTGATCATCAACCTGTTCGGCCTCAACCAGTGGCTGGCGGCCGAAGGCATCGATTACACCGCGCTGCTGATGTTCTCGGCGGTGGTCGGTTTCGCGGGCTCCTTCATCTCTCTCCTGATGTCCAAGGCCGCGGCCAAGTGGTCCACCGGGGCCAAGGTCATCGACGGCTCGGAAGGCACCAGCCAGCACTGGCTGGTAGAGACGGTCAAACGGCTAGCCGACAAGGCCGGCATCGGCATGCCCGAGGTCGCGATGTACGAGGGCGCCCCCAACGCCTTCGCCACCGGCGCGTTCAAGAATTCCTCTCTGGTGGCCGTGTCCACCGGCTTGCTGGAGTCGATGACCAAGGAAGAGGTCGAGGCGGTGCTCGGCCACGAGATCGGGCACATCGCCAACGGCGACATGGTGACCCTGACCCTGATCCAGGGCGTGGTGAACACCTTCGTGGTGTTCCTCGCGCGCGTGGTCGGCTTCTTCGTCGACAAGATCATCTTCCGCACCGAGCGCGGCATCGGCGTGGGCTTCTACATCACGGTGTTCGTGTGCGAAATCGTGTTCGGCATCCTCGCTTCGATGATCGTGGCCTGGTTCTCGCGCCAGCGCGAGTTCCGCGCCGACGCGGCCTCCGCGCAGCTGCTCGGCACGCCACGGCCGATGATCAACGCGCTCGCCCGCCTGGGCGGCCTGGAGCCGGGCGCGTTGCCGCCGGCGATCCAGACCGCGGGCATCACCAACAAGCCTTCGGGCATCTTCGCCCTGTTCTCCACGCACCCGCCGTTCGAGCAGCGCATCGCCGCGCTGCAGGCGCGCGCCCCCGGCCAGGTCTAGTCGCCATGGCACCGTAGGGTGGGCCTCGGCCCACCCGTACGGTGGGCCATGGGCCCACCCGTACGGTGGGCCATGGGCCCACCCTACTGATACGATTCCGGTCATGAAGATCGGCATCGTCGGCGTGAGCGGCTACGGCGGCAGCGAACTGCTGCGGCTGTGCGCGGGCCACCCAAGCTTCGAGATCGCCTACGTCGGCGGTGATTCGACCGCCGGCCAGGGGCTCGCGCAGCGCTTTCCCGCGCTCGGCGGCCACCCCGCCGGCAAGCTCGTCATCCAGCCGTTCGCGCCGGAGAAGATCGCCGGGGTCGATTTGCTTTTCGTATCGCTGCCAACCGGCAAGTCGCGCGAACCGCTCGCCCGGGTTCCAAAGACAGTGAAGATCGTGGACGTGGGTGGCGATCACCGCTTCGTCGAGGGTTGGACCTACGGCCTCACCGAACTGCCCGGCCAGCGCAGCAAAATTCGCGGCATCTCGCGCCTGGCGAACCCCGGCTGCTATCCGGCGGCAGCGCTGCTCGCGCTCGCGCCGCTGGTGCAAGCGGGCCTCATCGAGTCCGAGGGCATCGTCATCGACGCGAAGAGCGGCATCACCGGCACCGGCCGCGGCGGGGCGAGCGACTACGGCTACGCCGAGACCAACGAGGACGTCTTCGCCTACGGGCTGGAAGCGCATCCGCACGTGCCGGAGATGGAGCAGGCGCTGGCGCAGGTCGGCGGGAGGAAGACCACCATCGCATTCACGCCCCACCTCGTGCCGATGACGCGCGGCATCCTCGCCACCTGTTACGCCCGGCCGAAGGGCGGCGCGAACGCGCAGCGGATCTTTGAGGCGGCCGAGGCCTGCTACCGCGGCGAACCCTTCGTCAGGGTGCTGCCGCTGGAAAAAGGGCGCAGCGCTCACACTGGCTGGACCACCGGCTCGAACCTCGCGTTCCTGTCCTACGCGGTGAACGCACGCACCGGGCTGGTGGTGGCGCTGGGCGCCATCGACAATCTGGGCAAAGGCGCCTCGGCCCAGGCCGTGCAGAACGCGAACCTGATGACGGGTCAGCCGGAGACCGCCGGCCTCGCCGGATTGCCACTCTGGCCGTAGAACCCGCAGGCTCGCGCCGGTGGGTCGACACCCTGCTGGCGTGGTACTTCGTCTCGGTGTGGGGCTCGGGCTACCTCGCCACGAAAATTGGCATTGAGTACGCGGCGCCGTTCACTTTTCTGTCTTTGCGTTACCTGTTCGGGCTCGCGTGTCTGGTGCCGCTGTTGCTGTGGCTGCGCCCGCCGTGGCCCGCCTCGCGGCGCGAGTTCGCGCACATCGTGGTGGCCGGGCTGTTGATGCACGGCATCCAGCTCTCGGGCAGCCACTATGCGCAGTACCTGGGACTGTCCGCCGGCATCGTGGCGCTGCTCCTCGCGACACAGCCGCTGCTGACGGCGATGGTCGCGCGCCGCTGGATGCACGAACGGCTCGCGCCGCGGCAGTGGACCGGTGTCGCCATCGGCCTGGCGGGCGTGCTGCTCATCGTCTGGCACAAGATCGACGTGCGCGAAATGACCCTCGGGGCCTTGATCGCCGTCACCGTTTCCCTTGCGGGCGTCACCGCCGGCACGCTGTACCAGCGCGTGTACTGCCCCACGGTGAACCTGTACAGCGCCGCCTGGATCCAGTTCGCCGCCTCGCTCGTCGTGCTCGCCCCGCTCGCGTTCGCCTTCGAAGGCGCGAAAGTGGATTGGAGCTGGCCGCTCGCCGGCTCGATTGCCTTCCTGGTGATCCTCGCCTCGATCTTCGCCGTCAATGCGCTGCACACACTGATGCGCCATGGCCAGGCCACCAAGGTGACCAGCATCCTGTACCTGACGCCGATTTTCGCCGTGGTGCTGGAGTACCTGATGTTCGACGTCGCGCCGAGCGCGCTGACGCTCGCCGGCATCGCCGTCACCTGCCTGGGCGTTGCGCTGGTGACATGGCGATCTTCCATATCGGCGCGCTCCGGAAGCATATCCCCATCATGAAGCGGCGCGAAGCGGGCGGATACAATCGTTGATCTCTCCAGGCGCACCGATTTGAACATCCGCTTCATCGTTGTTCTCACCGTCCTGACGCACCTGTCGTTCGCCGGGTGCCGCGTCATCATCTCGCTCACGGCGATCCATTACGAAGCCACTCCCTTCACCGTCGGCGTGGTGATG
>CAZVZV010000345.1:0-2963 GCA_964631735.1 uncultured Enterobacteriaceae bacterium
GCGCGCACGACATCGCCGGCTGCCAGATCGACATCGGCAACGCCGCCACCGAGATGACCGAACGCATGACCAAGGGGGTGCCGCAGCCCAACGGCACGACGATGGTCGAGCCACGCATGAACGTGCAGCACGTCGCCGACGCCATCGTGCACATGGCGAGCCTGCCGCTGGATGCCAACATCCTCACCCTGACGGTGATGGCGACTAAGATGCCCTTCGTGGGTCGGGGCTGAGCGGGTTCTCCCAGCGCAGGCCCTTGAAGCGCGCGAAATCGGTATCGCACGAAACGAGCACAGCGTCGTGGCTCATGGCGAGCGCCGCTAGATGCGCGTCGGTCGTAAGGTTTCCTGCGATCCCGGACCTGCCGAGGAGAGACTTCAGCGTCTCCCAGTGGTCGTCTTTCTCGCGCACGACGCGGACGTTGTCGCGAGAAAGCCAGGTATCAAGTTTGGCGGCGGCCACGTCGGATGTTCACGACCCACGCCAGGCCCAGAATTTCTTCGTCGTTCGCGGCCATTTCCCACCACGCGCGCACAAGTCCGTGCTGCGCCGCGTCCGAGTTTACGACGTAGAGCAGGACATTCAGATCGACGATCCTCACTTGCGCAGCGCGAGCTCGCGGACGATTTCCTCGTCCTCCAGAGTCGCCGCCAGCGCGAGCGCCTTGTCGAGCGCGATTCGAGGCGACCCCATTGAGTGCGCCCGCTCGCCGTAGACCGGTTGTTTGCGCTGGCGCGCGCCCCCCGCCTGCAGCCCCGCCTTCAGCGCGCGATTGAGCAGGCGCGTCAGGCTCACGTTTTCCTTGCGCGCCTGCGCCTTGAGCCGCTCGAGGAGGTCGTCATCCACCCGCACCGTGGTACGCATGGGTGGCATCATAGCCAAACTTAACGTGATGCCATAGCATCAGCTAGGCGATCAGCGCGGGCAGCACCACGCTGATCGAGTCGCTGAACACCGCATCGGCGAGCTCGTCGAACGGCGTGGGCTCGGCGTTGACGATCACCAGGCGCGCGCCGGCGCGCTTGGCGATGGGCACTGCGCCGGCGATCGGGTAGACCTGCAAGCTGGTGCCGACGGACAAGAAAAGGTCAGCTTCAGCCGACACCTGCATTGCGCGGTCGATGACCTCCGGCACCAGCTGCTGGCCAAAGGAAATCGTGGCGCTCTTGAGGATTCCGCCGCAGCTGCGGCAGGGAGGGTCCATTTCTCCTGCGCGCACGCGCGCCAGCGCCTTTTCCATCGGCGCGCGCTCGCCGCAACTCATGCACACCACCTTGCGCATGGTGCCGTGCACTTCGATCACCTTCTCCGGCGAGTGGCCGGCGATCTGGTGCAGCTCGTCGATGTTCTGCGTGATGAGCGCATGCAGCTTGCCGCGCTTTTCCAACTCGACCAGGGCCCGGTGGCCCGCATTGGGCTGCGCCTTCCATGCCGTGTGCTCCAGGCGGCTCTGCCAGGCGAGCCGCCGCACCTCGGGGTCGGACATGTAATAGCGGATGTCGGAGAGCTTCTCGGCCTTCGGGTTCTTAGTCCACACGCCCTGCGGACCGCGGAAGTCCGGGATGCCGGAGTCGGTGGAAATGCCCGCGCCGGTGAGCACCACGACGCGTTGCGCCTTTGCGATCCAGCCGCGCACGTCTTGCATGGTGCATTGTAGGGTGGGCCAAGGCCCACCCAAGGTGGGCCGAGGCCCACCCTACGCTAGACTGCGCGGCATGCGGCTCGGCGACCTGACCGTGAACCGCCTCGGCTTCGGCGCCATGCGCGTCTGCGGGCCGCAGGTATGGGGTCCGCCCAAGGACAGGGCCAACGCGCTGAAAGTGCTGCGCCGCGCCTACGAGCTCGGCCACAACTTCATCGACACCGCGGACAGCTACGGCCCCGAGGTGGACGAAGTCCTGATCGCCGAAGCGCTGCATCCCTACCCCAGAGACCTCGTCATCGGCACCAAGGGCGGCCTGCTGCGGCCGAGCGCACCGCGCTGGGATCCCGATGGCCGTCCCGAGCACCTGCGCCGCGCGCTCGAGGGAAGCCTCAAGCGCCTGAAGCTCGAGCGCATCGACCTGTACCAGTGGCACGCGCCGGATCCGAGGGTGCCGTTCGCCGAATCCTTCAGCGCACTGGCCGCGTTGCAGAAGGCTGGCAAGATCCGTCACCTCGGCCTGTCGAATGTCAGCGTCGCGCAGATGAGCGAGGCGCGGCGCATCGCGCCCGTGGTCTCGGTGCAGAACAGCTACAGCATCGACAACCGATCGTCGGAGGACGTGCTGCAGTCCTGCGAAAAACTCGGCATCGCCTTCCTGCCCTGGTATCCGCTCGGGGCAGGCTCAGCGCTCAGATCGGCGAAAGTAAAGAAAGTCGCCGCGCGACTGAAGGCTACGCCAGCGCAGGTGGCGATCGCATGGCTGCTGGCGAAATCGCCTGCAATGCTGCCCATTCCGGGCACCGGCAGGCTCGAGCACCTGGAAGAGAATGCGGGCGCGGCCGCCTTGAAACTGTCGCCGCCGGATATGCAGGACCTGGACTAGCACCATGAACGCGCCGCACCCCGAAGAGTTTCTCACCCTGCAGGAAATCGTCGCCGCTGCGCGCGCCAATCTGGCGCCGGGGCCGTGGAATTACCTCATCGGCGGCGCCGAAACCGAGACGACGGTGCGCCGCAACCGCCAGGCGCTCGACTCGATCGCGTTCCGGCCCCGCGTGCTGCGCGATGTGAGCCGGATCGACACCGGCGCGGCGTTCCTCGGCAGGCACACGCGCTTGCCGGTGTTGCTCGCACCGATCGGCGGCCTGGAATCCCTGGTCGAAGGCGGTGCCGCCGCAGCTGCGCGCGCCGCGGCGCAGTTCGGCGTGCCGCAGATGCTCTCGTCGGTTTGCCAGCCGGGTCTGGAACAAACCGCCGCGGCCGCGGACACGCTGCGCTGCTTCCAGCTCTACGTACGCGGCGACGATGCCTGGGTGGA
>CAZVZV010000346.1:0-2616 GCA_964631735.1 uncultured Enterobacteriaceae bacterium
CACCGCAAACCAGCGCACGGTGAGCTCCGGCGGCGGGAAGACGTAGGACTGGTCCTCGGCGCTGAACGCATAGAGCACGATCAGCGCCAGCGGCACATGCAGAAACGCGATCACCGCCCACGCCGCGGCGCGCAGCCCGAGTGGCGCGCGGCGCGCGTCGCTAGAGCGCATCGAAGGCGCCCAGGCGCTTGGCGCCCCAGAGGAACAGAGCAATCACCACGATCGGCACCAGCGACAGCGCGGCGGCGAATGGGATATTGCCGGCGGTGCCCTGCTGCAGCGATACCACCTGGCCGATGAACATCGAGGAGTCGCCGATCACCCCCGGCACGATGTAGTCGCCCAAGGTGAGCGAAAAGGTGAAGATCGAGCCGGCGGCGATGCCGGGCACCGCGAGCGGAAACACCACGCGCCAGAAGGTGCCCGCCGGGCGCGCGCCGAGGTCGCTCGAAGCCTCGATGAGTGAGGCCGGGACGCGCTCGAGCGCCGCCTGGATCGGCAGGATCATGAACGGCAGCCAGAGGTAGACGAATACGATGAAGGTGCCGAGCGGCGAGAACGAAAGCGAATGCCCGCCGATCACCGGCGTGGCGAGCAGCGCTTCGAGCACCCAGGTGAGGTGCAGCTTCGCGAGCACCCAGGAGATCGCGCCTTCCTTGGCGAGCAGCAGCTTCCAGGCGTAGAGCCGCACCAGGTAGCTCGACCAGAGCGGCAGCATGATCGCGATGTACAGCGCTGCCCTGGTGGCGCCGCTGGCGTAGCGCGCCATGGTGTACGCCACCGGCAGCGCCAGCGCGACGCAGGCGAGCGTGACCGCGAGCGCCATCCCCACCGTGCGCGCCACCACGTCCAGGTTGGCGCCAGTGCCGAGCTCGGCGAAATTCTTCAGCGTGAACTCGCGCACCACCTGGCCGCTGAAATGGTCCAGGCCGAAGAAACTGTTGGCGAGCAGCGCGAGCAGCGAACCGACATACACCACGCCCACCCAGAGCAGCGGCGGCACCAGCAGCAGCAGCACCAGCAGCGCGCGGCGCCGGTAGAGCGTGTCGGACACACGCAGCCGCAGCGAACGCGGCGCGCCTTCGAGCGCCATCGCCGTCATGCACCGCCTGCCGCGCCGACCCCGAGGCGATGGATGGCGCTCGCGTCCCAGTGCAGATTCACTCGCGCGCCGCTCGGCGGCGGTGCGCCGGCGGCCGCCCCCAGGTCCACGGCAAGCATCATGGCTTCCACCTGTACCCGCAGGCGCACGAACGAGCCGAAGTACTGGCTGTCGGCGACGATACCGCCCACGCGCGCGCCGTTCTCCGCGCCCAGCCGGATCCGCTCGGGCCGCAGTAGGGCGCACTCGGCGCCGTCGGCAAATCGGCGCGCGGCATCGCCTTCGAGCAGATTGGCCGCGCCGACGAACTCGGCGACGAAGCGCGTCGCGGGCGAGTCGTAGATCTCGCGCGGCGTGCCGACCTGCTCCAGGCGCCCGCGGTTCATCACCCCGACGCGGTCGCTCATGGAAAGCGCTTCGTGCTGGTCGTGGGTGACAAACAGAAAGGTGATGCCCAGGCGCCGCTGCAACGCCTTCAACTCGGCCTGCATCTGCTCGCGCAGCTTGAGATCGAGCGCCCCCAGCGGCTCATCGAGCAGCAGCACGCGCGGCTCGTTGATCAGGGCGCGTGCGAGCGCGACGCGCTGGCGCTGTCCGCCGGAGAGCTGGCCCGGGCGCCGTTCGCCCACGCCGGGCAGGCGCACCAGCTCCAGCATCTGCACGGCCCGCCGGTGGCGCTCGGCCTTTTCCACGCCGCGCACCATCAGGCCGTAGGCGACGTTGTCGCGCACGTTCATGTGCGGAAACAGCGCGTAGTCCTGGAATACCGTATTCACCGGCCGCGCGTAGGGGGGCGCGTCGGTCAGGTCGCGGCCCTCGATCAGCACCCGCCCCGCGGTCGGCAGCGCGAAGCCGCCGATCATGCGCAGGCAGGTGGTCTTGCCCGAGCCCGAGGGGCCGAGCAGGGTGAAGAACTCGCCCGCGGCGATGGCGAGATCGACGCCGTCGACTGCCTTGACGGCGCCGTACTCGCAGTACACCCGCTCCAGCGCGACGGCGTGAGTCATGAGCGTGCGCCGGCGCCCGCCGGCCGCGCAGGCGGCGGACGTCCGGCTTTCAGGCGCCGGCTAGCGGCCGCCCAGGATCGCGATGTAGTCGCTCACCCAGCGGTAATACGGGATGCAGGCGTCGCCGTGCGAAGCGCACTTGGCAGTCGGGGTGCGCCAGAACCTGATCTTCTCGAAGCTCCCCAGGCCGCGCGCCTCGCAACCCTTGTCGCCGAGCAGCGCGTTGCCCTTGCAGGCATCCAGCACCACCGGCACCGAACCGAACCACGCGGACAGGTCGCCCTGCAGTTTCTTGTTGATCGAGTGCTCCAGCCACATATAGGCGCAGTTGGGGTGCTTCGCCTCGACGTGCATCATGGTCGTGTCCGCCCAACCGGTCGCGCCCTCTACCGGCACCACGGTGGCGATCGGCCGCTTTTTCGACGCCAGGATGTTGGCCTGGAACTGCCAGGAGCCCGACACCACCACCCCCTCGTTGGTGAAGTCGTCGATCTGCACGAACGCGTC
>CAZVZV010000347.1:0-2367 GCA_964631735.1 uncultured Enterobacteriaceae bacterium
AGGGGACGGCAGTCCCTTCGTTGGTCACTTCCGAAGTGACGGCAAGGGGATCTTAATCGCGGGTGGCCAGCGAATTCCGCGCACCTGGGAAGTTAAAGGCGACGATTGGGTGTGTGTCGCGGCAGGTAGTGGGCCAGCCAACTGCTATCGATTCCAGCGCAACCGTAATAGGCCCAATGAGTTTGTGGCGATAAGCGTGACGCGCGGCGCTAGGTCGAATTTCACGGTCGAGGACGGCGTACCAGAATTTTGACTTAGCCCTCCGCGAGTCTGGCAGTTTGCCGACATCGCATGGCCATGTGATCGCAACATGGTTTGGCGATGCGTATTGTTGTTTCCACCAATAGTGAATACCAGGAAGAAGAAGATGGAGGGCGTCATGTCTCGATTTCCTTTCACTGCATTTGCAACCGCGGTTCTTCTCGGAGTGTGCGGCTGCGCCACCGAATCTTCTCGCAGCGTCGAAGTAGCCAAGGTGGAATCCGCGGTCACGCCATTTCATGGCACACGAGTTCCCGTCTCCGTGGGCAAGTTCGACAATCGTTCGGGCTTCATGCGGGGCATCTTCACCGATGGCGTGGACCGCCTCGGCAGTCAGGCCAAAACAACGCTGATTTCCCACCTGCAGCAATCCCAACGCTTCAATGTGCTGGACCGTGAGAACCTCGCGGAAATCAAGCAGGAAGCGCAGTTCAAGTCTCAGAGCCAATCCATTCGTGGCGCCGATTTCGTCGTCACGGGTGACATTGCCGAGTTTGGCCGCAAGGATGTCGGTGATCGACAGCTGTTCGGCATTCTCGGCCGCGGCAAAACACAAGTCGCGTATGCCAAGGTGACTCTGAACATCGTCAACAGCCTCACTTCCGAGGTGGTTTTTTCGGCCCGCGGTGCTGGCGAATATCAACTTTCCAATCGCGAGGTGGTTGGCTTTGGAGGCACGGCGGGCTATGACGCAACTCTCAACGGCAAGGTGCTTGATCTCGCCATGCGCGAAGCCGTGAACAATCTCGTCAACGGGCTCGACGGTGGGCAGTGGTCCGCGCAAGGAGCGCGGTAACAGTTGTGGCTGCGATGAAAAGCGCTCACCCGCTGAGGCTGGGTGCCGCAATCGCCATGGTTGGTGTCCTCGTGGGATGTGCGCAGGCGCCGAAGCAGCAGCTGTACTACTGGGAAGGCTTCCAGGGTCAGTTGTACGAACATTTCAAGGCCGATAGGTCGAGCCCCGAGGACCAACTACGCATTCTGAATGCGCAGGCGCAAAAGGCCCGAGCACGCGGTGCAGCCTTGCCTCCCGGCTTTCGGGCCCACCTCGCCATGATTTACCTTCGGCTCGGACGAGATGGCGAGGCAAAGCAGGAACTCGAAGCCGAGAAGGCAAGCTTCCCCGAGTCCGCGCAGTACATGGATTTCCTGCTCAAGCGAATGACGGCCCCGAAATCCTGAGTATGGGCGCCCGTTTGCACAACATCGTAACTTTGCTTGTGGTCGCTGCGCTAAGTGCGTGCGCTACGCCCACGGCCTACGACTACGCCGCGTTCAAGCAGAACCGGCCGGTTTC
The DNA here is from genome assembly GCA_964631735.1 of uncultured Enterobacteriaceae bacterium. Classification (GTDB taxonomy): domain Bacteria; phylum Pseudomonadota; class Gammaproteobacteria; order Burkholderiales; family SG8-39; genus JAABQT01. Next base: position 1,559 of record CAZVZV010000347.1, read on the forward strand.
AATGCTCGTGCTTCCGCCCCTCAATGAGACTCCGGAGGTCGCCGCTACGTACGGCGTGCTCTCACAGGTCACGTTGCCCCTCGCTGAGGCGGGCTACTACGTGGTGCCGGTGTCGCTGATGGACGAGACCTTCCGCCAGAATGGACTCAACAACCCGGCGGAGATCCACGACGTGTCGCCGCAAAAACTGCGCGAAATCTTCGGCGCCGATGCGGTGGTCTACATCAAAGTGACGAAGTACGGCACAAGCTATGCCGTTATTGCCAGCGAAACCAGGGTTACCGCCCAGGCTCGCGTTGTGGATTTGCGAACCGGGCAGTTGCTCTGGCGCGGTAGTGCAACCGCTTCGTCAAGCGAAAACAGAAGCGCGGGCCAGGGCCGCTTGGCGGATCTGTTGATCCTGGCGGTACTCACGCAGATCGTTGAAACGACCTCGGACACGAGCTTCAAATACGCTGGCGCTGCGAGCCTGTTGCTGCTTTCGGCCCGGACGAACGGGTTGCTCCATGGGCCTCGTTCGCCGAAGTACCAGACGGACTGATAAATTGGAGGAAATCTTCGTGGCAAGCCGCTCAAGCCGGCGCGCTGACGCGTAAGATTCTGCGATGCACCCGATTCCCGTACGCACCATGAAGTTCCAGGTGCCCGGCGCCGCCGATTTCCACCCCCTGTACATCGCCGGAAACTCGGTGCTGTCGTACAACCATACCGCCTTCGGCCTGTACGTCGCGCTGCTGGAGCCGTTTGCCGTCAAGTCGTTCCGGCGGGTGCTGGAGCGGATCCGCGACGACGGGCTGCGCGAAGAAGTC
>CAZVZV010000348.1:0-10829 GCA_964631735.1 uncultured Enterobacteriaceae bacterium
AGATGGTGATGCCGGGGGACAACATCAAGATGGTGGTGACGCTGATCACCCCGATCGCCATGGAGCAGGGCCTGCGCTTTGCCATCCGCGAAGGCGGCAAGACCGTCGGCGCCGGCGTGGTCGCCAAGGTCATCGAGTAAGCGATGGAAAGCCAACGCATCCGCATCCGCCTCAAGGCGTATGACTACCGTCTGATCGACCAGTCGGCGCTCGAGATCGTGGACACCGCGAAACGCACGGGCGCAGTGGTGCGCGGCCCGGTGCCGCTGCCGACGCGCAGGCAGCGTTTCGACCTGCTGCGCTCGCCGCACATCGACAAGACTTCGCGCGAGCAACTGGAGATCCGCACGCACCTGCGGCTGATGGATATCATCGATCCGACCGACAAGACCGTGGACGCGCTGATGAAGCTCGACCTGCCGGCGGGCGTGGACGTGGAAATCAAGGTCAAGTAACGCAAAGTGCAGTGCCGGCCAATTGCAGCCGGCGCCCGGGCGAAATCGGTAGGCGTGTCCCGGGTCAAACAGAAGAGGGTTTTATGACGATTGGACTGGTCGGCCGCAAGGTCGGCATGACGCGCATCTTCACCGACGACGGCACGACGCTGCCGGTGACCGTGGTCGACGTCTCCGACAACCGCATCACCCAGATAAAGACGCCGGAGAAGGACGGCTACGCTGCCGTGCAGGTGGCGTTCGGCAAGCGGCGCGCCAGCCGCGTGCGCAAGCCGCTTGCCGGCCACCTGGCCAAGGCGGGGGTCGAGGCGGGCCACCTGCTGAAGGAATTCCGTGCCGAGGCCAAGGAGCTCGCCAACCTGAAGGTGGGCGGCAAGATCGGTGTCGACCTGTTCAAGGTGGGGCAGAAAGTGGACGTGCAGGGCGTGACCATCGGCAAGGGCTTTGCCGGTGTCATCAAGCGCCACCACTTCTCCTCTAACCGTGCTACGCACGGCAATTCCATCTCGCACAACAAGCCCGGCTCGACCGGCCAGAACCAGAGCCCGGGCCGCGTATTCCCCGGCAAGCGCATGGCCGGCCATTTGGGCGATGCCACGCGCACCGTGTCGAACCTGGTGGTGGTGCGCGTCGACGCGGAACGGCAACTGCTGCTGATCAAGGGCGCCGTGCCGGGCTCCAGGGGCCGCGATGTGGTCGTGCGCCCGGCGGCGAAGGCCTGAGGAGCGCGCCATGGAACTCAAGCTGATCAGCGACCAGGGAGCGGCGGGCACGACCAGCGCGCCGGACGCCATTTTCGGGCGTGACTTCAATGAAGCCCTGGTACACCAGGTCGTGGTGGCCTACCAGGCCAACGCACGCATGGGCACCCGCAAGCAGAAGGAGCGCAGCGAGATCGCCAAGTCGACCAAGAAGCCCTGGCGCCAGAAGGGCACCGGCCGCGCGCGCGCCGGCATGGCCTCCAGTCCGCTGTGGCGCGGCGGCGGCAAGATCTTTGCCGCCAGCCCGGATGAGAACTTCTCCCACAAGGTCAACCGCAAGATGATGCGCGCCGGCATGATGTCGATCCTTTCGCAGCTGGCGCGTGAAGAACGCCTCTGCGTGGTCGAAGAGTTCAAGCTGGAGGCGCCGAAAACCAAGTTGCTGGCCCAGAAGGTGAAGTCGATGGGGTTCGACCAGGTGCTGGTGATCACCGACGAGGTGGACCAGAACCTGGAACTCTCGTCGCGCAACCTGACGAACGTCGTGGTGATTGCTGCACGGCAGACCAATCCGCTCGCCCTGGTGCGCTTTCCGCACGTGCTGCTGACCCGCAAGGCGCTGGCGCGCTTCGAGGAGATGTTCAAGTGAGCGCGCCGAAGAAGTACCCAGCCGACCGTCTGATGAACGTGGTGCTGGCGCCGGTGGTGTCGGAGAAGAGCACGCTGGTGGCGGACAAGAATCGCCAGTACGTGTTCCGCGTCGCCGACAGCGCTACCAAGCCGCAGGTCAAGGCGGCGATCGAGTTGCTGTTCAAGACCAAGGTGCAGTCGGTGACCGTGCTCAACGTGAAGGGCAAGGAAAAGCGCTTCGGTCGCTTCATGGGCCGGCGGCGCAGCTGGAAGAAGGCGTATGTGCGCCTGGCTGCCGGCCAGGAAATCAATTTCGCGGCGACGGAGTAAGCCATGCCACTGATCAAGGTCAAACCCACTTCTCCCGGGCGCCGCGCGCTGGTGAAAGTGGTCACGCCAGAGCTGCACAAGGGCGAGCCGCACTGGCCCCTCACCGCCAAGAAGTCCAAGACCAGCGGTCGCAACAACCATGGCCGCATCACCATGCGCCATCAGGGCGGCGGCCACAAGCAGCATTACCGCATGGTGGATTTCCGCCGCAACAAGGACGGCATCCTGGCGACCGTGGAGCGCCTCGAGTACGACCCGAACCGCAGCTCCCACCTGGCGCTGCTGCTGTACGCCGACGGCGAGCGGCGCTACGTGCTGGCGCCCAAGGGCGTGGGCGCGGGAACGCAGCTGCTATCCGGCGCCGAGGCGCCGATCAAGTCGGGCAATGCGCTGCCGCTGCGCAATGTCCCGGTCGGCACGACGGTGCATTGCATCGAAATGCTGCCAGGCAAGGGCGCACAGCTGGCGCGTTCTGCCGGCGCTTCGGCGCAACTGCTCGCGCGCGAGGGTTCCTACGCCCAGCTGCGGCTGCGCTCGGGCGAGATCCGCAAGGTGCACGTCGACTGCCGCGCGACCATCGGCGAGGTCGGCAACGAAGAGCACAACCTCGAATCGATCGGCAAGGCGGGCCGCAAGCGCTGGCGCGGCATCCGGCCGACGGTGCGCGGCGTGGCGATGAACCCGATCGACCATCCGCACGGTGGCGGCGAAGGCCGCACCTCATCGGGGCAACCCCCGGTGTCGCCGTGGGGCCAGCAGTCCAAGGGTTTCAAGACCCGCCGCAACAAGCGCACGCAGGTGATGATCGTGCGCGACCGGCGCACGAAATAAGGGCTAGCCATGGCACGCTCAATCAAGAAAGGTCCCTTCGTGGACCACCACCTGATGGACAAGGTCGCCGCGGCGCGCGCCGCAAGCGACAAGCGTCCGATCAAGACCTGGTCGCGCCGTTCGACCGTGATGCCCGAGTTCATCGGCCTGACCATGGCCGTGCACAACGGCAAGCAGCACATCCCGGTGTACATCACCGAGAACATGGTCGGCCACAAGCTGGGCGAGTTCGCCCTGACGCGCATCTTCAAGAGCCACTCCGCGGTGGGCAAGCGCACCGAGGAAGCGGTGGGCGGCAGCAGGGCGCCCGTAGGGGCACCCGGCGCCGCAGCGCCGGCGGCCGCCGCGGCAGCGGCCGCTGCTCCGGCGTCGAAGAAGTAGGGAGCCGGCATGGAAACCAAGGCGATTCTGCGCGGCGTGCGGCTCTCGGCCCAGAAGGGCCGATTGGTGGCCGACATGATCCGCGGCCAGCCGGTGGACAAGGCGCTCAACGTCCTCGCCTTCACGCCGAAGAAGGGCGCGGCGATCATCAAGAAAGTGCTCGAGTCGGCGATCGCCAACGCCGAACACAATGACGGTGCCGACATCGACGCGCTGAAGGTGAAGAGCGTGCTGGTGGAGCGTGGCTCGTTCCTCAAGCGCTTTCAGGCCCGCGCCAAGGGCCGGGGAAACCGCGTGCTCAAGCACTCCTGCAACATCTACGTCACGGTCGGAGACTGACGAGGGCTTATGGGACAGAAAATCAATCCGATCGGCTTTCGCCTGGCGGTCAATCGCAACTGGAGCTCGCGCTGGTACGCCAGCAGCCGCCATTTCGCTGCGATGCTGGCCGAGGACATCAAGGTGCGCGGCTTCCTCAAAAAGAAGCTGGCGCACGCCTCCGTCGGCCGCGTGCTGATCGAACGGCCCGCCAAGGACGCGCGCATCACCATCTTCTCGGCGCGTCCCGGTGTGGTGATCGGCCAGAAGGGCGAGGAAATCGAGGCGCTCAAAGCCGAGCTGCGCCGCCTGATGGGCGTGCAGCAGGTGCACGTCAACATCGAGGAGATCCGCAAGCCCGAGATCGACGCACAGCTGATCGCGGATTCTATCGCGCAGCAATTGGAGAAGCGCATCATGTTCCGCCGCGCGATGAAGCGCGCGATGCAGAACGCGATGCGACTTGGCGCACAGGGCATCAAGATCATGAGCTCCGGGCGCCTGAACGGCATCGAGATCGCGCGCAGGGAGTGGTATCGCGAGGGCCGCGTGCCCTTGCATACGCTGCGCGCCGACATCGACTACGGCACCGGCGAGGCGAAGACCACCTACGGCGTGATCGGCATCAAGGTGTGGGTCTACAAAGGCGAAATCCTGTCCAAGGCCGAGGCGCTGGCCGCGCTGCCAGGGGCGGCGGCGGCAGCAGCGGTGGCACCGGCAACGGCGCCAACCGAGGCGCCCACGGAGCCGCGCAAGGCGAAGAAGCCGGCACCCAGACCCGGCGCGCGCCGGGCCCCGCCGCGAGCCAGGCCCGAAGGCGACAGGAAGGCAGCGCCGAAGAAGCCCGAGGCCGCAGCGCCCAAGACGATCGTCAAGCGCGCCAAGAAGATCGTCAAAGAGTAGGCATGAAAAGGAACTGAGCGATGCTGCAACCCGCACGTACCAAGTACCGCAAGCAGCAAAAGGGCCGCAACACCGGCGTCGCTACGCGCGGCAACAAGGTGTCCTTCGGCGAGTTCGGTCTGAAGGCCGTCGGCCGCGGCCGCCTGACCGCGCGCCAGCTCGAGGCGGCGCGCCGGGCGCTGTCGCGCCACATCAAGCGCGGCGGCCGCATCTGGATCCGCGTGTTCCCCGACAAGCCGATCTCCACCAAGCCGGCGGAGGTGCGCATGGGCAACGGCAAGGGCAATCCAGAGTACTTCGTGTGCGAGATCCAGCCCGGCAAAATCATCTACGAAATGGACGGCGTGGATGCGGCGATCGCCAAGGAGGCGTTCGCCCTGGCCTCGGCCAAGCTGCCGTTCAAGACCATTGTCGTGCATCGGATGCTGGGGTAAGCCATGAAGGCGAGCGAACTTCGCGCGAAGAACGGTGACGACCTGAACAAGGAGCTGAGCGAGCTGCTCAAGGCCCAGTTCGGCCTGCGCATGCAGCTCGCCACGCAGCAGTTGGGCAACACCAGCCAGATGAAGAAGGTGCGCCGCGACATTGCGCGCGTGCGCACCATACTGAAGCAGAAGGCGGGCAAATGAACCAGCCAGCGACGCAGGAAGCCCCGGGCCGCGCCCGCACCCTGGTAGGCCGGGTGGTGAGCGACAAGATGCAGAAGACCGTGACGGTACTGGTCGAGCGGCGGGTGCAGCACCCGATAATCGGCAAGACCATCACCCGCTCGAAGAAGTACCACGCGCACGTGGAGGATGCCGGTATCAAGCAGGGCGACCTGGTCGAAATCGCCGAGTGCCGGCCGATTTCGCGCACCAAGGCCTGGAAAGTGACCCGCCTGATCGAGAAATCTAAGTTGGTTTGACATTGCGCAAGGCGCGGATTGCACGTTAGAATTCGCGCCCTTCGACGGTCCGGCACGCACCGGGCCGTCACCAGACCCGTACGGGGTCCAAGACTGCCCGCCCTGCGGTGCAAGTTGGATGGAGAGTTACCGATGATTCAGATGCAGTCGATTTTGGACGTTGCCGACAATACCGGTGCGCGCTCGGTCATGTGCATCAAGGTGCTGGGCGGCTCCAAGCGCCGCTACGCCAGCATCGGCGACCTGATCAAGGTCAGCGTCAAGGATGCTGCGCCGCGTGGCCGCGTGAAGAAGGGCGAGATCTACGACGCGGTGGTGGTGCGCACTGCAAAGGGTGTGCGCCGCGCCGATGGTTCGCTGATCCGCTTCGACAGCAACGCCGCGGTGCTGCTGACCCCCAAGCTCGAGCCGATCGGCACGCGCATCTTCGGGCCGGTGACGCGCGAGTTGCGCACCGAGCGCTTCATGAAGATCGTGTCGCTGGCGCCGGAAGTACTCTGAGGAAACCCGCCATGCAACGCATACGCAAGGGCGACGAGGTGATCGTCATCACCGGCCGCGACAAGGGCAAGCGCGGCACCGTACTGCGTCGCGTCAGCGCCGAGTTCGTCGTCGTCGAGGGCGTCAATCGGGTAAAGAAGCACACGCGCCCCAATCCGATGAAGGGCGTGACCGGCGGCATCCTCGACAAGGACATGCCGATCCACGTCTCGAACATCGCGCTGTTCAACCCGGCGACCAAGAAAGCCGACCGCGTGCGCGTCAAGCTGCTCGACGACGGGCGCAAGGTGCGCATTTTCAAGTCGAACGGCGAACAGGTCGACGCATAAGGTGACCCGGATGGCCAAGGACAAAGACAAGGCGCCGCATTCAGACAGGGCCGACAAGGCCGCCCAGGCCGAGAAGGCCGAGAAGGCCGGCAGGGCCGCCGACAAGGCGGCCAAGGCTGCCAAGGCGGCGGAGAAAGCGGCCGAGAAACCCGCCAAGTCCACGCAGCCTGCGCTGCCGGTGCCGCCGGCGCGCCTGGCCGCGCACTACCGCGAGAAGGTGGTGCCCGAGCTGGTGCAGAAGTTCGGCTACAAGACCACCATGCAGGTACCGCGCATCCGCAAGATCACGCTCAACATGGGCGTGGGCGAGACGGTGGGCGACAAGAAGACGCTGGACAACGCGGTCGCCGACATGGCCAGGATCGCCGGGCAGAAGCCGGTGATCACCAAGGCGCGCCGCTCGATCGCCAACTTCAAGCTGCGCGCCGGCTTTCCGATCGGCTGCATGGTGACACTGCGTGGCGCCCGCATGTATGAGTTCCTCGACCGGCTGGTCAACATCGCCATCCCGCGCATCCGCGACTTCCGCGGCGTTTCCAACCGCGCCTTCGACGGCCGCGGCAACTACAGTCTGGGCGTCAAGGAACAGATCATTTTCCCGGAGATCGAGTACGACAAGATCGACGCGCTCCGGGGCATGAACATCGCTATCACCACCACGGCGAAGTCGGACGACGAAGCGAAGGCCCTGCTCGCCGCGTTCCGCTTCCCGTTCAAGCACTGAGGGACCGCACATGGCCAAACTTTCCGTAGTACTGCGAGAAAAGAAGCGCCGCCAGACCGTTGCCAAGTTCAAGGTCAGGCGCCAGGCGCTGCTCGAGGTAATCCGCAATGCCAAAGCCGCCGACGAGGATCGGGACGCGGCGCGCGCCAAGCTGCAAAAGCTGCCGCGCGACGCGTCGCCCTCGCGCCTGCGCAACCGCTGCGCCATCACCGGGCGCCCGCGCGGCGTGTACCGCAAGTTCGGTCTGGGCCGCAGCAAGCTGCGCGACCTGGCGATGCGTGGCGAGGTGCCTGGCGTGATCAAGGCGAGCTGGTAAGGAGACCCGCGCATGAGCATGACCGATCCGATCGCCGACATGCTGACCCGCATCCGCAATGCCCAGATGGTGGGGCATACGGAGACGGCGATGCCCTGTTCCAGGCTCAAGCTTTCCATCGCCCAGGTGCTCAAGGACGAGGGCTACATCGAGGACTTCGCGGTGCGCGACGCAGGCCCGCACAAGGAACTGCGCGTCGGCCTCAAGTATTACGCCGGCCGCCCGGTGATCGAACGCCTGGAGCGTGTCTCCAAGCCGGGTCTGCGCGTGTACAAGGGCCGCGACGACATCCCGCGCGTGATGAACGGGCTGGGCGTGGCGATCCTGTCGACTTCGCGTGGCGTGATGACAGACCGCAAGGCCCGCGCCGACGGCGTCGGCGGCGAAGTGCTGTGCATCGTGGCGTAAGGAGCGAACGATGTCCCGCATCGCCAAGAATCCGATTGCGCTGCCCAAGGGCGTCGAGGTGACGCTCGCTGCGGGCAGCATCTCGGTCAAGGGTCCGCTCGGCACCATCGCGCGCCCCAGCGACCCGAACGTCGGTATCCAGAAGGAGGGCGACGCCCTGGTGTGCAAGGCTCTGGGCAATTCGCGCCACGCCAATGCCATGTCCGGCACGCTGCGCGCGCTGGTCGCCAACATGGTGACCGGGGTGACCAAGGGCTTCGAGAAGAAGCTCGCCCTGGTGGGCGTCGGCTACCGCGCGCAAGCGCAGGGCGACAAACTCAACCTGACGGTCGGGTATTCGCATCCGGTGGTGCACCACATGCCCAAGGGGATCAAGGTGGTCACGCCGACGCAGACCGAGATCGTGGTCAGCGGCGTCGACCGGCAGCTGGTTGGCCAGGTGGCCGCGGAAATCCGCGACAGCAAGCCGCCCGAGCCCTACAAGGGCAAGGGCGTGCGCTACGCCAATGAGCAGATCGTCTTGAAAGAGACGAAGAAGAAGTAACGCGAGAGCAACGGAGCCGACATGCTCGACAAGAACGAATCCCGCCTGCGCCGCGCGCGCCAGACGCGACTCAGGATCCGCGACAACGGCGCGGTGCGCCTCACGGTGTACCGCAGCAACTATCACATCTACGCCCAGATCAGCACTTCGGGCGGCGACAAGGTGCTGGCGACCGCCTCGACGGCGGAGCAGGAAGTGCGCGCCCAGTTGAAGAACGGCGGCAACCGCAAGGCGGCCGAACTGGTCGGCGCGCGCATCGCCGAGAAGGCCAAGCAGGCCGGCATCGAGACGGTCGCGTTCGACCGGGCAGGGTATCGCTACCACGGGCGCGTGAAGGCGCTCGCCGAGGCTGCCCGCGCGGGCGGTCTGAAGTTCTGAGGATCACGCCATGGCAAAGATGCAGCCCAGGATGCAGCAGAGCGAGGAACGCTCGGACGGTCTGCGCGAGAAGATGATCGCGGTCAACCGGGTAACCAAGGTGGTCAAGGGCGGCCGCGTGCTCGGCTTCGCCGCGCTCACCGTGGTCGGCGACGGCGACGGCGGCATCGGCATGGGCAAGGGCAAGGCGCGCGAAGTCCCGGTCGCGGTGCAGAAGTCGCTCGAGGAGGCGCGCCGCAAGCTGTTCCGGGTGAGCCTGCGCAATGGCACGCTCCAGCACGCGGTCATCGGCCGGCACGGCGCCTCGAAGGTGCTCATGCAGCCGGCTTCCGCGGGCACGGGGATCATCGCCGGTGGCCCGATGCGCGCGGTGTTCGAGGTGATGGGCATCACCAACGTGCTCGCAAAGTGCATCGGCTCGACCAACCCCTACAACGTCGTGCGTGCGACCCTGGACGGCCTGAAGCACATGCGTACGCCGGCTGAAGTGGCAGCCAAGCGCGGCAAGCGCATCGAAGAGATCACCGCGGCCTGAACGGACAAAGAGCCATGGCGGACAAGAAGACGCTCAAGGTGACGCTCGTTAAGAGCCCGATCGCGTGCAGGCAGAACCACCAGCAGACGGTGCGCGGCCTCGGCCTGCGCAAGATCCGCCAGACGGTGGAGGTCGAGGACTCGCCGGCGGTGCGCGGGATGCTCAAGCTGGTCAACTACCTGGTGCGCGTCGACGCATAACCGGCCGGAGAACGACACATGTTTCTGAACGACATCAAGCCGGCGCCCGGTTCGCGGAAGCCGCGCCGTCGCGTCGGCCGCGGCATCGGCTCGGGGTTCGGCAAGACCGCAGGCCGCGGGCACAAGGGCCAGAAGGCGCGCTCGGGGGGCTACCACAAGGTGGGCTTCGAGGGCGGACAGATGCCGCTGCAGCGGCGCCGGCCGAAGCGCGGATTCACCCCGCTCACGCGCGACACGTTCGCCGAGATCCGCCTCTCGGACCTCGAGCGAATGAAGACCGACACGATCGACCTCGCGGCGCTGAAGGCGGAGGGCGTGGTCTCGCGTCTCACGACCGAAGCGAAGGTCGTTCTGTCGGGCACCCTGACTCGCAAGGTCACCGTCAAGGACATGGGCGTCACGAAGGGCGCGCGCGCGGCGATCGAAGCCGCGGGCGGCGCCATCGTCGACACCCGGCCCAAGCCGGAGCCCAAGCAGCCGGAACCGAAGGCCTGGGTCGCTGCCCTGGCCGCAGCGGCGGAGAAGCCCGCGAAGCCCAAGAAAGCCGGCAAGGGCGAAAAGTCCGCGAAGGCGGAAAAAGCGACGAAGCCCGCGAAGCCGGAGAGCCAGCCCGGCGGCAAGGGCAAAGCGAAGTAACGCCGCAACCGAATCGAGACCCGATCGCAAAAAACCGATCTCATAGAACCCGATCGCATATCACCAGTGGCCACCGCAGCCCAACAACTCGGCAAGACCGGCAAGTACGGGGATCTGAAGAAGCGTCTCTTCTTCCTCCTCGGGGCGCTCGTCGTCTTCCGCGTCGGCGCGCACATCCCGGTGCCGGGGATCGATCCGAATGTGCTCGCGGATCTCTTCCGCTCGAACCAGGGCGGGATCCTGGGGCTGTTCAACATGTTCTCGGGCGGCGCGCTGTCGCGCTTCACGATCTTTGCGCTCGGGATCATGCCCTACATCTCCGCGTCGATCATCATGCAGCTGATGACCGCGGTGAGCCCGCAGCTCGAGCAGCTGCGCAAGGAAGGCCAGTCGGGCCAGCGCAAGATCACGCAGTACACGCGCTACTTCACGCTGGGGCTCGCGCTCTTCCAGGCCACCGGCATCTCGCTCGCGCTCGAGTCCCAACCGGGGCTGGTGGCCGATCCCGGGCTGCTGTTCCGGTTCACGACGGTCGTGACCCTGGTGACCGGCACGATGTTCCTGATGTGGCTCGGCGAGCAGATCACCGAGCGCGGCCTCGGCAACGGCATCTCGATCATCATCTTCGCCGGCATCGCCGCCGGGCTGCCCAACGCGATCGCGCTCACGCTCGAGCAGGCGCGCACCGGCGCCTACTCGATCCCGCTGGTCCTGGGCATCGGCATCCTGGTGGTGGTGGTGACCGCCTTCGTCGTGTTCGTCGAGCGCGCGCTGCGCAAGATCCTCGTCAACTACGCCAAGC
>CAZVZV010000349.1:0-10616 GCA_964631735.1 uncultured Enterobacteriaceae bacterium
GTTTCTCGGGTACACGAACGGCTGGCCGATCGAGTACTTGTAGGACATGGCGACGATGGTGGGCATCTTGGCGATGAGGCGGAACGCGGAGATGCTGCGGTGCTCGGGGTTGTTGATGTCGAGCGCGTCGTGGTAGAACGCAGACAGCGCGCCGACCACGCCCACCATCACCGCCATCGGATGAGCGTCGCGCCGGAATCCCTGGTACAGGCGCGCCAGCTGCTCGTGCACCATCGTGTGATGGGTGACGATGCCCACGAAATCGTCCTTCTGCTTCTGCTTCGGCAGTTCCCCGTACAGCAACAGGTAGCAGACCTCGAGGACGTTGCAGTGCTGCGCCAGCTGCTCGATCGGGTAGCCACGGTAGAGCAGCACGCCGGCGTCACCGTCGATGTAGGTGATGGTCGAATTGCAGCTCGCGGTGGAGAGGTAGCCGGGGTCGTAGGTGAACACGCCCGCCTTGCCGTAGAGCGAGCGGATGTCGATCACGTCCGGCCCGATGCTGCCGGAGAGCATCGGGAACTCGAGCTTGCGCCCGTCGTGCAGGGTAAGCGTCGCTTTCTTGTCCATGGCGTCCTTCCTTAGCCGGCGCGCAATCGCGCCACGATGCCGTTGAATCTCACATCGTAGCGATCACTGCGGCCGCTGACGATGTCCCACAAATCGTTGTCCGGCAAGTCCAGCAGCTCGGACAGCTCCGCGTCCCCCGGGTTGCTGCGCAGGTAACGTTCCAGCACCAGGTCGAGCTCGAGCAGGCCGCGGCGGCACTTCCACTTCAACCGTTCGCGCGCCACGCGGTCCATCATACGATCCTCTTCACCATGATTTCCTTGATCTTGCCGATCGCCCTGGTCGGGTTGAGTCCCTTGGGGCAGGCGTCGACGCAATTCATGATGGTATGGCAGCGGAACAGGCGGTACGGGTCTTCGAGGTCGTCGAGCCGCTCGCTGGTGGCCTGGTCGCGCGTGTCGGCGATGAAGCGGTAGGCCTGCAGCAGGCCGGCCGGGCCGACGAACTTGTCCGGGTTCCACCAGAACGACGGGCAGGCAGTCGAGCAGCAGGCGCACAGGATGCATTCGTACAACCCGTTCAACTCCTCGCGCTGCGCGGGCGACTGCAGCCGCTCGCGCTCAGGCGGTGGATCGTTGTTGATCACGTAAGGCTTGATCGAGTGGTACTGCTTGAAAAACTGCGTCATGTCCACGATCAGGTCGCGGATCACCGGCAGGCCCGGCAATGGCCGCAGCGTGACGTGGTCCGGCAGGTCGGCGACCCTGGTCACGCAGGCAAGCCCGTTCTTGCCGTTGATGTTCATCGCATCGGAGCCGCACACACCCTCGCGGCAGGAGCGGCGAAACGACAACGAGTCGTCCTGCACCTTGGCCTTCACCAGGGCATCGAGCAGCATGCGGTCGGCATGCTCCAGCTCGACGTCGTAGTCCTGCATGGCAGGACGCTGGTCCTTGTCCGGGTCGTAGCGGTAAATGGATAGTTTCATCAGTTGGTGCGGTCCCTGGGTTGCTAATAGGTTCGAACCTTTGGTTCGAAGGTTTCTACGCTCATCGGCTTGAGGTGCACCGGCTTGTAGGAGAGGCGATTGCCTTCCTTGTACCAGAGCGTGTGTTTCATCCAGTGCTTGTCGTCCCGCTCCGGGAAATCGCTGCGCGATTGCGCGCCGCGCGATTCCTTGCGCGCCTCGGCCGAGACGATGGTCGCCATTGCCGCTTCCACCAGATTGTCCAGCTCGAACGCCTCGACGCGCGCGGTGTTGAACACTTTCGACTTATCCTTGATCCAGGTCCTCTGGGCGCGAGAGGCGATCTCCTTCACCTTGTCGATGCCTTTCAACAGATCCTCGGGAAAGCGGAAGATTCCGCAATGCGCCTGCATGGCCCGCCGCAGGTCGTTGCCGACGTCCGCCACGCGCTCGCCGTCGGCGTTCGCGTCCAGCCGCGCAACCCGCGAGCGCGACAGTTCGCCGGCGTCCCTGGGCAGGTTGCGGTGCGGGCTGGGCAGCACGCGAAGGTCCTTGATCACCTGCTCGCCCGAGGCCTTGCCGAACACCAGGAGATCCAGCAGCGAATTGGTGCCCAGGCGGTTGGCGCCGTGCACCGATACGCAGGCGCACTCGCCCACGGCGTAAAAGCCCGGCAGGATGCTCTCCGAGTTGGCGCCCTCCGGCACCACCACCTGCCCCGTGTACTTGGTCGGGATGCCGCCCATCTGGTAGTGCGCCGTGGGGACCACCGGGATCGCCTCGCGGACCGGATCGGCGTTGGCGAACTTGATGGCGATCTCGCGGATGCCCGGCAGGCGCTGATTGATCACTTCCGGCCCGAGGTGGTCGAGCTTGAGCAAGAGGTGATCCGCATCCGGCCCGCAGCCGCGCCCCTCCTTGATCTCGGTGGTCATGGCGCGCGACACCACGTCGCGGCTGGCAAGGTCCTTGGCGTTGGGCGCGTAGCGCTCCATGAAGCGCTCGCCGTCCTTGTTCAGCAGGTAGCCGCCTTCGCCGCGCACGCCCTCGGTGATGAGTATCCCGGCGCCCTGGATCCCGGTGGGATGAAACTGGAAGAACTCCATGTCCTCGAGCGGAATGCCGGCGCGCGCCGCCATGCCGAGGCCGTCGCCGGTATTGATGAAAGCGTTGGTGCTCGCGGCGAAGATGCGCCCGGAGCCGCCGGTGGCGAACAGCGTCGCCTTGGCTTGCAGGATGGACAGCTCGCCGGTCTCCATCTCCAGGGCGGTCACGCCGAGTACCGCACCGTCCTGCGGGTCGCGGATCAGGTCGAGCGCCATCCACTCGACGAAGAACTGCGTGTTGGCGCGCACGTTCTGCTGGTAAAGCGTATGCAGCATGGCGTGGCCGGTGCGGTCGGCGGCGGCGCAGGAGCGCATCGCCATCTTCGCGCTGCCGTAGTCCTGCGTGTGGCCGCCGAAAGGCCGCTGGTAGATCTTGCCGTTCTCCAGCCGGTCGAAAGGCATGCCCATGTGTTCGAGCTCGACCACCACTTCGTTCGCGCGCCGGCACATGTACTCGATCGCGTCCTGGTCGCCGAGGTAGTCCGACCCCTTCACGGTGTCGTACATGAGCCAGTGCCAGTTGTCCTCGGTGGAATTGGCGAGCGGCGCGGCAATGCCGCCCTGGGCTGCCACCGTATGCGAGCGTGTCGGGAATACCTTGGTGAGCACCGCCACCTTGAGATTGGCGCGCGCAAGTTCCAGCGCCGCTCGCATGCCAGAGCCCCCCGCCCCCACCACGATCGCATCAAATCTGCGTACCGGCAGCGCCACGCTCATCGCCACAGAATCTGCACGGTCCAGCCGAGAGCGCCGGCGAGCGACAGCAGCACCGCGACTTCCAGGGCGAGGCGCCCGCCAGCCGGTTTCACGTAATCCATCAGGATGTCGCGCATGCCGACCCAGCCGTGCCAGGCAAGGCTGACGGCAAACAGCAGCGTCGCGACGCGCATCCAGCCCTGTGCGAACAGGTCTTTCCACACCGGGTAGGTGATCGGCACGCCGCCGACCAGGACCACCAGCAGGATCACCGTGTACACCGCCATGATCGCGGCGGTGATGCGCTGCGCCAGCCAGTCGCGCAGGCCGTAATGCGCTCCGGTGACGGCGCGCTCTACCACAACTTGAATCCCAGCCACACCGTCAGCGCGAGGCTCGCCACCAGCACGATGACGCTGGTGAGGCGTGCAGTGGCCAGGTCCGACCCCTTGTCCAGGTCGAGGAACAGGAAGCGGATGCCGGCGCAGAAATGGTGGCAGTAGGCCCAGACCAGCACCAGCAGGGAGATTTTCACCAGGGGCAGCCCCGCGTAGCGGCGCACAGACTCGAAGCCCGTCTCGGAGTCGAGGCTGCGGTCGAGCAGGAACAGCAGCCACAGCACGGCCAGGAACAGGAGCAAGCCGCTCACCCGGTGCAGGATCGACACCCAGCCGGAAATCGGCAGGCGGATTTCGAACAGCAGCGCGGAGAGGCTGAGGTACTTCGGCCTTGGTTTTCTTATTGTTGCATTCGCCATCGGAAGTGTGGCCGCTCGTGGCGACCGAATCGATTATAGCTCCGCAGCGCATCGATCGAGTTCTCTTTGTGCGCTGCGTTTCGCGATGTCCCTGCGGTAGAATTGCAGGCCACTTTCTCTTCGCCTGTGGAGCCCTCGCACATGTCCAAAGCCCCCGTCCGCGTGGCCGTCACTGGCGCCGCCGGCCAGATCGGCTACTCGCTGCTGTTTCGCATCGCCGCCGGCGACATGCTCGGCGAGGACCAGCCGGTGATTCTGCAGCTGCTGGAAATCCCGGACGAAAAAGCGCAGAAGGCCCTGAAAGGCGTGATGATGGAGCTGGATGACTGTGCGTTTCCGCTGCTGCACGGCATGCTGCCGGCGTCGGACCCGATGGTCGGATTCAAGGACGTGGACGTGGCCTTGCTGGTCGGCGCGCGCCCGCGCGGCCCCGGCATGGAGCGCAAGGACCTGCTCGAGGCGAACGGCAAGATATTCGCGCCCCAGGGCCAGGCGCTGGACAAAGTCGCCAGGCGCGACGTGAAGGTCCTGGTGGTCGGCAACCCGGCCAACACCAATTGCCTGATCGCCTTGAAGAACGCGAAGGGCCTGCAGCCCTCGCAGTTCACCGCCATGATGCGACTGGACCACAACCGCGCCACCTCGCAGATCGCGCAGAAGATCGGCAAGCCCAACGCTGCGGTGAAGAAAGTGACGGTCTGGGGCAACCACTCCGCCACGCAGTACCCCGACCTGTTCCAGGCGGAGTGCGAGGGCAGGAAGGTCTGGCCGATGATCAACGACCAGGCCTGGCTGGAAGGCACTTTCATCCCGACGGTGCAGAAGCGCGGCGCCGCGATCATCGAGGCGCGCGGCCTGTCGTCCGCCGCGAGCGCGGCGAATGCCGCCATCGACCACGTGCGCGACTGGGCGCTCGGCACGCCCGCGGGCGACTGGGTGAGCATGGGCATCCCGGCCGACGGCAGCTACGGCATCGCCGAAGGCGTGCTCTACGGCTACCCGGTCACCTGCAGCGGCGGCCGCTACCAGATCGTCAAGGGCATCGAGGTGTCCGACTTCAGCCGCAAGCGCATGGACGCGACGCTCAAGGAACTGCACGAAGAGCGCGACGCAGTGAAACACCTGCTCGGCGCATGACCCCTGGAGCCAAATTCAGGCAGGCGCTGAAAGAGGAGAAGCCCCTCGTATGCGTCGGCGCGATCACGGCCTACGCGGCGCGCATGGCCGAGGCTGTCGGCTTCAAATCGCTGTACCTCTCCGGCGGCGGCGTGGCCGCCAATTCCCTGGGCGTTCCCGACCTCGGCATCAGCGCCATGGAAGACGTGCTGATCGACATCCGGCGCATCACCGATGCGTCCTCGCTGCCGCTGCTGGTGGATGCGGATACCGGCTGGGGCGGCGCGTTCAACATCGCGCGCACGGTACGCTCCTTCACCAAGGCCGGCGCCGCCGGCATGCACATCGAAGACCAGGTGCAGAGCAAGCGCTGCGGCCACCGCCCCGGCAAGGAAATCGTGTCGAAGGAGGAAATGGCCGACCGCGTGAAAGCCGCGGTCGACGCGCGCAGCGACAGCCAGTTCGTGGTCATGGCGCGCACCGACGCCCTGGCGGTGGAAGGCATCGAGCACGCCATCGAGCGGGCTGTGGCCTGCGTCGAGGCCGGCGCCGACATGATCTTTCCCGAAGCGATGACCGACCTCGCCATGTACCGGAAATTCAGGCAGGCGGTGAAGGTGCCGATCCTCGCCAACATCACGGAGTTCGGCCACACGCCGCTTTACACCCGCGATGAGCTGGGCAGCGCGGGCGTGGACATCGTGCTGTTCTGCTGCGCGGCCTACCGCTCGATGAACGCGGCGGCGCTCAAGACCTATGAGGCGATCCGGCGCGACGGCACGCAAAAAGGCGTGCTCGGGACGATGCAGACCCGCGACGACCTTTACCGCTACCTCGACTACCACTCGTACGAGAAAAAACTCGATGAGCTCTTTGCCGTCCGTCCCCAAACCTAAGAAATCGGTTGCGTTGTCCGGCGTGCCGGCTGGCAACACCGCCCTGTGCACCGTCGGCCGCACCGGCAACGACCTGCACTACCGCGGCTACGACATCCTCGACTTCGCCGATCTGGCCGAGTTCGAGGAAGTGGCCTACCTGCTGGTGCACGAGAAGCTGCCGAACGCGGCCGAGCTGGCCGCCTACAAGGCGAAGCTGAAAAAACTGCGTGCACTCCCCGCGGCGCTGAAATCCGCGCTGGAGCAGATCCCCGCCTCCGCCCACGCGATGGACGTCATGCGCACCGGCTGCTCGGTGCTGGGTACGCTCGAGCCGGAGAAGGAAGCGCATCCTGTCGAAGGCGCACGCGACATCGCCGATCGCCTGATGGCGAGCTTCGGCTCGATGCTGCTGTACTGGCATCACTTTGCGCACGGCGGCAGGCGCATCGAGACGCAAACTGACGACGACTCGATCGGCGGGCACTACCTGCGCCTGCTGCATGGCAGGTCGCCCTCGCCTTCGCAGGTGCGCGCGATGCATACCTCGCTCGTCCTGTACGCCGAGCACGAATTCAACGCCAGTACCTTCACCTGCCGCGTGATCGCCGGCACCGGCTCCGACATGTATTCGGCGATCACCGGCGGCATCGGCGCCCTGAGGGGACCCAAGCACGGCGGTGCCAACGAGGTCTCCGACGAGATCCAGAAGCGTTACCGATCGGCGGACGAGGCCGAAGCGGACGTGCGGCGGCGCATGGCGGCCAGGGAGATCGTGATCGGCTTCGGCCATCCGGTCTACACCACCGGCGACCCGCGCAACAAGGTGATCAAGGCGGTCGCCGAGCGCCTGTCGAAGGAAAGCGGCGACATGACCCAGTACCAGATCGCCGAACGTATCGAGTCGGTGATGTGGGCGGAGAAGAAGATGTTCGCCAACCTGGACTGGTTCAGCGCGGTGTCCTACAGCCGTCTGGGCGTGCCGACGCTGCATTTCACCCCGCTGTTCGTGATCGCGCGCACCAGCGGCTGGTCGGCGCACGTCATCGAGCAGAGAATCGACGGCAAGATCATCCGCCCCAGCGCCAACTACACCGGGCCCGAGAACCTTGGCTGGGTGCCGCTCAAGGAGCGCAAATAACCATGTATGAGTCCGAACTCACCAGGTTCATGCGCGAGTACCTCGCGGCGCATCCCGAGGAGGTCGAGTCACAAAAGAAGGGCCGCGCCGCCTGGTGGGACAAGGATCCGGCCCAGGTCGCGCCACCGCCTGCGCGCCACGCGCCGCGTTCCGGCGGCGCCGAATACACCTTCCAGCCCCTGGCTGAAAAAGATTGATGTCCTCGCACATTTCCAACGTCCGCCCCAAGCCCGACCGGGTCCTCAAGCTGATCGCGGACTACGCGACCAAGTACAGCGTCAACAGCGCCGAGGCCTATGACACCGCGCGCCATTGCCTGATGGACACGTTGGGCTGCGGCTTCGAGGCGCTCGAGTACCCGGCCTGCACCAAGCTGCTGGGGCCCATCGATCCTGAAACCGTGACACCCCGCGGCGCCCGGGTGCCGGGCACGAAATTCCAGCTCGACCCGGTGCAGGCAGCGTTCAACATCGGCGCCATGATCCGCTGGCTGGACTTCAACGATACCTGGCTGGCCGCGGAGTGGGGTCATCCCTCCGACAACCTGGGCGGCATCCTCGCCGCCGCGGACTGGCTGTCGCGCAAAGGCCAGCCACTGAAGGTGAAGGACGTACTCACCGCCATGATCAAGGCGCATGAGATCCAGGGCGTGCTGGCGCTGGAGAATTCGTTCAACCGCGTGGGGCTGGACCACGTGGTGCTGGTAAAGGTCGCCTCCACCGCGGTAATCGCGCAGATGCTGGGCTGCACTTACGACCAGGTGGTGAACGCCGTCTCGCAAGCCTGGGTCGACGGGCAGAGCCTGCGCACCTACCGGCATGCGCCGAACACCGGCTCGAGGAAGAGTTGGGCGGCGGGCGACGCCACGGCGCGCGCGGTGCGCCTCGCGTTGATTTCCAAGACCGGGGAAATGGGCTACCCGTCGGTGCTGACGGCAAAGGGCTGGGGCTTCTACGACGTGCTGTTCAAGGGCAAGCCGTTCAAGTTCCAGCGCGCCTTCGGCAGCTACGTGATGGAGAACGTGCTGTTCAAGATCTCCTTTCCCGCCGAATTCCATTCGCAGACGGCGGTGGAGTGCGCGATGCAGCTGCACCCTCTGGTGAAGGATCGCATCAAGGACATCAAGAAGATCACCACCCGCACGCACGAAGCCGCCATGCGCATCATCGACAAGAAGGGGCCGCTGGACAATCCCGCCGACCGCGACCACTGCATCCAGTACATGGTCGCCGTGCCCTTGCTGTTCGGCCGGCTCACCGCCGGGGACTACGAGGACGCGGTGGCGAAGGACCCGCGCATCGACGCGTTGCGCGCGAAGATCGTTTGCCGCGAAGACAAACGCTTTACGCGGGACTACCATGACCCGAAGAAGCGTTCCATCGCCAACGCGCTCACCATCGAATTCAAGGACGGCACGAAACTCAAAGAGGTCGTGTGCGAGTACCCGATCGGCCACAAGCGCCGGCGCAAGGAGGGCATGCCGGTGCTGGTGGAGAAGTTCAGGACCAATCTCGCCCGGCGCTTCCCGCCGGCGCAGCAGAAAGCGATCCTCGAGCTGTGCCTGGATGCGCCCCGCCTCGAGGCGACGCCGGTGAACGAGTTCGTCGACCTGATGGTGGCCTAGCGATGCGCTTGCTGCCGGCCGCGCTGGCGCTCCTGCTCGCCGGGTGCACCGCGACCTACTCGCTCACGCTGATGCCGCGCAACAGCGGCCAGATCTACTACGGCGAAGCGGTCTCGCCTTCCGGCGAGGAAACGCGTGTTACGGTCAGCATCGGCGAGCGCATCTACAAGGGCAATTGGGTGATCGCACAGCCTCCTCCTACCACAGGCTTCGCGATTGGCGGGGCCTTCGGCGGTCGCCGCACTGGCATTGGCACCACCGTGATCGTCGACCAATCGGCGGGATCGGCGGCCAAGGCCTTGCTGCGCGCGGACGACGGCAGCGGCCTGCGCTGCGACCTGGTGGGCGCCAACACCGGCAGCGGGAGCGGCACCTGCCAGGACGACAAGGGCCTGGTTTACGACGTACAGATCAGGCGCAAAGAGGACCAATGACCATGCACAACCTGCACCACACTCTGCAGCCGCTCAAGGGCGGCAAGTTCTATTCGCTGCCCCGGCTGGGCAAGGCCCTGGGCCTGAAGGTCGAAAGGCTGCCGCTCTCCATCCGCATCGTGCTCGAGTCGGTGCTGCGCAACTGCGACGGCAAGAAGGTCACCGAGGCGCACGTGCAGCAGCTCGCGGCGTGGCAGCCGAACGCGACTCGCACCGAGGAAATTCCCTTCGTGCTGGCGCGCATCCTGCTGCAGGACTTCACCGGCGTGCCGCTGCTGTGCGACCTCGCCGCGATGCGCGGCGTGGCCAAGCGCATGGGCAAGGACCCCAAGGTCATCGAGCCGCTGGTGCCGGTGGACCTGGTGGTCGACCACTCGGTGCAGATCGACCACTACGGCACCAAGAGCGCGCTCGACCTCAACATGAAACTGGAATTCCGCAGGAACGTGGAGCGCTACCAGTTCATGAAGTGGGGCATGCAGGCCTTCGACACCTTCAAGGTGGTGCCGCCTGGCATCGGCATCGTGCACCAGGTGAACCTGGAATACCTGGCACGCGGCGTGCACAAGTCGAAGGACGGCGTCTACTACCCCGACACGCTGGTTGGCACTGACAGCCACACAACAATGATCAACGGCATCGGCGTGGTGGGCTGGGGCGTGGGCGGCATCGAAGCCGAGGCAGGCATGCTCGGCCAGCCGGTCTACATCCTTACGCCCGACGTGGTCGGCGTGAACCTCAGGGGCAAGCTGCACCCCGCCTGCACCGCCACCGACCTGGTGCTCACGGTCACCGAGATGCTGCGCGCGGCCAAGGTGGTGGGCAAGTTCGTCGAGTTCTTCGGCGAAGGCACCGCATCGCTGGGCGTCACCGACCGCGCCACCATCGCAAACATGGCGCCCGAGTACGGCGCCACCATGGGCTTGTTTCCGGTGGACGAGAAGACGCTGGACTACTTCAGGGGCACCGGGCGCACCGACGCCGAGATCGAGGCCTTCGCCGCCTACTTCAAGGCGCAGGGCATGTTTGGCGTGCCGAAGAAGGGTGACATCGACTACAGCCAGACGCTGGAACTCGACCTGTCGAGCGTGATGCCTTCCCTCGCCGGCCCGAAACGGCCGCAGGACCGCATCAACCTGGACCGCGTGAAGGCGACCTTCACGTCGCTGTTCTCGAAACCCGTGGCCGAGAACGGCTTCGCCAGGAAGCCGGAGGACCTCGGCAAGGCGCACAAGGCATACGACGGGACCGAGATCAGGCACGGCGACGTGCTGATCGCCGCGATCACCTCCTGCACCAATACATCGAACCCCGGCGTGCTGCTCGCCGCCGGCCTGCTCGCCAAGAAGGCGGTCGAGCTCGGCCTCACGGTCAAGCCGCACATCAAGAC
>CAZVZV010000350.1:0-1564 GCA_964631735.1 uncultured Enterobacteriaceae bacterium
CCCCACTGGCCGCCGAACTTGAGCGCGCTGCGCCAAGTGTCGTAGCTCCCGCCATAGAACCCGGCTTCCAGCGTCGGCACCGCCGGCCCGTCCTCGGTGATCACGTTGATCACACCCCCCGCCGCATTGCCATACATGCTCGAAAAAGGCCCGCGCAGTACCTCGACGCGGCTCGCCGATCCCAGGTCGAAGGTCGCCGACTGCCCCTGCCCGTCCGGCATGCTGGCCGGGATGCCATCGGCGATCATGCGGATACCGCGCACACCGAACGTGGCTCGCGCGCCGAAGCCGCGGGACGAGATCTGCAGATCCTGCGCGTAATTCTGGCGGTTCAGCACCACGATGCCGGGCACGCGGCCCAGGCTCTCGGACAGGTTCACCTGCGGGCGGCCCTCGCGCAGGTCCTCGCCGTACAGCCGGTCGATCGAGGCGGGAATCTCGAGGCTGGGCTGGTCGACGCGGGTCGCGGTAACCACCACGCCATCCGCCGCCGGCCGCGTCTCGCCTTGCGCCAAGGGCAGGCGCGGCGTTACGGCAAGCAGCAGCGCAACCAGGGCGCACGCCAGCGGATGACCGCGCCCCAAGGCAGCCTCCCGACCCGGCCAGCTAATTGAGGGCTCCGGCGGAGCGCAACGCCTCGGCGACTGCCGCATGCCCCTGCTCGAGCGCGATCGCCAACGCGGTCTTGTCGCGCTCGTCCCGCGGCGCAGGATCAGCGCCCCGCGCGAGCAGCAGCTTCACCGTGTCGGCGTGTCCATAGGCCGAGGCCCACATGAGCGCCGTGGAGCCGTTGGCATAGCGCGCGTTCACCCCCACGCCGGCGTCGAGCAATGTCCGCACGCAGTCGGTCCGGCCATTGCCGGCGGCGTAGATCATCGCCGTCTTTTGTACCCGGTCAATCGGGTGCAAGTCGGCCTTGCGGGCGATCAGCAGCGCGAGGATCTCGCCGTGGCCGCCGAAGGCGGCGCTCATCAGCGGCGACACCCGGGCCAGGTTGGCGATGTTCACATCCGCCCCGCGCTCGATGAGCAGATTGGCAAGGGCGAGATGCCCGTTGTGCGCCGCAATATTCAACGCGGTATCGCCCAGCCGGTTGCGGGAATTCGGGTTGGCGCCCTGATCGATCCACGCCCGCACGGATGCCTCGCTCCCGCTTCGGGCGGCTAGCAGCAGCTCGAAATTGACATTCCGCGTTTGCGCAGCAGCATTGCCGGCGCAGGCCGCGAGGGTGGCGAGTACGAGAAAGGCGTGCAGTAGCGTCATCGATTGTTTCCCACGCGCCGTATGTTGCATTATGATTCCGTGCCCGGCAATCAAGATCAGCTTGTCGACCACTCAAAGGGAATGAAAATGAAGACCTCGTATGTCCTAGCCAGCGGGCTCGCCTTCGCGCTTGCCGCAACTGCTCCGTTCGCCCAAGAATCCAAGCCAGCGCCCGCGGCCGCGGCCGCCGGCGTGCCTAAGACTATCAACGTGACCCAGCAGCAGCTCAACGGCGCCGGCGGGCAGGCGTCGAACTGGCTGCACACGAACGGCAGTTACGCCCAGACGCGCTATTACCCGG
>CAZVZV010000351.1:0-7394 GCA_964631735.1 uncultured Enterobacteriaceae bacterium
GCGTCGAGCGCGCTGCCGGCGAGCACGCCGGGCCAGCGCAGCACGTCCCCCAGGCGCAGCGGCCCCGCCTGCGGAAATGCCTGCTGCGCCTGCTCCGCGACGCGGCGCAATGCATCCAGCGCAGCGCGATCGAGCGACTGCACGCCGGCGGCGCCCGGCGCGAACGACAGCCGGCAATCCAGCTTGCCGCGCGCCACGCGCGCGGTGATCGCCTCGCGCAGCAGCGGCTCGAGCGCGCGCAGTTCTTCGGCGACGCGGAACTGCAGGTCGAGGAAGCGCGAGTTGACCGATTTCAACTCGAGGCTCAGCGCGCCGCGCGGATGCTCTGCGGCGGCAAGCGCATATCCAGTCATGCTGTGGATCAAGGGGACGTTGAACGTTACGCGGGAAAGTGCGCGATTCGAAGCAGGTATCATAGGGGAGATGCCGGCCCAAGCCAACCAGCCGCTGCCGGAAGGGCATCAATTGCAGAACTACCGCATCCTGCGCGTGCTGGCCTCCGGCGGTTTCTCGTTTGTCTACCTGGCGCACGACGAGAACGAAACGCCGGTGGCGATCAAGGAGTATCTGCCGGCCTCGCTCGCACTACGCGCTGGCGATGCACTCGAGCCCAAGGTATCGGAAGACCAGGCCGCCGCCTTCCGCTACGGCATGAAATGCTTCTTCGAGGAGGGGCGCGCGCTGGCGAGCCTCGGCCACCCGAACGTGGTGCGCGTGCTGAATTTTTTCCGCGCCAACGACACCGTGTACCTGGTCATGCGCTATGAGCGCGGCCGCACGCTGCAGGAGCACATCCACGCGAAGCGCGGCGCCCTGCGCGAGAGCTGGATCCGCAACACCTTCGCCACGCTGATGAACGGCCTGCGCGAAGTGCACACCAACAAGCTGCTGCACCTCGACCTCAAGCCGGGCAACGTCTACCTGAGGAACGACGGCACTCCGCTGCTGATCGACTTCGGCGCCGCACGCCAGATGCTCTCGGGCGAAGCGCCCACGCTGCCGCCGATGTACACGCCGGGCTTCGCCTCGCCCGAGCACCACACCGATCGCTCCAAGCTCGGTCCCTGGAGCGACATCTACTCGGTCGGCGCGACCATCTATGCCTGCCTCACGGCGAGTGCGCCGCCCTCGGCCGAGGAGCGACTGGAGAAGGACCGCATGATCCCGGCGCGGAAGATCGGCGGGGGCAAGTACACCAGCGAACTACTCGACACGGTGGACTGGTGCATGCGCCTGGACCACCTGCAGCGCCCGCAGAGCGGTTTCGCGTTGCAGAAGGCGCTGCTCGGGGAGAAGGAGCCCGAGGTTCACGGCGAAGTGCCGCTGCTGGAGCAATTCAAAGGAGCGCTGAGGAGGCTGACCCGCCGATGAAGTACACCATCGCCCATGACACGCGGACCGGCAAGCGTCCCTACAACCAGGACCGCCTCGGCCACTGGCGCACGCCCGAGGCGGTGCTGCTGGTGGTGGCCGATGGCATGGGCGGGCACGCGCACGGCGAAGTGGCGGCCGAGCTCACCATGCGCCACATCGCTGCCGCGTTCAGGCGCGACGCCAAGCCGAGGCTCGCCAACCCGGACCTGTTCCTGTTTCGCGCCGTGGGCCGCTCGCACGGCATGCTGTTGCGCGAGGCGATGCATCTCGGCCTGGCCGACACCCCACGCACCACCGTGGTCGCCTGCGTGGTGCAGGATGGGCACGTTTACTGGTCGCACATCGGCGATTCGCGCTTCTACCTCGTTCGCCAGGGCCAGCTGCAGGCGCGCACCCGCGACCACACCCTGGTGCAGCAGTTGGTGGACGAGGGGAAGCTGCACGGGGACTCGGTCGGCACGCATCCGCAGCGCAATCGCCTGTTGCAGTGCCTCGGGGGCGTGCAGACGCCGCGCGTCGAGCCGACGTCGCACGCGCGCCTCGAACGCGACGACATCCTGCTGCTTTGCTCGGACGGCCTGTGGGGGCCGCTCACGCTGCGCCAGCTGCTCGAAGGGCTGGCCGGGGCGCCGCTTGGGGAGGCCATCGCGCGGCTCGCCGCACTCGCGGAAACGCGCGGCGGGCCCGGCTGCGACAACATCTCGGCACTCGCGCTCGCCTGGGACGAGGATGCGGTGCCGCCGCGCGAAGGGCCGCACACGGCGCCGCTCGCCGAGGCGAGCACTGCGGTGCAGGACTTCGGCGCCACCGACCCGGATTTCCTGCGCATGACCGACGCGGACATCGAGCGCGCCATCGCCGAAATCAAGCAAGCGCTCAAGCGCAATCCGCCACGATGAAGTACGGTGGGCCAAGGCCCACCCTACGATGCCCAAATGAGACGAATCGTTCTCGCCTCCAACAACCCAGCCAAGCTGTGCGAGATCGCGGCGCTGCTCGCAGCGCTCGCCGTCGAGGTGATCCCGCAGTCGCGCCTGGGCATCGCCGAGGCGGAGGAGCCGCACGACACCTTCCGCGAGAATGCGCTGGCCAAGGCGCGCCACGCCAGCCGCGCAAGCGGCCTGCCGGCGCTCGCCGACGATTCGGGGCTGTGCGTCGACGCACTGGGCGGGGCGCCCGGCGTGCACTCGGCCTACTACGCGGGGCGCGAAGGCAGCCGGGTGGAGCGCGATGCGCGCAACAACGCGAAGCTCCTGGCGAGCCTTGGCGATGCACGCAAGGCGCACTATGCCTGCGTGATGGTGCTGGTGCGTAGCGCAGACGATCCGCAGCCGCTCGTTGCCGAAGGCATCTGGCGCGGAGAGATCGCGCGGGCGCCGCGCGGCGCGAACGGTTTCGGCTACGACCCGCTGTTCCTGGTGCCCGGGCGCGGTCTGACCGCGGCCGAGCTGCCGGCGGAAGAGAAGAACCGCATCAGCCACCGCGGACTTGCCGCGGCGCGTTTGCTCGAGATGCTGAAATGAGCGCCGTGTTGCGCGCACCGGGCGAGGTGCGCTTCACGGCGCTGCCGCCGCTCGCGCTCTATGCGCACCTGCCCTGGTGCGTGCGCAAGTGCCCGTACTGCGATTTCAATTCGCACGAGAAGGCCGACGCCTTGCCCGAGCGCGAGTACGTGGACGCGCTAGTGGCGGATCTGGAGGGATTGCTGCCCTCGGTGTGGGGCAGGAGGCTGCGCTCCATTTTCATCGGCGGCGGCACGCCGAGCCTGTTCTCGCCCGAGTCCATCGATCGGCTGCTCGCCGCGATCCGCGCGCGACTTCCCCTCGAGCCCGACGCCGAGGTGACGCTGGAAGCCAACCCGGGCACGGCGGAGGCAGGGCGCTTCCGCGGCTATCGCGCGGCCGGGGTGAACCGGGTATCGCTCGGCATCCAGAGCTTCGATGATGAAAAGCTGAAAGCCCTGGGAAGAATTCATTCGGCAAATGAAGCCCGCCGCGCGATCGGCATGGCGCTGGAAGTTTTCGACAACGTGAACCTCGACGTGATGTACGGCTTGCCCGGCCAGACGCTGGATGAGGCGCGCGCCGATGCTGCCGAAGCGCTGCAATTCGGCACCACGCATTTTTCCGCCTATCAGTTGACGCTGGAACCGAACACCCTGTTCTACAGCAAGCCGCCGCAGTTGCCGGAGCACGATGCCTGCGCGGACATGCAGCTGGCGGTGGAGGAACTGGCCGTGGCTGCCGGCTTCGAGCACTACGAGACTTCGGCGTTCGCACGGCCCGGGCGACGCTGCCTGCACAACATGAACTACTGGGAGTTCGGGGATTACCTTGGCATCGGCGCGGGGGCGCATGGCAAGTTGAGCTTCGCCGACCGCGTCACGCGCCACGAGCGCGCGAAGCAGCCGCGCGAGTACATGGCGACCGCCGGTACGCTGCAGGAGAAACGCATCGCGCCGCGCGAGCTGCCGTTCGAGTTCATGCTCAATGCGCTGCGGCTGGTGGACGGGGTGCCCGCGGAGCTCTACGCCGCGCGCACCGGGCTGCCCGGCGCGACGATCCTGCGTAAGCTGCAGGCGGCGCGGGACAAGGGCCTGCTCGAGGAGGACACCCTGCGCATCCGCCCGACGCGCCGCGGGCGGCTGTTCCTCAACGACCTGCAGCAGTTGTTCCTGGACTAGTCCAGCGCGCGAGCAGCGGGCGGTAGGTTTCCGGCCAGCGCTGCAGGGCCTCGCCCCTGCCTTCGAACACGCGCTGCAGGAAGGCGAGCGCGAGCTCTTTCGTCGCCGCCTTCACCTTCGGATTGAGCTCGGTCCCGCCGGTGCCGCCGCGGCTGGTGAAGATGCTGTGCGAGCCGCCTTCGAACACGGCGAGCGCCTTGAGCGAACTGCCGACGGCGTCGAACACCGCAACGCGATCGCTTGCCGGGGAATAAAAGCCGGGGATTCGAATCACGTCCTCGGTGGCGGTGACGTGCAGGGTGGGCAGCGTGATGGAATGAAGGATCGCCTTGAGATCGTCCTCGCCGTAGAAAGGCGGCGCCGAGAGCAGGAGCGCGGCCTTTACGCGAGGATCGCGCAGCTCGAGCCGCCTGCCCTCGCGCTGCACGCTCGCTCCCGCGGCCAGCATCGCCGTGTTCGCCCCGTAGGAATGGCCTGCGGCGGCGATACTCCGGCGGTTGATGCGCCTGCCGAATTCCTCGTGCGTGAGGATCTGGTCGAGCGCGAAGCTGAAATCCCGCACGCGTTCGAGGGCCTCGCGTTCCTGCGCGGCGTCCTGCAGCCTGGCCGCCAGCGACAGTACATTGCCGGTCCAGAGGGACCGGTCGCTGCCCACGTGCTGCAGGTGCAGGCTCGCGACGCCGTTGGCGGCAAAGTACTCGCCCAGATAGCTGTAGCCGCGCCGCGAGCCGCCGATGCCGTGCGAGAACACGACCAGCGGCACCGGCCTGGCGCCGTCCGGCCAGTACAGGCGCACCGGCACGGCGCGCTGGCGCGCCTCGTCGAACCAGTCGAAGTCGCGAGTGGACGGCTCGGCGCCTGCGCCACCGGCGAAGAGCAACGCGGTTGAAATCAGGATCCAGCGCAACATGTCAGGAACGCCTGCGGAAAAGGAAGTCGTGCACCTTGTGACCGAGTTTCAGGCCGCGAAGTTCAAACTTGGTTGCAGGGCGCGCTGCGGCGTCCTCCGTCTGGCGCAAGGCGGGCTCCGCCGCAAGGACCTCGGCCATCTGCGACGCATAGTCTTCCCAGTCCGTAGCGGCATGCAGATACCCGCCGGGGGCCAGCTTGCGCGCCGCGAGTGCGGCGAAGGCGGGCTGCACCAGGCGGCGCTTGTGATGGCGCTTCTTTGGCCAGGGGTCGGGGAAAAAGAGATGGATCCCGGCGAGCGCGGCGTCGGGGATCATTTTCTCCAGCACTTCAAGCGCGTCGTGGCGAATGACGCGCACATTTTTCAGCTGCTCCTTGTAGACCAGCTTCAACAGGCTCCCGACCCCGGGAGAGTGGACCTCTACCGCAATGAAATCGGTGCCGGGCCGCTCCCTCGCAATGCGCGCGGTGGTCTCGCCCATACCGGAGCCAATCTCGAGCACCAATGGCGCGCTGCGGCCGAAGACCATCACAGGCCGCAGCAATTCATCCTTGAATGCGATGCCGTAGACCGGCATCAGGTCCGCAAGCGCGCGCTCTTGCGCCGCGGTCACGCGCCCCTGGCGGAGCACGTAACTGCGGACCGTGCGCCTCACGCGGCTTTGGAGCGGGAAGGCGCGATCTTGCCTTCGCTGGGGGAGGAGGGCGCGGCGCTGTAGAGCTTCTTCGGCATGCGGCCGGCGAGGAAAGCCTCGCGGCCCGCCTCCACGGCCTTTTTCATCGCGCGCGCCATCAGCACCGGGTCTTTCGCAGCGGCGATCGCCGTGTTCATCAGCACGCCGTCGCAGCCGAGTTCCATGGCGATGGCGGCGTCCGAGGCGGTGCCGACGCCTGCGTCCACGATCACCGGCAGGTCCACCGCATCGATCACCAGCTGGACGTTCCAGGGATTCAGGATCCCCATGCCCGAGCCGATGAGCGAGGCGAGCGGCATGATGGCGACGCATCCCAGGTCCTGCAGCATCTTTGCCTGGATCGGGTCGTCGGAGCAGTACACCATCACCTTGAAGCCATCCTTCACCAGCTGCTCCGTCGCTTTCAGAGTTTCCGGCATGTTCGGATACAGCGTATGCGGGTCGCCCAGCACTTCGAGCTTCACCAGGGCATGTCCATCCAATAGTTCGCGTGCGAGGCGCAAGGTGCGCACTGCGTCGTCGGCGCTGTAGCAGCCCGCGGTGTTCGGCAGGTAAGTGAACCTGGAGGGCGGCAGCGCCTCGAGCAAGCTCGGCTCGTTGGCGTTCTGGCCGATGTTGGTGCGGCGGATCGCCACCGTGACGATCTCGGCGCCGGAAGCTTCCACTGCGGCGCGAGTCTGCGCGAAGTCCTTGTACTTGCCGGTGCCGATCAAGAGGCGGGAGGAAAAAGTTATCCCGGCAACGACGAACGAATCGCTCATCCGCCCCCAACCGCGACCACGATCTCCAGCCGGTCGCCTTCCGCGACGTGGGTCGTGCGGTGCGCGCTTTTCGGCACGATCTCGCCGTTCCTTTCCACTGCGATGCGCTTGCCTTGCAGTTCCAGGCGCGCGATCAGCGCCGCGACGTCGAGCGGCTGCTCCAGCCGGTGCGCCGCGCCGTTCACAATCACTTGAATCATAAGGAGGAATGATACACTCGCGACCCATCCGCGGGTGTAGTTCAATGGCAGAACGGCAGCTTCCCAAGCTGCATACGAGGGTTCGATCCCCTTCACCCGCTCCAATTCCCTCAGAGTGACAGCGTTTGTTAGCAGTCGGCGTGCACGGCTGCTGGCATCGCGACGGGCTATTGTCTGTAAGACGTGGAAATCCGTGGTTGATTCATGAACCTGCCTCTGCGAAATCTGGTCCAATAGAAAGGCGGATGCGTCACTCACAACAATAAGAGGTGGCTATGCGACGCGAGACAGACCCTGGCAACGTGGTGACGGTGGCGAGTCTGACTGAATTCTTTCGCGATGCCTTGCGTGGCGTGCTAGCTGACCAGCGCGTGGCGGTAGACCAGCACACGGAACATTACGTCGTCAACATGCTGACTCTGTTCGCGCGAACCGAGTGCCTGTACGAATCCACGCCGGAGGGCCTGCGACTGAAACCGCTGGCGCAGATGTTTGCCGATGCCCTGGAGGCGGCCAGCGTCGCCGAACGCGAATTGGCGCTGCAGAGTCTCGGCGATGTCGCGCTGTTCATGGCCGGGTTCTTCTCGCGCGGTTTTGCGCGCCGTCTGGTGGACGTCGACTACCACATCGCGATCGGCGGTCGGGCATACGGCACCCTGGCTCACTCGCTAGAGCGCGGCCGCCGGCGCGCGCTGGCGCAGGTTTTCGCCGAACTTGCGGCCAAGTTCCTGCCGCTGGTGGATGCATTGGGCGCGATCAGCGACGCCGCGCA
>CAZVZV010000352.1:0-2221 GCA_964631735.1 uncultured Enterobacteriaceae bacterium
CCGCCGGCACGAAGAAGGCCCCACGTCGCCGTGCCGCGCGCAGCAGCAGCACAACCACGACCGTGGTCGACGCGATCACCAGCAACGAACTCTCTGGACCGAACATCCCGCCGGTCAGCCAGTCGGGCCCGGCAAAGCGGCTTTCGAGTGGCGCCAACTTGCGCCAGTCCTCAATGCCGGAAAGCGGCATGCCACTGAGCAGAATGGTGAAGTTCCATGCCGCGTGATTGGCGGCCACCACCCACAGGTTGCGCGCCAGGACGAACACCCCGGCCCAGAGCAGGCCCGCCAAAGTCACTGATACCAGCATTGTCACCACATCGCTGATCCCACCTCGTTCGACGTTTTCCAAGTGCCGCAGGGCGAACGCCACCGCTTGTACCACCAACGCCAACTTCGTTCCCCAGGCCCGTTCCAGGAGCCGGAACAGCAGGCAGCGGTAAACCAGTTCTTCCAAAATAGCCGCGATGCCGATAACGGCTGCTACGCCGAGCAGCGCCGGCGAGGCGCCGCGGAACAGCACCTGTTCGTAGACGCCCAGAGCGAATAGCACGGCCATCGGCAGCGCCACCAGGGCAGCGCCGCTCGCGCCGCCAAGCATCAGGTGAATCGGCCGCAGATGCAGCTCGGTCGCTTCGCGTTTTTCATGCCAGTGCACGAAAGCCCAGTAGCCCGCCACTGCCGTCAGAAGGATGCCAACGCGCCTAAAGACACTGAGCCATTCGGGCCCGGGATGGAACACCGCTTCGATCAGCGGCAGCAGGCCCTGTCGAAAGATCAGAATCGAGCCAAGAATCGCCACCCCACCCAGTAGCAATGAGCCGAGCATCCGGCCGGCGACGCGCATACGCCGTCGCGCGATGTTTCCAGTTGCAAGCGGAGCGGTGCGGTTTGTCTCAGTACGCTCAAGTTCTAGAGAATCTACAAGTGGATCATGAATTTTCACGTCGGCCTAACGATTGCGGTTGAGCCGCGGCGGCATCGTCGCCTGGCCCTTGTCAAAGGTGTTCGCCGCCGTCGGCTCCAACCGCCTGTTCGGCGGCTCGTCCGTCCCGCACCTACCAACCATATTGTGGCACCAGCAGGAGAAGGGTGATGGGATAAAGCACTGCTCCGGCAACAAAAGCCCGTCTGAAGTGTGGCTGGACCGCGTACCCCTCAGCCAAGGAGCGACGAAAAAACGTGGTCGTGTAGGGGAGATTCACGGCAACGGCGGTGACCACGCCAGGCGTGTACGACCAGAGAAGCGATGCCAGCAGCATGTGACTCAAGGCGTTGAGAAACAGGATCGCATTTACCGCCACGCAGCCATAGAGCGCCAGGGGGTTCGTGGGGCGTACACCGCCCGCGAGAAACACCAAGGAAGGGATGACCGTAACGAGCACGAGGGCCATGTACAGATGGTCTATCGTCGGGATTGCCTCTTGTGGTATGCCAACGCGAGCGGCGAGGCCAGGCACGCGCGTGGCGAGCCACGTTGGCATCGCGACGGCCTCCTCAGTGTTGTGCAGTGCAACGACGACGGCCCCGACGAAGGTGAGGGCGCGAAAGGACAGTCTCATCGGGCTCTCTCTCCTCCGGGGGGCTCGCCGTTCCCTGCTCTGTCCGCCGAACGCCCAGCATCAGCGGCGGCGTGAAGGGCCGTCCGCTGCGTGCTGTTGTTAGGCCGCAGCTCACTTGGCACTGTAAATCGTCTTCCCTTCCTTGATGGTTTCGACCACCTTGATGTCCTTGATCGCCATCGGATCCACGGTGAGCGGGTTCTTGTCCAGGATCACGAGGTCGGCAAGCTTGCCGGGCTCCAGTGAGCCCTTGGACCCCTCTTCGCGATATTGGTAGGCCGCATTGATGGTGATCGCCTTCAACGCTTCCATTGGCGTGACGCGCTGGTCCGGCCCGATGACCTCGCCGCCGCGCGAGATCCGATTGACGGCCGTCCACACGACGAACATCTGGTCCAACGGCGCGACCACGAAGTCGGTGTGGTTGGTCGGGCGTATTCCCTTGTCGATGGCCGCCCGCATCGGACTAAGGAAGTAAGCCTGTTGTTTGCCGCGGTTGAGGACGTGCGTGTCGCCGAAGTAGTAGGTGTGCTCGGTATAGAACGACGGGATGATCTTGTAGGCGGCGTATTTGTCGAGCTGATCTACGCGCACGAACTGGGAGTGGATGATGGTGGTGCGTCGATCCTTGTCCAAGCTGTCCGCCGCAGCGTATTCGT
>CAZVZV010000353.1:0-10690 GCA_964631735.1 uncultured Enterobacteriaceae bacterium
GACACCTGGAACGCGCCGAGCACGCAGTAATCGAGGTGCCGGCCGCGGATCATGCCGAAGGAATCGGCGTGGTGGAAGAACGCGCCGCCCTTGAGCATCGTCACCGGCTCCTTGCCGGCGTTGATCATGTCCTCGTCCTCCATGCCCTTGGCCGGCCGCGCGCCGATGCCGAGCACCCCGTTCTCGCTGTGCAGGACGATCTCGCGATCCTGCGGCAGGTGATCAGCCACCAGCGTCGGCAGGCCGATGCCGAGGTTGACATAGGCGCCCTCGGGAATGTCGCGCGCCACGCGCGCGGCGATCTGGTTACGGTCGAGTTTCTTCAAGCGACTTTCCTCAGCGGAGAAATGCGCACCACGCGTTTGACGAAGATGCCGGGCGTAACCACTTGTTCCGGGTCGATTTCGCCGAGTTGCACCGCTTCGCGCACCTGCACCACGGTGCACTTGGCCGCTGCTGCCATGATCGGACCGAAGTTGCGCGCGGTCATGCGGTAGGTGAGATTGCCCCAGCGATCGGCGCGGTCAGCCTTGATCAGCGCGTAATCGGCCTGGAGCGGAAACTCGAGCACGTAGTCGCGCTCGCCGATGCGGCGCGCTTCCTTGCCTTTGGCGAGCTGAGTGCCAAACGCAGTGGGGGTGTAGAAAGCGCCGATGCCGGCGCCGGCGGCGCGGATGCGCTCGGCGAGCGTGCCCTGCGGCACGAGTTCGAGTTCCAGCTCACCCGCGCGGTACTGCTTGTCGAAATGCCAGGAGTCGGTCTGGCGCGGGAACGAGCAGATGATCTTCTTTACGCGCTTCGCGCCGATGAGCGCGGCGAGGCCGGCGTCGGCATTGCCGGCGTTATTGTTGACCACCGTGAGGTTCTTCGCGCCTTGCGCGATCAGCGCGTCGATCAGTTCCGCCGGCATGCCGGCGTTGCCGAAGCCGCCGATCATCACGGTCGCGCCGTCGGGGACGTCGGCGAGGGCGGCGGCGGCGGAAGCGATGAACTTGTCGATCATGGGCGGTGGCGAAACGGCCGGGCCATTATAAACTCGGCTCCATGGCCACCAACCACCTGTTCAAGCCTGCGCCGCTCGCTCGCGCCATCGAGGCGATCGTCGCTGCCGGCGGCAGCGAGCCGCGCGAGGCGCGCATCGTCGCCGAGAACCTGATCGCCGCCAACCTCACCGGCCACGACTCGCACGGCATCGGCATGATCCCGCGCTATGTGGATTCGCTGAAGGAGGGCGGGTTGCAGCCCAACCGTCATCCGCAGGTGAAATTCGACGGCGGCGCGCTGGTGGCGCTCGATGGGCAGGCCGGCTATGGCCAGGTGATCGGGCTGGAGGCCACCGCCATCGCCATCGCGCGAGCGAAACAGCATGGTGTGTGCGTGATGGCGCTGGCCAACGCGCACCACCTATGCCGCATCGGACAATGGGCGGAACAGGCGGTGGCCGAGGGCCTGGTATCGATCAGCTTCGTCAACGTCATCTCGCGTTCCATCGTGGCGCCTTTCGGCGGCCGCGACGCGCGTTTCGGCACCAACCCCTGCACCATCGGCATCCCGCTCGAGGGGCAGGCGCCGTTCATCCTCGACATGGCGACCAGCGGCGTGGCGCAGGGCAAGGTGCGCGTCGCGCACAACAAGGGCGAGAGACTGCCGCCCGGGCTGCTCCTCGACGACGAGGGCAACCCGACGCTCGATGCGCGCTTCGGTGTGATCGAGCCCTTCGGCGCGCTCACCGCGTTCGGCCTGCACAAGGGCTACGGCCTCGCGGTGGTGTGCGAGCTGCTCGGCGGCGCGCTCTCCGGCGGCGGCACCTGGCATACGGAGGACCGCTCCAGGAAGCGCGTGCTGAACGGCATGCTCACCATCCTCATCGACCCGAAGAAGCTGGGCACGGCGGACGTATTTGCGCGGGAGGGCCGCGAATTCATCGCCTGGGTGAAGAAATCGCCACCCGCCCCGGGACACGACCGGGTGCGCATCGCGGGCGAGCCGGAGCGCGAGACTCGTGCCAAGCGCGAAATGGAGGGGATCGTGGTGGACGATTACACCTGGCGGGAGATCCACGCGGCCGGTGCAAAGGTCGGCGTAGCCGCAGCAGCCATCGACAGGCTTGCCCAAGCGTAGGCCTTCCAGGTTCTAAGAAGGCACATTCAGTAGCTTTTCTAAGTCATTGAATGTAATTAATATTTAATTTACAGAATAAGCTTCCGAAAACAACGCTAAGTCTTTGTCAAGCCTGAACATTTGGCTTGACCCGCCTTCCCATTTCCCTTTAGAGTGGGGAAAAGTAGAAAAAGGTGGTTAAAAGGGAATGGGCGGGACATTTCACGGCGCAACGGTGGTAACCCTGGACGCGAAGGGGCGTCTGGCTATCCCAACGCGCCATCGCGACGCCTTGCTCGCCAGCTCGAAGCACCTCGTGCTCACCGCGCACCCGGAAGGCTGCGTGCTGCTGTACCCGCCGGCTGCCTGGGAGCCGGTGCGCGCCAAAGCAGAAACCTTTCCGAGTTTTCATCCGCAAGCCAGCTGGTGGAAGCGCCTGCTGCTCGGCTTCGAGGAGCACGTGGTACCCGACGGCTCGGGCCGCATCCTGCTCTCTGGCGCGCTGCGCCAGCACGCGAGGCTCGAGCGCGACCTGATGCTGGTCGGCCAGGGCGCCTATTTCGAGCTGTGGGACTCCGGCTTGTGGAACGCCAAGCTCACGCAAGCGCTCGCCGGCCCCGCCGCGCCGCCCCCCGGCATGGAAGATTTCTCGCTGTGAGTGCGGGTGCGCCCCTAGATGAGCACCGCTACCTTCACGCACTGCGCAGTTCTCGTCGCCGAAGCCGTCGATGCGCTGGCACTGCGGCCGGACGGCGTCTACGTCGATGGCACCTTCGGCCGCGGCGGGCACAGCCGGCCGATCCTCGCGCGGCTCGGGCCGCGCGGGCGGCTGATCGCGCTCGACCGGGATCCGCAAGCGGTGCACGCAGCGCGCGAGATCCGCGACGCGCGTTTCTCGATCGTGCACGTGGCGTTCAGCGGGCTCGCGCAAGCGCTCGACGCACAGGGAGCGGCGCACGCGCAGGGAATGCTGTTCGACCTGGGCGTGTCCTCGCCGCAGATCGACGACGCGGCGCGCGGTTTCTCTTTCCGCGCCGACGGTCCGCTGGACATGCGCATGGATCCGACGCAGGGGCAGTCCGCGGCCGATTGGCTGGCCGCGGCGAGCGAAGCGCAACTCAGGGAGGTCATCGGGGGGTATGGGGAAGAACGGTTTGCTAAACAGGTTGCAGCGGCGATTGCTGCTGCTCGCCGGAACGCGCCCATCCGCACGACCCGCCAACTTGCCGATCTCGTGGCTGCGGCGGTCCGCACACGGGAGCCGGGCCAGGATCCGGCGACGCGCACCTTTCAAGCTCTACGGATTCTCGTCAATCGGGAGCTTGAGGAAGTGTCGCTGATGCTGCCGCAGGCAGTCGAGCGCCTGGCGCCCGGCGGCCGCCTGGCGCTGATCGCCTTCCACTCGCTGGAGGACCGCATCGTCAAGCGCTTCCTGCAGGCCTGCGCCCGCCCCGCGCTGCCACGGGATTTGCCCGTGCGCGCCAGCGAGATGCCACAAGCCCTGCTCACAATCGTCGGCAAGCCGAAGCGCCCCTGCGCTGCCGAAACCGCCGCCAACCCGCGCGCGCGCAGCGCCGTGCTGCGAGTGGCCGAGCGCACCGCAGCCCCCTTTGACCGGTCCCTGATCACCCGAATCGAGCCCGACGCGTGGCGAAGCTGAACCTCCTCCTCCTCCTGGTTCTCGTCGTCTGCGCGCTCGGGCTCGTCACCTCCCAGCACAAGGCCCGCAAGCTGTTCTCCGAGCTGGAGCGCGAGCAGTCGCGCGCGCGCGAGCTCGAGATCGAGTACGGCCGGCTGCAGTTCGAAGCGAGCACCTGGGGCCTGCACGCCCGCGTCGAGAAGGTCGCCGCCGGCACGCTCGGCATGCGCACGCCGGACGCGCGACGCGTGCGCATCGTGGAGCGCGAGGCGCCGCGATGAGCGCTGTCGCCGCTTCCGGCATTGTGCGCCTGCCGGTGTGGCGCGCGCGCGTGGTGATGTGCGCGATGCTCGCCGCTTTCGCCGTGCTCGCCGCCAGGTCGGTCTACCTGCAGGCAATGCACACCGGGTTCCTGCAGGAAAAGGGCGAGGCGCGCTACAGCCGCGTGCTCGACATGCCGGGCACGCGCGGACGCATCCTCGACCGGCACGGCGAGGCACTCGCCATCTCGACGCCGGTGCAGTCGGTATGGGCGATTCCCGATGACGTGGTGGCGACCCCGGCGCAGCTGAAGAGGCTCGCGACGCTGCTCGGCGCGGACCCGCGCGAGCTGCAGAGACGGCTCGCGGACGGCGCACGCGACTTCGTCTACCTCAAACGCCAGATCGCGCCGGAGCAGGCCGAGCAGGTGGCGCGGCTCGGCCTCCCGGGCATCCACCAGCACCGGGAATTCCGCCGTTACTACCCGGGCGGCGAGGTCACCGCGCACCTGGTCGGCTTCACCGGGCTGGACGAAGCGGGCCAGGAAGGGATCGAGCTAGCCCACCAGGCGAGCCTGGGCGGCGCTCCAGGCAGCCGGCGCGTGATCAAGGACCGCCTCGGCAGGGTAGTGGAGGACATCGAGTCGATCCGCGCGGCCCAGGACGGCAAGGACCTGCAGTTGTCGATCGACGGCAAGATCCAGAGCCTTGCCTACAGCGCGCTGAAGGCCGCACTCGCCGAGCACCGGGCGCAGGCCGGCGCGGCGGTAGCGATCGACGTGCGCACCGGCGAAGTGCTGGCCTTGGTCAACCTGCCCTCGTTCAACCCGAACAACCGCGCAAAGCTCTCCGGCGCGCAGCTGCGCAACCGCGTGCTGACCGACGCTTTCGAGCCGGGCTCGACGCTGAAGCCCTTCACCGTGGCGCTGGCGCTGGAATTGGGCAAGGTAACGCCGCGCAGCGTGGTCAGCTCCGGGCGCGACACATTGCGCATCGCCAACTACACGATCCAGGATCCACACCCGGAGGGCGCAATCAACGTCGCCCAGGTGATCCAGAAATCTTCCAACGTCGGCGCGGCGAAGATTGCGTTGTCGCTGCCGCGCGAGGACCTGTGGGACCTGTTCAACCGCGCCGGCTTCGGCAACGCGCCGCAGCTGGGTTTTCCTGGCGAGGCGAGCGGCCGGCTACGGCCGGCGCGCAGCTGGCAGCCGGTGGAACAGGCCACCATGGCCTACGGCCACGGCATCTCGGTGAGCCTGGCGCAGCTGGCGCGCGCGTACACCATGTTCGCCCGCGACGGCGAACTGGTGCCCCTCACGCTGGTCAGGTCGGACGCCAAAGTGGCGGGCAGGCGCGTGATCTCGCCGCAGACCGCGCAGGCCGTGCGTGCCATGCTCGAACTGGCGGTACAGCCCGGCGGCACCGCGCCGCGCGCCCGCATCATGGGCTGGCGCGTCGCCGGCAAGACCGGCACCGCGCACAAGCAGGAGAACGGCGGTTACGCGCCGGACAAGTACATCTCCTCCTTCGTTGGCCTGGCACCGGTAAGCGACCCGCGCATCGTCGTCGCGGTGATGATCGACGAGCCCTCCGCCGGCAAGTATTACGGCGGCGTGGTGGCGGCCCCGGTATTCGCGACGATCACGCAAGGCGCTCTGCGCCTGCTCGGCGTGCCGCACGATGCGCCGCTCGAACCCGTGCCGCTGCCGGGCGAGGGCGAAGAAGCCCGGGAGAGCACCTGATTGGTGCCGGTCCGCTTGCCAGGCTCGCCGCACAGGGCGCCGTGATCGAGCGCCTCAGCTCCGACAGCCGTCGCTGCGCGCCCGGTGTCGCCTTCTTCGCCTACCCGGGCGCAGCAGCCGACGGCCGTGCGCACATTCCGGAGGCGATTGCGCGCGGCGCGGCAGGCGTGCTGTGGGAGGCCGACGGCTACGCGTGGCGCAACGAGTGGCGAGCACCCAACGCGCCGGTGCGCGGACTGAAGCAGCAGGCGGGCCTGCTGGCGCACGAATTCTACGACCGGCCCAGCGCGGCGTTGTGGACCTGCGGCGTCACTGGCACCAACGGCAAGACCTCGTGCAGCCAGTGGATCGCGCACGCGTTGAGCGGCGCGGGAGCGAAATGCGGCGTGGTCGGCACGCTTGGCGCGGGCTTCGCCGGCGCCCTGGTGGACGCGGGCAATACCACGCCCGATGTGCTCGAACTGCACCGGCTGCTCGCCGGCATGCGGCGCGAGGGCGCGCGGGCGGCAGCCATGGAAGTCTCCTCGCACGGCCTCGAGCAGGGGCGCGTCAACGCGGTTGCCTTCGACTGCGCGCTGTTCACGAACCTTTCGCACGACCACCTCGATTACCACGGCTCGATGGAAGCCTACGCCGCAGCCAAGGCCCGTCTGTTCGACGCCGCGGGGCTGGCCTGCGCGGTGCTCAACCTCGACGACGCGTTCGGCGTGCAGCTCGCGCGCCGTTGCGGCGCGCGCGGCCTGCGCACGATCGGCTACAGCCTGTCACCCGGTGCAGTGGCGCCCGGCAGCGTGACCGAGTTCGTGGTCGCATCGCGCATCGAACCGGGACGCCTGTCCCTTGCGAGCAGCTGGGGCGAGGCGCAGGCGGATTTCCACCAGCTCGGCCGCTTCAACGTCGCCAACGCGCTCGGCGTGCTCGGCTGCCTGATGGCCTATGGCCTGCCGTTCGGGCAGGCGGTCGCCGCGATTGCAACGCTGCCCGCGGTGCCCGGCCGCATGCAGAAGGTCGGCGATGCGCCGCTCACGGTAGTCGACTACGCGCACAGCCCCGACGCGCTCGACAAGGCGCTGCAGGCGTTGCGCCCGGTGGCGCAGGCGCGCAGCGGCCGCCTGGTCGCCGTATTCGGCGCAGGCGGCGAGCGTGACCGCAGCAAGCGCGGCCTGATGGGCGCGGTCGCTTCGAGGCTTGCCGACCGCATCGTGC
Source organism: uncultured Enterobacteriaceae bacterium (assembly GCA_964631735.1). Lineage (GTDB taxonomy): Bacteria > Pseudomonadota > Gammaproteobacteria > Burkholderiales > SG8-39 > JAABQT01. Next base: position 6,951 of record CAZVZV010000353.1, read on the forward strand.
TCACCTCGGACAACCCCCGCAGCGAGGATCCGCTCGCCATCATTCGTGCCATCGAACAGGGCGTGAGCGCGCTGCACGCGGTCGAAGTAGACCGCGCGCGCGCCATCGATTCGGCCATCGCGCAGGCGGCGGATGCCGACGTGGTGCTGATCTCGGGCAAGGGCCACGAGGCCTGGCAGGAGAGCGGCGGGCAGCGCCTGCCGTTTTCGGACGCGGCGGTGGCGCTGGCGGCGCTGGCGCGCAGGGCGGGGAAGCGATGATGAGCCTGTCCGAGGCCGCCGCAGCGACGCAGGGCAGTCTGAACGGCGCCGACGCGGTGTTCAGCGGAGTTTCCACCGACAGCCGTAGCGTGGTGCGCGGCGAATTGTTCGTCGCCATCCGCGGCGAGCGCTATGACGGGCATGAGTTCCTCGGCGCCGCGCACGAGAAGGGCGCCGCCGGCGCGCTGATCGACGGCCGCCATGCGGGTGGCGCGCCGCTGCCCGTCATCGTGGTGGACGACACGCGGCGCGCGCTCGGACGCATCGGCCGCTCCTGGCGCAGCCGCTTCACCCCGGTCCTGATCGCGATCACGGGCTCCAACGGCAAGACCACCACCAAGGAAATGCTCGCCTCGATCCTGCGCGCCCATGCGGGCGAAGCCGCGGTACTCGCCACTCAGGGCAATCTCAATACCGACATCGGCGTGCCGCTGACACTGCTGGGCCTGCGCGCCGGACACAAATACGCCGTGGTGGAGCTCGGCATGAATCACCCGGGGGAGATCGCTTACCTGGCGGCGATCGTCCGGCCGACCGGAGCTCTGGTCAACAACGCGCAGCGCGAGCACCTGGAGTTCATGAAAAGCGTGGAAGCGGTGGCCGGCGAGAACGCGAGCGTGTTCGAGGCGCTGCCGGCCGACGGTGTAGCGGTGATCAACGCCGACGACGCGCAAGCCGCCGTGTTCCGCCGCGCTGCCGGCTCGCGCACCAAAGTGGAGTTCGGCCTGGACGCGCCGGCGCAGGTAGGCGGCAACTATGCGTTGAAGTCCCTGTCGAGCGACATCACGATCTCCACGCCCGCCGGGATAACGTCGGCGACCCTCGCCATTCCAGGGTTGCACAACGTGCGCAATGCGCTGGCCGCCGCCGCCTGCGCCCACGCCGCCGGGGTGCCGCCTGCGGCGATCGGCGCGGGGCTCACAGCGTTTCGGCCCCACAGCGGCCGCCTGCAGGTGAAGCGGGCTGCGGGCGGAGCCACGGTGATCGACGACAGCTACAACGCCAATCCCGATTCGGTGCGCGCTGCGATCGACGTGCTCGCAAGGTGCCCGGCGCCGGCTGCGCTGGTGCTCGGCGACATGGGCGAGGTCGGCGAGCTTGGGCCGGCATTGCACCGCGAAATCGGCGAGTACGCGCGCAGCCGCGGCATCGCTGCGCTCTACGCGCTCGGCGAGGCGAGCCGCGAGGCGGTCAAGGCATTCGGCGCGGGCGCGCGACACTTCGCGTCACCCGAGGAACTGGTCAAGGCGCTGCCGCGCGATGTGACGGTGCTGGTGAAGGGTTCGCGCTTCATGCGTATGGAACGCGTGGTAGCCGCGCTCACCGGCGAAGCGCAGGGAGGGCACTGATGCTGCTCGATCTTGCGCAATGGCTGGCCCGGGACGTGCGGCTGTTCAACGTCTTCAACTACATCACGCTGCGCGCAGTGCTCGCCTGCCTCACGGCGCTCGCCATCTCGCTGATCCTCGGCCCCTACGTGATCCGCAAGCTGACCGCCTACAAGATCGGCCAGTCGGTGCGCGACGACGGGCCGAAGTCGCACCTGAGCAAGGCCGGCACCCCGACCATGGGTGGAGCGCTGATCCTGCTTTCCATCGGCATCACCACGCTGTTGTGGGGCGACCTGCAGAACCGCTACCTGTGGGTGGTGCTGCTGGTCACGCTCGGCTTCGGCACCATCGGCTGGGTGGACGACTACCGCAAGGTCGTGCACCGCAACCCGAAGGGACTGTCGGCGCGCGCGAAGCTGTTCTGGCAATCCGCCATCGGCCTGTCGGCCGCGGCCTACCTCGCCAGCATCGCGCAGGGCACGCCGGCGTTGAACGAGCTGATCGTGCCGTTCTTCAAGTTCATCGCCTATCCGCTCGGCCCGATCGGTTTCATCATCCTCACCTACTTCGTCATCGTCGGTACCTCGAACGCCGTCAACCTGACCGACGGGCTGGACGGGCTGGCGATCATGCCCACGGTGATGATCGGCAGCGCGCTCGGCATCTTCGCCTACGTGGCGGGGCACAGCGTTTTCTCCAGGTACCTTGGCGTGCCGCACATCCCTGGCGCCGGGGAACTGACCGTGTTCTGCGGCGCGCTGGCGGGCGCCGGCCTGGGCTTCCTCTGGTTCAATGCGTATCCGGCGGAAGTGTTCATGGGTGATGTCGGCGCGCTCGCACTCGGTGCGGCGCTCGGCACCATCGCCGTGATCGTGCGTCAGGAGATCGTGCTGTTCATCATGGGCGGCGTGTTCGTCGCCGAGACGCTGTCCGTGATGCTGCAGGTGAGCTATTTCAAGGCCACCGGCGGCAAGCGCATGTTCCGCATGGCGCCGCTGCACCACCACTACGAGCTGGAGGGCTGGAAGGAGTCGCAGGTGGTGGTGCGCTTCTGGATCATCACCATGATGCTGGTGCTGTTCGGGCTGTCGACACTGAAGCTGCGCTGAACATGTCGATGCGCGAGCCCCTCTTCAACCTGCTGCCGCGCCCTAAGCCGACTTCGCTCGCCGGCAGACGCGTGCTGGTGCTCGGCCTGGGAGACAGCGGCCTATCGGCCGCGCGCTGGGTGCAGCAGCAAGGCGGGGTCGCAAGAGTGGCGGACACGCGTGCCGATCCGCCCCGCGCAAGGGACTTCTCCGGCGAGTTGCGCACGGGGACTTTCACCGCGGCGCTGCTCGAGAGCGTCGACCTGGTCTGCACCAGCCCCGGCCTTTCGCTGCAGGAGCCCGTCGTACAGGCAGCGGTTGCGAAAGGCATCCCGGTATTCGGCGACATCGAACTCTTCGCCTGGCAGGTGCGCAGCGACCCTGCTTCCCGGGTGCTGGGGATCACCGGCACCAACGGCAAGACCACCGTCACATCGCTCACCGGGCACCTGCTGCGCGCTGCCGGAATCGACTGCGAAGTGGCGGGCAACATCGGGCCAGCGGCGCTGGAGGCGCTGATGAAACGCCGCACACCGCCGGTGGCGTGGGTGCTGGAACTCTCCAGCTACCAGCTGGAGACCACGTGGTCGCTCGAGCCGGACGCCGCGGCGGTGCTCAACCTGAGCGAAGACCATCTGGACCGCTACACGGGCCTCGAAGAGTACGGCGCCGCCAAGGCGCGCATCTTCCAGGGCGCGGGCGTGCAGGTGCTCAACCGCGATGACGCGCGCTCGATGGCGCTCGCGCTCCCGGGCAGGCGACAGGTGACTTTCGGGCTCGGCGCGCCGGGCGCGCAGGGGCACGGGGGTGTGGTGGGCGGCGCGATCCACGAAGGCGCCCTGCCGGTGCTGCCGTTGTCCGAACTGCAGATCCACGGCGCGCACAACGCCGCCAACGCGCTCGCCGCCTGCGCGCTGGCACGCTCGCTCGGCGCCCCGCGCGAAGCCCTGGCGCAGGGGCTGCGCAGCTTCCGCGGCCTGCCGCACCGGCTGCAGCTCGTCGCCGAGCGCGGCGGCGTGGCCTGGTACGACGATTCGAAAGGCACAAACGTGGGCGCGACC
>CAZVZV010000354.1:0-3090 GCA_964631735.1 uncultured Enterobacteriaceae bacterium
GCCGAGGGATTGGGCATGGGAAATTGTTCCCACGATGAGCGCCCCGGATTGGCGGATGTCACGCCCTGAGAGCGCGGCATCGGTGACGCCGAGATCACCGAGACTGGCGATCGAAATTGCCCGCAGCAGATCTTCGACCCGGGAACCCCGAGCGACCGTTTCGAGGATCAGCGAGTCACCGAAACCGGTCACGGCCGCAGCGGGGAGGTTCGAAAGTCCTGCGACGAGAACCGAGTCCTGCGTCGCTTCTGGTGTCGCGCGCCCGACACGGTCGGCGTCGAGTACCGGGATACCGATGCGCGCAGCCGTCGACAGTGCCGCGGCCGTACTCCACGGCCCCAGCTCTCCGGCGACCGCCGCAACGAAGGGGCGTTTCAGAAAATCACTCAGCTTGCGGAAGGAGGCTTCCACCGCCCCATCCTTTACGACAGGAAGATCGGCAAAACGCGACCGGTCCGCCTCGCTGGGCGGCGCGAGGCTACCAAGTCCGTAGGGGGATGCGACCCACTCGTCATCCCCAAGGTCTGCGACCGGGAGCAATTCGAAACGCAGGCCCGCTGTCAGCTCGTCTGCAATTTGAGCCATGCCCTCAGACAGTCTGCCGCCGCCGCCGCAACCGAGATACGAACAACCGACGAGGATGTCCTGCAGAGCGTCGCGATCTAGACTACGGGCGCCCGGGTGACGCCGAGGCGCTTGCACCCCAGGAGCAGAACCAGTGGTCGGGGCACCCGCTATCCCGAAGCCAGCGAGGGCAGCCGCCAGAAGAAACCGACGTCGCTGAATCGCCTCAACGGTCATGGCCAGATGTCCTCGCAAGCGCCTGTCGGTGCATTGAAGACTGGGGCAGCGACGAACAGAAATCAAATCTTGAACGTGCGGTCGTGAGTCTGCGTCCTGCCCCTCGTCGTGCCCGCGTTCATCGCGCGCAGCACTCGAGGTCGATCCCGAATACCCGCTGCAGTCGGCGCGCCCAGCTCATCGCCACGTGCCGCGGCGTCCGCCACGCCGCACGCGATGCGCGTCGCCGCCTCGTTCAACTCGCCGACGCGTGACTGCGCCTTATGCAGCTTCAAGCGATACGCATTGCCGCCAAAGCTGTTGCTGAGCACGATGTCGGCGCCGGCGTCGATGAAGCGGCGGTGCAGCAGCGCGATGCGATCCGCGTGCTCAATGTTACACAGCTCGGGCGCGTCGCTGGAGACCAGGCCCATCTCGAACAGGTTGCTGCCGGTAGCGCCGTCGGCGAGCAGCCAGGCGCGCTCGGCCAGCATGCGGGTGAAGCGGTTCATGCGCGCCGGCCTGCCCTCAGCGCACCAGCACCGGCGGCGTCACGGATGCAACGCGCCCGGCCTGCAGATCATCGAGCAGCGCCACCCACAACGCCGCGCACATGCCGAGCATGATCAGCAAGAACGGCGCGGCGACGATGATGGCCACGGTCTGCAAGCCCTGCAGCCCGCCCATCACCAGCAGCACCGAGGCCGCGGCGCCCGCCAACGCGCCCCACAGGATCACCAAGCCGTTGGGCGGCACGAGATCGCCGCGCGAGCACAGCATGCCCATGACGATCGAGCCCGCATCGGCGCCGGAGATGAAGAATACGCCGACCAGCATCATTGCCGTCAGCGAGGTGATCAGCGCACCGGGGTACTGCTGGAGCAGCACGAACAGCGCCACGGCGGGGCCTTGATCCTTGACCGCCGCGGCAATGCCACCGGCGCCCGACAGCTCGGAGAACAGCGCTGCGCCGCCCATGATGGAGAACCAGACGATGGTCACTCCGGTGGGGATGAAGAGCACGCCGATCACGAACTCGCGGATCGTGCGCCCGCGCGAGATGCGCGCGATGAAGGTGCCGACGAAGGGCGCCCAGCTCACCCACCAGGCCCAATAGAAGATGGTCCAGCCGGCGAGCCACTTGCCGTCGCTGAAGGCGGCGGTGCGAAACGACATCTGCAGCAGCTCGCGCAGGTACTCGCCCACCGACTGGATCATCGTGTTGACGATGAACACCGTCGGCCCCACGGCGGCCAGGAACAGCAGCAGCAGCACTGCCACCACCATGTTCAGGTTGCTCAGGAACTGCACGCCTTTGCCAACGCCGGACACCGCCGAGAGGATGAACAGCACCGTCATCACACCGATGATGGCCAGCGCGATGGTGTTGGAATTGCCGGTCGTCCACAGGAAGTTCATGCCCGAGTTGATCTGCTGCGCGCCCAGGCCGAGCGAGGTGGCGGTGCCGAACAGCGTGGCCAGCACCGCGAGCACGTCGATCGCCTTGCCGATCGGGCCGCGCACGCGCGCCTCACCGATCAGCGGCGTAAAGGCGCTCGAGATCAGGTTGGGCATGCCCTTACGGAAGGTGAAGTAGGCGATGACGAGGCCCGTGACGGCATAGATCGCCCACGGATGGAAGCCCCAATGGAAGAACGAAGTCTCCATCGCCAGGCGCGCCGCCTCGCGCGAGTTCGGCGCGGCCAGGCCGTGCGGCGGTGTCGCGAAGTGCGTGATCGGCTCGGCCACGCCCCAGAACATCAGGCCGATTCCCATGCCGACGCTGAACATCATGGCGACCCACGAGGTGGTCTTGAACTCGGGCAGTTCGTCGTCGCGGCCTAATCTGATGCGGCCGAAGCGGCTGAACGCGAGGTACAGGGCGAAGATGAGGAACAGCACAGTAGAGATAACAAAGCTCCAGCCGAAGCCATCGATGATGTAGCCGAGCACCGCGCTGCTCGCGCTGGCCAGCGACTTGGGCGAGGCCGCGCCCCAAGCCACGAAGGCGATCGACAACAGCGCCGAAGTCCAGAACACGCCCTTGTCTATACGAGCCTGACCGATCTGCATGGGCCTTCTCCAGCGGTGGTGGGGATCGCTCGGATCATCACCGCCTGCGCGGTGCGGTTTTTCTCATGCGCGACGTGCGCTTAACGTGCGGCGACGCCGGGAATAGTACGGATAAAAAGGCACATTGTTGACGCCGAGTGTAGCGCCGGGCAGTGCGCGGGGATGCGCGGCGAGAATTCGTGCGCCGCGCGCCCCGACCGTACCCGCCCAGTGAGCGTTTTCGCGCGGCTTCCCGGC
>CAZVZV010000355.1:0-2605 GCA_964631735.1 uncultured Enterobacteriaceae bacterium
TTGTATTGCGCTGTCGTCATCGGCAAGCCGATGACCAGAGAAGTCTTCTCGTTGAAGATGCGCGGTGAGAGCACCAGAAACGGGTGGACATCGCGCATTTCGCGCCCGACCTGCGGATTGCAATCGATCCAGATGATGTCCCGCCGGTCCGGCACCCAAAACTTGCGTTTGCCCGACGCCGCCGGCCTGGCGGCTACCAACGTTCGGCTCCCAGCGCCCTTGTCGTGGCCATCTGCTCGCCGCCATGGCGCTTGGGATCATAGGCAGCCAGGCGTTGTTCCAGCGTAAACCGCGCATCATTCAGCGGCCTGATGACGACCTGATCGCCTTCAACCGATACGCGCACGCGCTGATCGACATGCAGGTGCGCTTCCCGCGCCACCGCGGCGGGCAAGCGAACACCCAGATTGTTGCCCCACTGTTTGATATCCAGCACGGCTTCGGTCATGACGCCAGCCCTCCCGTAGATGTATAGACGTCAGTTTAGACAACTCAAGAGGAACGGTCAATTTCGATCTTGGCTGAGCGACTGAAATCGCCGCACTACGTCACCGCGGCGGCCCCGGTCAGCCTGCCGCGCGGTTCAGGCCTTCGGCTTGCGCAGCGCCTCCATGATCGGCCCCACCACGTCCATCGGCAACGGGAACACGATGGTGGAGCTCTTGTCGCCCGCGATCTGCGTCAGCGTCTGCAGGTAGCGCAGCTGCATCGCCTCGGCGCGCTGCGACAAAATGTTGGCAGCCTCGAGCAATTTCGCCGAGGCCTGCAGCTCTCCCTCGGCATGGATGATCTTGGCGCGCCGCTCGCGCTCCGCCTCGGCCTGGCGCGCGATCGCGCGCACCATGGTCTCGTTCAGGTCGACGTGCTTGATCTCGACGTTGGACACCTTGATGCCCCAGGCATCGGTCTGGGTGTCGAGCACCAGCTGGATGTCGGCATTGAGCCGCTCGCGCTCCGAGAGCAGCTCGTCCAGTTCGTGCTTGCCGAGCACCGCGCGCAGCGTGGTCTGCGACAGCTGGCTGGTGGCTTCGAGGAAATTGGCCACCTGGATGATCGCCTTCTGCGGGTCGATGACGCGGAAGTACACCACCGCGTTCACCTTGACCGAGACGTTGTCGCGCGTGATCACGTCCTGCGGCGGCACGTCGAACACCACCGTGCGCAGTTCCACCCTGACCATCTGCTGGATGCCCGGGATGAGGAAGAACAGGCCGGGCCCCTTGACCTGCCAGAAGCGGCCGAGCTGGAACACCACCGCGCGCTCGTACTCGCGCAGGATGCGCAGCGAGGCCGCCAGCAGGAGGACGACCAGGACCAGGAAACCGATGCTGAAATAGAACATGCTCACCCTCCTTTGCGCTCGCCCGGACCGGGCGTCACTTCGAGAACCAGCCCATCGATCGCCGCCACGCGCAGCGCCTGCCCACGCTTGAGCGGCGCGCTCGCGCGCACGCGCCAGCGCTCGCCGTGCACTCGCGCCCAGCCCTCGCCCTCGAAGTCCTCGAGCGCCTCGCCCGGCGCGCCGATGAGTTCTTCGCGCCCGCTCACCACCGGACGCCCGCGCGAGCGCACCAGCATGCCGAGGACCAGGAACAGGAACGCCGCGCTCGCCGCGCTGACGCCGCCGATCAGCGCGTAAGGAATCTCGAACTGCGGCACGTCGGTGTCGATCAGCATCACCGAGCCCACGACGAAGGCCACCAGCCCGCCCACCGCGAGGGCGCCGTGCGTGGTCACCCAGACTTCGGCCACCATGAAAGCGATGCCCAGCAGCAGCAGCGCGAGGCCGGCGTAGTTCACCGGCAGCAGCTGGAAAGCGTACATGGCGATCAGGATGCAGATCGCGCCGACCACCCCGGGCAGGATCAGGCCCGGGTTGGAGAATTCGAACACCAGCGCATAGATGCCGACCAGGATCATCAGGTAGGCCACGCTCGGGTTGGTGATGACGCTCAGCACGCGAGTACGCCAGTCGGGCTCGATGGCGCGCACCTCCGCGCCCCCGGTTGCGAGTTTGTGCTTTGCGCCCGCCGCCTCGACGGTGCGGCCGTCCAGCGCCTGCAGCAAAGCGGGCACGCTGTCGGCGACCAGGTCGATCACCTTCGCCTTGCGCGCTTCCTCCGCCGACAGGCTCACCGCCTCGCGCACCGCGCGCTCGGCCCAGTCGGCGTTGCGCCCGCGCAGCTGCGCCAGGCTGCGGATGTAGGCGGCGGCGTCGTTGGTGGCCTTGCGCATCAGCGTATCGCCCGCCTGCGGCAGAGCGCCCTTCTTCGCGTCTTTGCCCGAGGGATCGGGCTTGCCGGTGTCGGGCGCGCCCCCGATCGCGACCGGCGAGGCCGCTCCCAGGTTGGTGGCCGGGGCCATCGCGGCGATATGGCTGGCGTAGAGGATGAAAGTGCCGGCGCTCGCCGCGCGCGCGCCGGAGGGGCCTACCCAGGCGGCGACCGGCACCGGCGAGGCGAGGATGTCGCGGATGATGTCGCGCATCGAGCTGTCCAGCCCGCCCGGGGTGTCCAGGCGCAGCACGACCAGCGGCGCGCCATCCTTCGCCGCGCGCGCCAGGCTGCGGCCGACGAAATCGGCGCTGGCCGGGCCGATGGCGCCT
>CAZVZV010000356.1:0-2132 GCA_964631735.1 uncultured Enterobacteriaceae bacterium
CAAGACCGGCTACTTCCCCTACACGCCCGCCACCAACCTGCTCTACGGGCTGCGCGAGGCGCTGAAGATGCTCCTCGACGAAGAGGGTCTCGAGAACGTGTTCGCCCGCCACCAGCGCCACGCCGAGGCCACGCGCCGCGCCGTGCGCGCCTGGGGGCTGGAAATCCTGGCCACCAATCCCGCGGAATACAGCGGCACGCTCACCGCAGTTCTGCTTCCTGCAGGGCACGACGCGGACCGGGTGCGCAAGATCATCCTCGAGCATTTCGACATGTCGCTCGGCACCGGGCTGGGAAAGCTCGCAGGCAAGGTGTTTCGCATTGGCCACCTCGGCGATTTCAACGACCTCACGTTGCTGGGCACCTTGGCGGGCGTCGAGATGGGCCTGCAGCTCGCCGGGGTGCCGGCGAAGCAGGCTGGCGTGCAGGCCGCCATGCAGTACCTCGCTTCGGTCCACGCGGCCGAGAAGCGCGCTGCGGCATGAGCGAGGCGGTCTACGTAACACCGTATAGAATTACCGAAAGAAAAAAGCCGCATTGACGCTTCCACAGGAGAAGACATGAACCGCATCCATGCCGCGCTTGGCGCGGTGCTGCTTGCTTTGGGCACGGTCGCGTCGGCGCAGAGCTGGCCGACCAAGCCGATCACCTTCCTCAACCCGTTTCCCGCGGGCGGCGGCACCGATACTTTTGCCCGGCCGATCGCGGCGCGCGTGTCGCAGACCATCGGACAGTCGGTGATCATCGAGAACCAGGGCGGTGCCGGGGGCACGGTCGGCGCGGCAAACGTGGTCAAGCGCGCGCCGGATGGCTACAACTGGTTTTTCGGGGCGGTGCACCACACGATCGCGGAAAGCCTGTACACGCGGTTGTCCTACGGCCTGGAGAAAGACTTCGAGCCGATCACGGTCGCGGCCTTCGTGCCGAACGTTGTCGTCGTGCACCCGAAGCACGCGGACAAGTTCAAGACCCTGCAGGACCTGATCAACTACGCGCGAGCCAACCCGGGACGCCTCAACTACGGCTCAGCCGGCAGCGGCACCACGCACCACTTGTCGGTGGAGTTGTTCAAGACCATGACCAAGACCTTCATGGTGCACATCCCCTATCGCGGCGCAGGCCCGCTGATGATCGATTTGCTGGCAGGCCAGGTGGACCTGGCGTTCGATGGCATGGGAACATCTTCGGTACAAGTCAAGGCCGGCAAGCTGATCCCGCTCGCCGTCAGCAGCGTGGCGCGCAACCCGGTGCTGCCCAACGTGCCGACCGTGGGTGAAGCTGGCGTGCCCGGTTACGAGGTGCGCACCTGGTACGGCCTGTGGGCACTGAAGGGGACGCCGCAGCCGATCAAGGACCGCATGTGGAAGGAAGTGGTTGCGGCCATGGACACGCCGCAACTGAAGAACATCTGGGCCGAACAAGGCGCGGATCCCGGCGGCATGTCGCAGCAAGACATGACCAAGCTCGTGCGCAGCGAGATTGTGAAGTGGGCCAAGGTCGTCAAGGACGCCGGCGCCAAGGTCGACAACTGAGCGGCTAGATCGCTCCCTCGGCACGCAGCGCCGCGATCTGCGCAGCGCTTCTGCCGAGGCGCTCGCGCAGTATTTCTTCGGTGTGCGCCCCGAGCAGCGGTGGCGCGAGCTTGTGCTCCAGCGGCGTGCCCGAAAATCTCATCGGGCTCGCCACCGTCGGCAGCTTGCCGGCCACCGGGTGGTCCAACTCCACGCGCACGCCGCGCGCGCGCACCTGCGGCTCGTCGAATACTTGCGCCAAGTTGTTGATCGGGCCGCTGGGCACGCCAGCGGCTTCCAGCAGTTCCAGCCATTCGTACGTCGGGCGGCGCGCGAAAATCTCCTGCAGCAGCCGCGTCAGCTCGGCGCGGTTCTCCACCCGCTTGCCGTTGGTGGCAAAGCGCGCATCGCCCGCCAACTCCCGACAGCCGGCTGCCGCACAGAACTTGCGGTACAGGTTGTCGTTGCCGCAGGCGATGATGACTTCGCCGTCGGCGGTGCGGAACGGCTGGTAGGGCACGATGTTCGGGTGCAGGTTGCCGATGCGCGCGCCACGAGGCGGTATTCGCGGCCAGCCTCAAGATCGGCCTCGACCACGAAGCGGCGTGTCACGCCGCTTTCA
>CAZVZV010000357.1:0-5193 GCA_964631735.1 uncultured Enterobacteriaceae bacterium
TTGACCTTGTTCCTTCAATTTGACTTTGGCGCGTCCGGTGCCGCGCCGCTACGTCGCAGTGAGGCCTAACCGCCGCATGAACACGGACCCATGCAAAGCGGGCTGCGCCCGCTTTGCATGGGCCGGTTATGCAGGTCGTTAAGCGAAGACTCTACCGAACTGCCGCTTCGCGTATGACCGCTCTTGGCCGATAGCCGACGTTCACCAAAGACTGCTTTCGACCCGATGCGGACGATTTCTCAACTTACGATTAGCCCTAAGAACCTGGGCAGGTCAAGGTCACTCAGGGCACGATGCGCTCCTCGCGGAAACGCGCGAGCAGCCGCGCGAACATCTCCTCGCTGTCCACCACGGGGTGAAAGCCGTGCAGCCGTGATTTGGTCAGGCTCGTCATCACGTCCCAGTCGCAGTTGAACACGTAGTCGCCGAAAGGCCAGGCCGCGATCTCATCGAACCGGTACTTTTGTAGCCCATGTTGTTTCACCATCGCGTCCCACAGCGGCGCCTTGTCCGCCATGAACTCGACCAGCGAATGCGGCTGCGGCTCGCCCACCGGCATGTCGAACGCGGCGGCGATCCTCGGCCAGACGTGCTGCCAGCGAAAGTTGTCGCCGTTGGTGATGTTGTAGGCCTGGTTGGCGCAGCGCGGCTCGGTGGCTGCCCAGTAGGCAGCTTGCGCAAGGTGCGCCGACTCGGTGACCTGGTAAAGACTCGACCACGCTTTTCCCGGGAAGGCGAGGGGCAGGCCAAGTTCCTTGCGCATCGCCGCGTACACCGCGATCACCGGCACGATGCTCATCGCTGTTCCCGGCGCGAATCCGCACAGAGTCTGCGGCCGCAGCTCGGTCCAGTTCCAGCGCTTGCCCTGCTGGAAGCCGGTCAGCCAGTCGATCTGGTCGAAGTAGTAGTTGGCGCCGGGGTGGCGCGCGTCGTCCTCGCGCGCCGGGGTCTTGAAGGGGCCGAGGTGCGAGCCGTAGTACTTGGTGCCGGTCACCAGCACTACGCGCTCGAGCTTGTTCGAGGCCCGGTCGATGGCCGAAACGGAATTCACCAGCAGGTCGCGGTTGGCGGCGATGTTCTTCGCGTAGTCGGCCGCGGGACCCGTGCCGGGCTGGAAGGCGGCGAAGAAGACGTGCGTGGCGTCCGCGAGGCCCTGCAGCTTCGCCGCCGCGTCAGCAGGGTCGAGCAGGTCCACGGAGATGTGCCGCACGCGCGGGGCGTCCACGCCGCGCCGGCGCGATAGCCCGACTACTTGCCAGTCGGGCAGTGCCGCCAGCTTTTCTACGACATAACGCCCGATCACGCCTTGGGCGCCGATCACGACAGCGGAACGCATGGCCCGATTGTGCGTCAAAATCAATTCATGAGAACTACGTTCCTGGTGTTGGCCGGATTCCTTGCCGCGCAGGCAGCCTCGGCTCAATCGATCCAATCCGAGGAGCATTCGTTTCGCGTAGTCGAACTGGTGCGCGGCCTGGAGCAGCCCTGGTCGCTCGCCTTCCTGCCCGATGGCCGCCTGCTGGTGACCGAGAAGGCCGGCCGCTTGCGCTTTATCAAGGATAACAAGCTCGATCCTCAGCCGATCGGCGGGCTGCCCGAGGTGACGGTCCAGGGGCAAGGCGGACTGATGGATGTCGCGCTCCACCCCAAATTCACGGACAACGGCCTCATCTACCTCTCTTATGCGGCGCGCGGCGCCGATGGCGTGGGCACCGAGGTCGCACGTGGCCGGCTCTTGGGGCATCGGCTCGAAAATGTGCAGACGATATTCCGCCAGAGTCCCAAAGGGACGACCGGACGCCACTTCGGCTCACGCCTGGTGTTCGACCGCCAGGGATATCTCTACATCACGCTGGGCGACCGCGGCGAAATGGAGCGGGGGCAGCGTCCGGACGACCACGCCGGTTCGGTGATCCGCCTGCACGACGACGGCCGCGTGCCGAAGGACAACCCCTTCGTCGGCAAGCCTGGCTGGAAGCAGGAGAAGTTCACCCTTGGCAACCGCAATCAGCAGGGCGCGGCGCTGCACCCGGCAACGGGTGCGCTGTGGACCCACGAGCACGGGCCGCAGGGCGGCGACGAAGTGAACCTGATCCGCGCCGGCGCGAACTACGGCTGGCCGGTCATCACCTACGGCGTCAACTACGGCATCGGCACGAAGATCGGCGAGGGCACCGCGAAGCCAGGCATGGAGCAACCACTGCACAAGTGGGTGCCGTCGATTGCGCCCTCGGGCATGGCGTTCTACGCGGGTGACCGGTTCCCGAAATGGCGGGGCGACCTCTTCGTCGGCGCGCTGCGCGCCGAACTGCTGGTGCGCCTGAGGCTGGACGGGGAGAAGGTGGTGCATGAGGAGCGCCTGCTCAAGGGCACGCTCGGCCGCATCCGCGACGTGCGCACCGGCCCGGACGGCCTGATCTACCTGCTGACCGACGAGTCGCGCGCGGTGCTGGCGCGGCTGGAGCCCGCGCCCTAGATACATTTGCTTACGATCTGAAATAGGGCACTGACATATGCCCGGCACACTGACGGCGCATTCCCAAATCCACCAAAGGAAAAGCCATGGACCAGAACACGCAACAATCCCCGCGGCGCCGTTTCTTCAAGCTTGCCGCCCTCTCGGCTGCTCTCGCGGGCTTCGGTGCCACCGCGCTTGCGCGCGGCGGACGCCACGGCGGCGAACCGATGTCCGAGGAACACCTCGAGCGCATGCTGAAGCACCTGTACGTCGAGATCGACGCCACCGACGCGCAGAAGCAGAGGCTCGACCCGATCGTAAAGAAGGCGGCCGGCGACCTCAGGCCGCTGCGCGCGAAGGCGCAGGATGCGCGCCGGCGCGGCGTGGAGCTGTTTTCCGCCGACACCCTTGATCGCGCGGCCATCGAGCGCGCGCGCGTCGAGCAGATCGGCGCGGCGGACGCGTCATCCAGGCGCTTCACGCAGGCGCTCACCGACGTCGCGGAGGTGCTTACCCCCGAGCAGCGCAGGAAGCTCGCCGCGCGCTTTGCGCGCCGTGGGCACGGGCGCGGCCACTTCTTCAGCTAGATGAGCTTCTGCTTGTTGAAGTAGGCCTTGCGCCAGCGGGTGACCGTCACCTTCTCGAATAGCCCGGCCTGCGAGAAGGGGTCGCCTGCGCTGAAGGCCTCGGCCTCCTTGCGCTCGTCGGTGTCGACGAGGAACACGCTGCCGTGGCCGCCCGTGCCGTCGTCGCTGATCAGCGCGCCGGCGGCGAGCAGGCGGTGCATGTTGGCGTCGAGGTACTTCAGATGCGCATCGCGCACCTTGGCGCGCAGGGCAGCGGAGTTCGGCTTGTCGGTGGTGAGGACGGCGTAGGGCATGCGGGGACTCCTGCGGTCGAGGTGAAGCGCTTAGTTTAGACTTGCGCCGCATCCAGCCATGCGGCGCCTTCACTACGCATTCCTCATCGCGATCGCCGCTACCCCGGCACAGGCCGCGCCGCCGCTCATCACGGAAGACACCGGGACGCAGGGGAAGGGCGCCTACCAGCTCGAAGTCACGGTCGAACAGGCTCGCGAGAGCCGGTCCGGCGCCAGCTACGACGCCAGAGAAACCTCGGTCGTCCTCGACTACGGCGTCGCGGAGGACATCGACGTGCAATTCGTCGTTCCCTACCTGCGCTTGACGGAGGACGGCGCCGCGGGCCGGACCGTCACCAACGGCGTCCTGGACACCTTCATCAACCTCAAATGGCGCTTCTACGAGCATGACACGCTCAGCTTCGCGTTCGTGCCTGGCGTCATCCTTCCCACCGGGGCTGCCGGGCTCAGCTCGGAGCGCGTCAACCTGCGCACGCTGTTGATCGCATCGGTCGAGCCCGGGGCACTGGGCCTGCACGCGCAAGCCGGTTACCGCTACTTCGCCAACGTGCAGGGTCTGCGCGAGCACCTTTACCAGCTATCGGGGGCGGCGACGTATACGCTGTACGACAAGTTCAAGCTGGTGGCGGACTACAGTGTCGAGACCAATCCCGATCCGGCCGTCTCCGGCACGATGCGGTTCGCAACGCTGGGGGTGATCTGGAAATTTGCGCCCGGCTACGGCCTCGGCTGCGGCGTCAAACAGGGCCATGGCGGATCGGCGATCGAGCATACCTACATCTGCGGCATAGGAATGCGGCGATAGTTTCAGCCGCGGTTCACGATCTTCGCGATCACCGGCCAGTAGGCAGGGCCGAACCCGGCCCGGCGCGCTTCCGCCAGTACTGCCGCGACCGTCTCCGCGCCGCGCAGCTGTACTCCGGCGTCGAGGCCGAGCTCCAGCGCGTAGCCGTTGTCCTTCTCCGCATACTCGATCGAGAAAGCTCGCTCCGGGTACTCGCCGGGCAGCATCGCTTTCATGCCGTGGTTGCGCAGCGCGAAACTGTCTGCCGAGCCTTTGGACAGCGCGTCGAACAGCAGCGCCGGATCCACGCCCGCGTGCCGCCCGAGCGCGAGCGCTTCGGCCAGCGCGTTGACCGTCTGGAACAGGACCATGTTGTTGAGGATCTTCACCACCTGCCCGCTGCCGACGCCGCCGCAATGCGTGATGTCGCTGCCCACGCAGCGCAGGAGCGGCGCGACGCGGGCGAAGACTTCCGGCGCTGCGCCGACCATGATGCTGAGGGTGGCCTTCTGCGCCGCCTCGCGCGTGCGGGCGATCGGCGCATCCGCATAGTCCGCGCCGCGATCGGCGAAACGTTGCGCCAGCTCGCGCGTGAGCTCGACACCGGAAGTGCCCAGGTCCACGATCGTCAAGCCCTTGCGCGCAGCCGCGAGCAGGTGGCCGTCGCACAGGGCCTTCAGCTGGGCGCCGCCCGGCAGGCAGAGGAACACGATCGAGGCTTGCGCGGTGACATCGGCAGGCGACCTGGCGATCCCGACTCCCGCGCTGCGCAGGCGTTCCAACGGCGCAGGGGAAAGGTCCCACGCGAGGACGCGAGCGCCGCTCTTCGCCGCGAGGTTGCGGCAGATGGGCTCGCCCATCACGCCGGTGCCGATGAAGCCGAGGATTTGCGGTTCGCTCATGGGAGTCTCCAGGTGCGCAGTATAGAATCCGCCGCTGCGCGCAAATGAAAGAGGTCGTCTTTTCCAGCAGTCAATGGATCGGCCAGCCGTTGCGACGGCTGGAAGACGCTCGCCTGCTCACGGGGCAGGGCCGCTACACCGACGACGTGTGGCCGGAGGGCGCAGCGCA
>CAZVZV010000358.1:0-1534 GCA_964631735.1 uncultured Enterobacteriaceae bacterium
ACCCCCGCGGCTACGGCCTTGGCGATCTGCGCCTCGTCGCGGATGTCGCATTGCACCGGCAGGCATTGGCCGCCCGCGGCTTCGATCTCGCGCGCGGCACTGAAGATGGTGCCAGGTAGCCTGGGGTTCGGCTCGGCGGTCCTGGCCGCGATGACGATGTTGGCGCCGTCCGTGGCGGCGCGCAGCGCGATGGCCAGGCCGATGCCGCGGCTGCCGCCGGTGATGAACAGGGTCCTGCCCTTCAGCGATGCCATAGGCGCAAGAATACTCCGCCTTCGGCTGCGGCGGCTACACTGGTCGAATACCTGAGGAAGCGAAGGGGTGCAAATGAAATTTCCAAACGAAAGCAAGAGTTACCGCCTGGCGCGCAACAAACTCCTCAGTGCCGAAAAGGCGCTGCGCAGCAAAGTCGAGGCGGTCGCTGCGCTGCGGCGCAAGCTGCCCGCCGGGGGCGAGGTTCCGCAGGACTATGCCTTCGAATCGGAGCAGGGCCCTGTGCGGCTCTCTGAGCTTTTCGAGCGCGGCGATACGCTGGTCGCCTATAGCTTCATGTACGCGCCGAAGATGGCGCAGGCTTGCCCGATGTGCACTTCGATGCTCGACGGCCTGAACGGCAATGCCCACCACATCGCCCAGCGCACGAATCTCGTCGTCGTCGCGAAGTCACCGCTCGCGCGCATCCAGGAATTCGCCCGCGAGCGCGGCTGGTCGGACTTGCGGCTGCTTTCCTCGGCAAAAAACTCGTACAACAGGGATTACTACGGCGAGACGGAGCAGGAATCGCAGATGCCCATGCTGAACGTCTTCATCCGAAAGAAGGGCGAGGTGCGGCACTTCTACGGCACCGAGCTGCTGTTCGCGAAAAGCGAGCCGGGCCAGAACGCGCGCCACGTCGACCCGCTGTGGTCGTTGTGGAACCTGCTAGATTTCACGCCCGAGGGGCGCGGCAAGGACTGGTATCCGAAGCTCGACTACCGCACTTAAAAAGGGAGAAGCGCATGACTGTCACACTGATTGCCGCTGGCTTGCTCGCAATTCTGTTGTTGTTTCTGGGTGCCTACGTGATCGCCGGGCGAGTCAAGTTCAAGATCGATATCGGCGACGGCGGCAACGCGGCAATGCGGCAACGAATCCGCGCCCAGGCGAATTTTGTCGAGTACGTTCCCTTGGCCCTGATCCTGCTGCTGCTGGTGGAGAAGGAATCGATCGGCCCCGGCTGGCTGGCAGCGGCGATGGGCGCGACGCTGGTATTCGCGAGGCTATGGCACGCGCAGGGCCTGCTGTCCAAAGAAGGTGTTTCTTCCGGACGGTTCATGGGAACGAATTTGACCGGACTGGTGATCCTGGTTGGCGCCGCAGGCTGTCTTGGGCGGGGTGCGGGGATCTTCTAGCGCTAGTAGCCGGCGGCGAAGTCGACGAGGTTGAGTGGCGCCTCGCCGCGCCGCACGCGCTCGATGTTTTCGGCGATCTTGCCGACGGAGGTGCGCGGTTCGGTGAGGGCGGCGATGTGCGGCGTGATGGTGATGCCGGGGTG
>CAZVZV010000359.1:0-7417 GCA_964631735.1 uncultured Enterobacteriaceae bacterium
CATGTCCCTCGAAGGCCTGCGCGATTTCTCGGTCATCGCCACCGCGCCGCAGAGGCGCCTCGCCATCAAGACCTTCGCCGCGCCGTTCTCCGAGGGCCTGATCCGCGAGGCGGCGCTGCGGGAATTGAAGCGCGGCGGCCAGGTGTACTTCCTGCACAACGAGGTGGACACCATCGAGCGCATGCGCGAGCGCCTGGCGAAACTGCTGCCCGAGGCGCGCATCGCCGTGGCGCATGGGCAGATGCGCGAGCGCGACCTGGAACGCGTGATGCGCGACTTCTACGCGCAACGCCACAACCTGCTCCTGTGCACCACCATCATCGAGACCGGCATCGACGTCCCCACCGCCAACACCATCGTCATCCACCGCGCCGACAAGCTTGGACTCGCCCAGTTGCACCAGTTGCGCGGGCGCGTGGGCCGCTCGCACCACCAGGCCTACGCCTACCTGCTCACGCCGCCCGAGGAAGCGCTCGGCGCGCAGGCGAAGAAGCGCCTGGAGGCGATCCAGCAGATGGAAGAACTGGGCTCGGGCTTCTACCTCGCCATGCACGACCTGGAGATCCGCGGGGCGGGCGAAGTGCTGGGCGAATCGCAGTCGGGCGAGATCCAGCAAGTGGGCTTCAACCTGTACACGCAGATGCTCGAGCGTGCGGTGCGCACGCTGAAATCCGGCCGCCAGGTCGACCTCGAGCAACCGCTGGACATCGCCACCGAGATCAACCTGCACACCCCGGCGCTGTTGCCCGAGACTTATTGCAGCGACGTGCACGAGCGCCTCACGCTGTACAAGCGCATGGCGAACTGCGAAGCGCGCGAGCCGCTGGATGAATTGCGCGAGGAGCTGGTGGACCGCTTCGGCAACCTGCCGGAGGCGGCGCGCGCGCTGCTCGAATGCCACGCGCTGCGTATCGCTGCCAAGCCCGTCGGGGTGGTGCGCGTGGATGCGACGCACGAGGCGGTGCAGCTGCAGTTCGTGAAGAACCCGCCGATCGACGGCGCGAGGATCATCTCCATGGTGCAGCGGCGCAAGGACCTGCGCCTGTCCGGGCCGGAGAAGCTGCGCATGGAAGCGAAGATGCCCGCCTGGCCAGAGCGGGCGCAGGCGGTGAAGGAGCTGCTGATGCAGCTCGCCGCATGAATCTTGTGCTGCAGGGCGCACCGCTCTCCAACGACGCGCTCGGCGAGATCGTCGCGCTCACCGGCGCGAACCAGGTCGTCCCGCTCGGGCCTTGCGCCTGGCGGCTCGCGCGCGCCGCCGAGCAGCCTGGCGTGCAGTCCTGGTGTGCAAAGCGGGGAGTCGATTTCGCCTGGGTGCCGCAGGAGCGAAGGCTCGCCGCGCTGCGCCTCGTAGCGATGGACATGGATTCCACGCTCGTCACCATCGAGAGCATCGATGAGATGGGCGACATGCTCGGCATCCGGGACCGCATCGCCACCATCACCGCGCAGGCGATGCGCGGCGAGATCGACTACGCCGAGTCGTTGCGCGGGCGCGTCGCACTGCTCGCCGGGCTCGAGGAAGCCGCGCTCGAGCAGATCTGCGAGCAGCGCATGCACCTCTCGCCCGGCGCCGAGACGCTGGTGCGCCGCTGCCGCGAGCACGGAATCCGCACCCTGCTGGTCTCGGGTGGCTTCAGTTTCTTCACCGCGTGGCTGCAGCAGCGGCTCGGCATCGATGCGGTGCTGTCCAACGTGCTCGAGATCGAGCGCGGACGGCTCACCGGGCGCGTGCTCGGTGCGATCGTGGACGGCCGCGCCAAGGCCGCGAAGCTGCGCGAGGAGATGCGCCGACTCGGCCTGCGGCCCGAGCAGGCGCTGGCCATCGGCGACGGCGCGAACGACATCCCGATGATGCGCGAGGCGGGCACCTCGGTCGCCTACCGCGCCAAGGCCGCAGTTAGCGAACACGCCACGCATGTCCTGAATCACTCTCCACTCGACGGCGTCCTGCACCTGTTCCTTTAGGCTAGGATTGCTGCTTTCATGAAGGGGGAGAGGCCATGGCTGACAGCGTGAAGTACGTCCTCGACGAAACCCGCATGCCCAAGCGCTGGTACAACCTCGTGGCGGACCTGCCCTCCCCGCCGCCGCCGGTGCTGCACCCCGGAACGAAGCAGCCGATCGGGCCGGACGATCTGGCGCCGCTCTTCCCCATGGCCCTGATCGGGCAGGAAGTATCGATGGACCGCGAGATCGACATCCCGGAACCGGTGCGCGAGATCTACAAGCAGTGGCGCCCGACGCCGCTGTATCGAGCGCGGCGGCTCGAGAAGGCGCTGCAGACCCCTGCCAAGATCTACTACAAGTACGAGGGCGTCTCACCGGCGGGCAGCCACAAGCCGAACACCGCGGTGGCGCAGGCCTTCTACAACAAGGAAGCCGGGGTGAAGAAGATCGTCACCGAGACCGGCGCCGGCCAGTGGGGCTCATCTCTTGCCTTTGCCGGAGCGCTGTTCGGCATCGAGATCAAGGTCTTCATGGTGCGCATTTCGTACGACCAGAAGCCCTACCGCCGCGCCATGATGGAAACCTACGGCGCGAAATGCGTCCCCTCGCCGTCGCCCGAGACCAATACCGGGCGCGCCATCCTGGCGAAGAACAAGGACCATCCGGGCAGCCTTGGCATCGCGATCTCGGAGGCAGTCGAGATCGCCGCCACCAACGACGACACCAAGTACGCGCTGGGCTCGGTGCTCAACCACGTGCTCATGCACCAGACCGTGGTCGGCCAGGAAGCGATGGCGCAGATGGAGATGGCGGGCGACTACCCGGAAATCCTCATCGGCTGCACCGGCGGCGGATCGAATTTCGCCGGCCTGGTGTTCCCCTTCATCGGCGCGCAGCTGCGCGGCGGCAGGAAGGTGCGCGTGATCGCGGTCGAACCCTCGGCCTGCCCCAGCCTGACGCGCGGCAAGTACGCCTACGACTTCGGCGACACCGGGCACCTCACGCCGCTGGTCAAGATGTACACGCTCGGCTCGACCTTTACGCCGCCGCCGTTCCACGCCGGCGGGCTGCGCTACCACGGCATGTCGCCGCTGGTGTCGCATTGCCAGGAGCTCGGCCTGCTCGAATCGCGCGCCTATACCCAGACCGAGGTGTTCTCGGCCGGGGTGCAGTTCGCGCGCGCCGAAGGGATCATTCCCGCGCCCGAGGCGAACCACGCGGTCAAGGCGGCGATCGACGAGGCGCTGCGCTGCAAGACCGAGGGCAAATCCAGGGTGATCCTGTTCAACCTCTGCGGCCACGGCCACTTCGACATGCAGGCCTACACGGACTATTTCTCGGGCAAGCTCACCGACCAGAAATACGACGAGCAGGAGCTGGCGATGGCGCTTGCCGGGCTGCCCTCGGTCGCGGCCTGAGCCCGGCCGCTGGAGATGATCTAGAATAGCCCCGCAGTTCGACCTAACCCGGGAGAATCCAGATGGTCAAGACCGCGATTGCCCTGCTGCTCGCCCTCGCCGTGACGCCAGCCCTCGCCCAGCGCAAGGGCTGCGATGAACTCAAAGGCGAGATCGACGCCAAGATCAAGCAGAACGGCGTCGTCAACTTCACGCTCACCGTCGTCGATGCCGATGCCAAGGAAGACGGCAAGGTCGTCGGCACCTGCGACGGCGGCACCAAGAAGATCGTCTACAAGCGCGGGGGCTAAGGCCCCGGCACCCCGGGTCGCGGCAGCCCGGTTTTCTAGCGCGCCGCGACCACCATGATCTCGACCAGCGCGTTGGGGTCAGCCAGTTTTGCTTCCACGCAGGCGCGCACCGGGAGGTTCTTCGGGTCTACCCAGCGCGTCCACACCTCGTTCATCGGCGCGCGGTTGCGGATGTCGGTGACCCAGATGGTGGCCGACAGGACCTTCGACTTGTTCGAGCCGCACTTGGCGAGCAGCCGGTCGATGTCCGCCAGCACTTCCTCGGTCTGGCCCTTCACATCCTTCTTCAGGTCCTTGGCGACGACGCCAGCGAGGTAGACAGTGTCGCCGTGCTCGGCGGCCTGGGACAGGATCGGCCCGGGTTCATGGCGCGTGATGCTCATCTTGCATTCTCCTTTGGCTTGAGGGTGTCGCGATCATACCCGGCGACGCGCTGGTAGCGTTCCGAAATCTCGCGCAGCTCCGCCTCGCCGATCACGTCCTCGACGCGCGCGAAGGGCTTGTCGCCGGTTCGCTGGTAGACCTCGCGCAGGATGGCGTCCGGCGGGTTGCGCCGATTCTCCAGTACCACGTTCGAGGTGGGCGCGAGCCGCTGCGCCTCGTAGGCGGCCAAGGCGGCCGGGGCCTCTGCTTGCGCAAGTTCTTCGGCGAGTGCCCTCGCGTCCAGAATCGCCTGGCCCGCCCCGTTCGATCCGCGCGGAACCATCGGGTGCGCGGCGTCCCCCAGCAGCGTGACGCGCCCGTGCGTCCAGCGCGCGAGCGGATCCTTGTCCACCATCGGGTACTCGAGCACCGTGTCGGCCGCGCGCAGCATCGCCGGAATGTCGAGCCAAGCGAACTTCCAGTCCGCGACATGCTCGAAGAAATCCTCGATGCGCGCCTTGCGGTTCCAGTCCCACTGCCGGTGCTGCGGCGTCTCGATCTCGAACACCCAGTTGATGAGTTGCGTGCCGTCGGCGTGCGTGCGGATCGGATAGATCACCATCTTGCCGGTGGCGAGCCAGCCGGCGCGCACCATGGTGGCGCCGCCGAGGTAAGGCGGCCAGCGCGTGACGCCGCGCCACATGTTGACGCCCGAATAGCGCGGGGCGCCATCCTGCGGAAACAGCTGCCTGCGCAGGACAGAGTGGATGCCGTCGCAACCGATGGCGGCGGCGCCGCGCGCGCTCGAGCCGTCGGCGAAGCGCAGCGTGACTCCCGCGGCGTCCTGCTCGAACCCCGTACACTGTTTGCCCAACTCCACCTTGCCGGCGCGCTCAAGCAGCGCAGCCTGCAGGTCTGCGCGGTGGATGGAAAACTGCGGCCAGCCGAGGCCGGCACGCCGGCCGAGCGGCTCCTGGTAGATGAGCTGCGCGAAGCGGTTGTAGAAACGCGACTCGGCCGTTTCCACCGCCGCGCGCGCAAGTGCAGGCTCGAGGCCCAGCTCGGCGAGGATCCTGGTGGAATGCGGCAGCAGGTTCACGCCCACGCCCACCGCATTGATCTGCGGCGCCGCCTCGAATACGCGGCAGCCAATGTTGCGGTGGCGCAGCTCGAGCGCCAGCGTCAGCCCGCCGATGCCGCCGCCGACAACGAGTACGTCCTGCATCAGTCGGGCTTGATGCCCGCCTCGCGCACTACCTGCGCCCAGCGCTCCGCATCCGCGCGCGTCAGCTGCGCCAGCCGCTCGGCCGACCCGCCCACCGCCTGCAGTCCCTGCTTGGCAAGCGCCTCTGCCGTGGCGGGCACCTTGAGCAGCGCATTGAGTTCCGCGTTCATTTTCGTCACCGCTTCCTGCGGCGCGCCAGCCGGCAGGTAAACGGCGAACCAGATGTCGGTGTCGATGTTGCGGATGCCCGAAGCTTCCGCCAGCGACGGCACCTGCGGCGCGGCGATGGAGCGCTGCGTGCCGCCGGCGGCGAGCATCTTCAGCCTGCCCGCCTGCACCTGCGGCAGCACGACGTGCACGGGGAGGAACATCAACTGGATCTGCCCCCCGAGCAGGTCCTGCGTCGCCGGGCCGGTGCCCCGGTAGGGAATGTGGACGATGCGCGTCCCGGTCTGCTGCTTGAACAGCTCCATCGCCAGGTGATGCGGCGTGCCGTTGCCCGGTGAGCCGTAATCGAGCCGGCCCGGGTTTGCGCGCGAGTACGCGACCAGTTCCCGCACGCTGTTCGCGGCGACCGAGGGATGCGTCACCAGCGCGAGGCTGCCCACGGCGAGCAGCGTCACCGGCGCGAAATCCTTTACCGGGTCATAAGGGATGCTCGTGAACAGGCTCCGGTTCATCACCAGCGTGCTCGCGGTGACCAGTGCGGTGTAGCCGTCGGCGGGCGACCTCGCCACCGCCTCGGTGCCGATGTTGCCGCTTGCACCGGCGCGGTTTTCCACCACCACCGGCACCTTCCAGCGCTCGGAGAGCCCCGGCCCGAGCGTGCGCGCGAGGATGTCCATGCCGGTGCCCGGCGTGAACGGCACGATCAGCTTGATCGGTCTGGACGGATACGGCTCCTGCGCCTGCGCCAGAGTCTGCCCGGCGCACAGGCAGACCCCGGCGAGCGCCGCAGCGATTGCGGATTTCAACCCAGCTTCTTCAGGATGCCACTCATCTCTTCCTTGCCGAACGCGCGCAGCGTCTGGCCGCGCAGGTTGCCCGCCATGCTGATGGCGAGCGAGAACGCGGACATGGATTCGCCGTTGGGTGCCTCGAACACGCCGATGATGTCGTAGGCGCCCATGGTCCAATGGATGTCTTTCACCGTGACGCCGAATTTCTTCGCCAGATCCTTGACCGCTTCGGAACGCTTGACGCTGTCCTTGATGCTCTTGACCCCCTGGTCGGTGAAGTTGCCGAGCGTGATGAAGGTAGGCATGTCCATTTCTCCTTGGTTGAAAATTCCTAGCCGCGCGTGACGTGCGCGGCGACGCACAGCCAGCGGCCATCGCGGCGCTGCCAGATGTCGGTGTAGCGGCCGGCGCCCAACTGGCCGCCGGGTTTGCTGTAGGTGGTGCGCGCGTGGATGATCGCGACTTCGCCCAGGATACGGATCCTGACGTCGCTCGGCCGCAGGCCCTTGAGCGCCATGGGCCTGGCGATCTGCGCGAGGAAGCCGGCGCGGTCCACGATCGAGCCATCGGGATTGCTGTTCACGAAATCCTCCGACAGGTGCTCGTCGAACCAGCGCACGTCGGATTTCTGCACGGCATCGACGTAGCCCTTGTTGAGCTTGTCCAGGATCTCGACGTCCATGGAAATGATTTCGGCTTGCATGCTTGTCGCCTCTCGGTCCTGCGACTCTACGCCGCTTTGGCGCCGGACTGCTCCTGCTCACGGAACTCCGGGATGTCCGGGCGCGAGCCCCACAGGCAGAAGGAGCTTGGCTCAAACGGGAACTGGCGCGGGCGATAGCTCGCTTCGTCTTCCTTCCTGATCAACCGGACCCCGCTCGAATACTCGTACACCATCCCGTCCGGGCCTTCGAAATAGAGGAACATGGCGCTCGAAGTCGGGTGGCGGCCCGGGCCGAACACGATCTTCACCCCCTGCTCCCGCAGGAAGTAGTACGAGCGCATGAGGTCGTCGATCCCTGCCACCTGGTGGTTCACGTGCTGCACCCCGGGACAGGTGGAGGGAAACAGCGCCATGCGGTGGTGCACTTCGTCGATCCTCAGCAACGGCGCCGGGCCGACGCGGTCCGAGACGCGGGCGTTCATCACCTGGGTCCAGAACGCCTCGTCCCGTACTGAGTCGGTGGTGCGCAGGCCGATGTGCGAGAAACC
>CAZVZV010000360.1:0-3425 GCA_964631735.1 uncultured Enterobacteriaceae bacterium
AAAAATCGTCATCGCCATCTGACTTGCGAAGTCCTTGAACAGCCGCACCGATCTTGGAACGTGCCGATTGCCGAGATGGACCATTGACAACGGTTCGACCGGCAAGCGCCAATCGGGCATGACTTCAACGAGCCTCCCAGACTGGATGAGATCGGGCCGGACAATGGGTGGCAGATCGCCAATGCCGCTGCCCGATGCAAGAGCCTCGGCGAGGCCAGCATAGTCGTTCATCGCCAGCGTCGGCTGAAAGCGGACCGTTTCCGACGCTGCTCCCTTGCCGAAAGTCCAGCTGTGCTCAGCTGGCAAGAGCGAGAAAGCGAGCAGACGGTGGCTGAGAATATCCGTCGGCGTTTCGGGCGGCGTGTGCCGCGCCAGATAGGCGGGGCTGGCGACAAGGCGGCGGCGGTAGGTCAGAATCCTTCGGGCGACCAGGATCGAGTCTTTCAAATCCCCAACGCGGAAGACGAGATCAACGCCTTCGGTGATATGATCGACGTAGCGATCCGTCACCAGCACATGGACACGCACGCCGGGATAAGATTCCTGGAACGCATTGATGATTGGCGCGAGCAGGCTGTCGGCGACGCTCGGCGGCGCCGACAGTCGCAGCAATCCCTTCACTTCCGAGAGTTGGTTGGAAACGATGCTCTCGACGGCTTCACTGACCTCCACGCCGCGCTGGGCTTCGCTGAGGACCTCCGCGCCGACGTCGGTAAGTCGCAGGCTCCGCGTCGACCGTTCGAGCAGGCGCACGCCAAGTTCGTCTTCGAGATCCGCCACTTTTCGCGAAACCGTCGAAACCGGCATGTTCAGGCGCCGGGCCGCTTCCGAGAAGCTTTGCGCCTCGGCGACCTTGGCGAAGACGATCAGGGCATTGAGATCGGCCATTTATTATTCCATATACGGGATAGTCATTCTTAGAATGACCGTATAATCCAGGAAACGGAAATCCCCTAAATTAGGTTCAGGGCAAGTCTGCCGATCAAAAGGGGAAACTCGATGAAACCTTTGCTCAGGGCCGTCATGGCCTCCGCCGCTGCGCTGGCCGCTTCAGCGTGCGTGGCCCCCGACCAGCACAACACCGATCGCGCCGCGATTGAATCCGTCCTGGCAACCTATGAGACCGCGCTGAACGCGTCCGATACCGAAACTGTTCTGACGCTCTACACGGCGGACGGCGTATTCATGCCTCAGCACAGCTTGCCGAGCGTGGGCGCCGACGCCATCCGAGCCGCCTATGGCGGCGTCTTCAACGCCATAAAGCTTGAGATCGATTTCGAGATCGATGAGATCGCTCAGGTCGCGCCGAACTGGGCGTTCGTGCGCACGCGTTCTGAAGGCTTCGTGACCATCAACGCGACGGGCGACCGCGTGCCTGAAGCCAATCAGGAGCTCTTCGTATTCACGAAGACGAATGCCGGTGAGTGGCGGATCGCCCGCTACATCTTCTCGACGACCAACCCGCCGCGCCAATAGCCTGCGAGAAGGAGCTTTACTCCATGTTCGATCAGATCCTCAAACACATTCCAGCGCAAGATCCAAGCGGGCAGCCAACCGATCACGTTGAATTCGATGCTGACCGAATGGATTCGCGATTGGGGGACTACGCCGTACACCCTTTCAAAAGGATAGAGACATGACGTCCGATACTAGAAAATTGATCGCCGTTGTTGGCGCGAGCGGAAATCAGGGTAGCGGTGTCGTCAGCGCACTCAAGGCGAGCGGAAAGTTTCGCGTTCGAGCGCTGACACGCAGCCCTGAAAAATATAGCGGCACGGCTGACGAAGTCGTTGCCGCTGATCTGACCCGGCCAGAGACACTTAAAGCCGCTTTCGCGGGCGCCTATGGCGTATTCGCGGTGACGAACTTCTGGGCGGGGCCAGACATCGATGAGCTGGCGCAGGGCGAAGCGGCCGTGAGTGCCGCCCGACGCGCGGGCGTGAAGCACTTCGTCTGGTCGACGCTTCCTAACGTCGAGCGGATCTCGGGCAAGTTCCATGTGGCGCACTTCACGGCGAAGGCGAAAGTGGACGACGTCGTTGCCGCGGCGGGCTTCGATCACCACACCTTCGTGGAGGCGCCGTTCTACTTTCAGAACCTGGTGGGACAGATGGCGCCACAAAAGGGAGAGAACGGAAAAGCGACGTGGAATCTGCCGATGACGCCCGACGCCAAGGTGATCCACATGGGAGACATCGAGCAACTCGGGACGATCGTCGCCGGCGCGTTCGCGCATCCTGATAAGACGGGCGCGGGGCAGCACCTGTCCCTGTCTGGGGGCCTGTACAGCTGGGCGGACGTGGTGGAGACGCTCCGGGCCCAAGGACATGATGTAGCGTTCAACCAAGTACCAGCTGAGGTCTTTGACGGCTTCTTCCCCGGCGCGCGCGAGATTCGAGAGATGTTCAACTACTTCGAAGCGCATACGTACTTCGGCCCGAACGCCAACGAAAAGATCGCCCTGGCGCGAGCGGTAGCTACCGAGCCACCTCTGGCGCTCGCCACCTGGACCAAGCAGAACATGCCGGCGCGCTAAGATCTGTGCCGCAATTTGTCCGGGCGCCGAGTTGCAGCAGACGTTTCAGCCCTCAACCCACACGACGCGAGGACCAAGTTATGTCGAAGACCGTGCTCTATTATCGGCCGGGCGCCTGCGCTCTGGCGCCGCATATTGCCTTGCACTGGGCCGGGCTCGACCACGAGGCGCGCATCGGTAACAGCGAAGACCCCGCGTTTCGCGAGGTGAGCCCGAGCGGGACCGTACCGGTGCTCATCACCCCGGACGGTACCGTACTGAGTCAGGCCGGCGCCCTGCTGTTGTACATTGCGCGCACGGCGAATCGTCGCGACCTGCTCGGCGAGGGTGTGCCGCACGGTCAAGATCTGGTGGAGATGTGGTGCAGCTTTTTCGGCGCAGACTTCCATCCGGCGTTCTGGCCGTACTTCGCCGCGGCGCGGTTCACGACCCTTGAAACCGACGAGGCGCGCGACGCGACGAAGGCTGCGGGCGTGCGTCAGGTCAAGCAGCAGCTCGCCAAGTTGGACGCGCACCTGGCGGGTCGAACCCATTTCGTCGGCGAAGCCAATACTTTGGTCGACGCCTACTCGGTGCCCATGCTGCGCTGGTGCAAGAACATCGCCGCCATCGGTCTAGCCGACGCGCCCCACGTAGGCGCCTACTACGCTCGCATCTCCAACGACGAAGGCGTCCGCGCCGCCATGAAGGTACAAGGCATCGAGCCGTGATGCAGCCGAGCCCGTAGAGCCGGGTCGCGCGCGAGTTCGGCATCTAAGGCTCAATGACCGCAATGGGCCGAGGCTGTGTGAAAACCCATGTTCTGCGAAAACGGATAGAAGCTTGATCCACACAACAACGGCTAGCGAAAATATCCGACCTCGTCGGGCCTCCGTCGCGTGGTCTTGAG
>CAZVZV010000361.1:0-11137 GCA_964631735.1 uncultured Enterobacteriaceae bacterium
TTCGAAGCTTGGCTCGCGGCGCGGCTGCGCGCTATCGCCCATCAGTGCATCGGCGTGGCCCGGGCCAAAGGCGCGTTCCAAGGCGCGCCGTGCACGACGTTCCTGCAGCGTGTTGTAGGCGAAGATGCCCACCACCAGCAAGACCCCCGCCGCCAGCAGCCCGATCTGCAGATCGCTCATGGCCGTCGGTCCGGGCTCAGGCGGCGAGCTCCTCGCGGATGCGCAACGCCTCCTCGATGTCCACGGCGACCACGCGCGACACGCCCGACTCCGGCATGGTCACGCCGATCAGCTGCGCTGCCATCTCCATGGTGATCTTGTTGTGGCTGATGAACAGGAACTGGGTCTGCGCCGACATCTTGCGCACCAGGTCGCAGAAGCGCTGGGCGTTGCTGTCGTCGAGCGGTGCGTCCACCTCGTCCAGCAGGCAGAACGGCGCCGGGTTGAGCTGGAACAGCGAGAACACCAGCGCAATTGCGGTCAACGCTTTCTCGCCCCCCGACAACAGGTGGATGGTGCTGTTGCGCTTGCCCGGCGGCTGGGCCATGACCTGCACCCCGGCGTCGAGGATCTCTTCGCCAGACATGAGCAACCTGGCCTCGCCACCGCCGAACAGCAGCGGGAACAGAGAGCCGAAATGCCGGTTCACGCTGTCGAAAGTTTCGCGCAGCAGCTCGCGCGTCTCGCGGTCGATGCGGCGGATGGCGTCCTCGAGCGTGCCCACCGCCTGTTCCAGGTCCGCCGACTGGGCGTCGAGGAAGCTCTTGCGCTCCTGGCTGGTCCTGAGCTCATCGAGGGCGGCCAGATTGACCGCGCCCAATTCGGCGATCGACTGCGTGAGGCGCGTGATCTCGCCTTGCAGCGACGACGGGCGGGCGGTGCCTGCTGCCTCGGCGGCGAGGCGCTCCTCGTCGGCGCCTGCCTCCCGCAGCTGGCCTGCGTGCTGGTCGTGGTTGATCTGCGCCGCTTGTTCCTTGAGGCGCAGCTCGCCGATGCGCTCGCGCAAGGGCACCAACGCGGACTCGGCTTGCAGTTTCTGCTCTTCCAGCCCGCGCAGCGCGCCGGCTGCTGATTCAACCGCATTGCGCGCCTCTGCCAGGGTCTTTTCCCGCGCGATGCGTGCCTCCACCGCCGCGTCCAGGGACGTGCGCACGGCTGGCACCGGGTCGACCGACAGTTCCTCGGTCAACTTGGCCACCTCGGCGTCGGCGCGCTCGATCTGCTGGTCGATGAGCCGCACCGAACCCTCGATCTCGGCGATCTTCGAGGTGCACTCGCGCTCGCCGAATGCCGCATCCTGCGCTTCGCGCTCCGCCTGCTGTGCGGCCAGGCGCTGGCCTGCCAGCGCCGTTTCCGCGCCGACATAGGCGGCGCGCACCGAGTCGACCTGGTCCCGCGCCGCCGCAATCTCTTCGCCCGCGCGTTGCGCCGCCGTCCCGCATTCGGCGCGGCGCGCTTCGTCGCGCTTCGTCTCGGCAGTGATTTCGCCCAGTTCCCCGGCGATCTGCCCGCTGCGCTCGCGGTAGCGTTCCTGCGCCTGCTGCAGCTTGAGCAATTCGATCTGCACCTCGTGGCGCAGCTGCTGGCGCTCGGCCAACGCGTCACGCGCCGCCTCGAGTTTGCCGATGCGCGCATCAAGCGAGCTACCCGCCCGCTCGCTGCGCACGCGCGCGGCGGCAACCTGCTCCGCCAGCTCGGCGACCTTTGCCTGCAGCGCCTCGATCTCCGCTTGGCGCGCGAGCAGCCCGGCGTCGGCCGGGTCGGGGGCGTGGAAGGCCACGGTATGTCGCGTGAACTGGTGGCCCGCGCGGTTCACCAGCAGAGCACCGGGCGGCAGCCGGTCGCGTTCGGCCGCGCTCGGCGTGCCCTCGCAGGCATAGGCGTGCGCGAACCAGTCGGCGAGCGCGCCGCCAAGATCTGCGCTGCTCGCATGCACCTTGGCGCTCAACGACGTGTAGCCGGCAAGCGGCGCCAACCCACCCGGAGCACCATGCCGGAACACCCCTGCCTTGACCGGCGGGACATCCGCCACCACTGCATCCAGGCGCGATCCGTCGGCCAGGTCGAGCGCGTGCAGGCGTTCGCGCAGCACTGACTCGACTGCGACCTCCCAGCCGGCATCGATGCGCACCCGCTGCCAGAAGCGAGGCAGCGTGCTCAGGCCGTTGCGCTCCAGCCAATCGCGCAAGGGCGCGTTGACTTCGGCGGCTGCCTGGATCTGCTGCAGCGTCGAGAGTTGCGCTTCGGCAGCCGCATGCTCCTGCGATGCCGTGGAAAGGCCCGCGGCGGCAACTGCCCGCGCCGCATCCAGCGCATCGCACTCCTGCTGCAAGGCGCTGAGGCCCTCTTCGGCGGCCGCGATCGCCGAATCGCCGTCGCCGCGCAGCGTCTCCTGGGCCGCAATCGCCGCCGCGTCAGGTTGCAGCAGCCCCTGCAGCTCGGCGGCCAGCCGTTCGCGGCGCTGCGCCAGCGTCTGCAGGCCCCGCTCCAGGTGCGCCAGGTTGGACTGCTCGAGCTGCGCGCGGCTCTCGGCGCGCAGCTGCTGGCTGCGCGCCTCATCCAATTGCTCCTGCATGGCGCGAAATGCCCGTTCCGCCTCGGGCAGTTTCGCCTGCTGCGCGGCGAGACGCGCCTGCGCCTCGGCCACGCGCTGGCGCGCGCCTCCGGCGCGGCCCAGCCACAGGTGCAGCGCCTGGGTCAGTTGCGCGCGCTGCTCGCGCCAGGAACCGAGCTGGGTACTGCGCTCGGTGTGCTGGACCTCGAGCCGCTGGCGCATCTCCTCGACGTGGCGCAGCTCCGATTCCAGGCGCGCCACTTCCGCGTTGGCGGCGTACAGTGCCGCCTGTGCAGCATTCATCGTATCGCCGTCGCGGTAATGCGACGCGCGCGCGGTCTCGACACGGCTCTCGATCTCGCGCAGCGTGGCAGTGCGCGCTTCGAGCTCATTGGCCTGCCGGGCGATCTCCTGAGCGTGGCGCTCCCGTTCGGCCGCCGCGTCGCGGCGCCGCAGGAACCAGAGCAGATGCTGCTTGAGCTGCAGGTCGGCCTGCAATGCCTGGTAGTGCGTCGCCACCTTGGCCTGCGCGTCGAGCTTCTCGATCTGCGAACCCAACTCCAGGCGGATATCGGTGACGCGGGCCAGGTTCTCGCGCGTGTCGCCGAGCCGCTGCTCGGTCTCCTTGCGCCGCTCCTTGTAGCGCGAGATGCCCGCCGCCTCTTCCAGGAACACGCGCAGCTCGTCGGGCTTGGCCTCGATCACCCGCGAGATCATGCCCTGCTCGATGATGGCGTAGGCACGCGGGCCGAGGCCGGTACCGAGGAAGATATCGGTGATGTCGCGGCGCCGCACGTGCTGGCCGTTGATGAAATAGGACGACTCGCTGTCGCGCTGCAATACCCGCTTTACCGCGATCTCGCCGTACTGGCTCCATTGCCCGCCGGCGCGGCCAAGCGAGTTGTCGAACACCAGCTCGACGCTGGCGCGCGCCAGGGGCTTGCGGCCGCCCGAGCCGTTGAAGATCACGTCCTGCATCGAATCGCCGCGCAGGGCCGAGGCGCGCGATTCGCCCAGCACCCAGCGCACCGCATCGATGACGTTGGATTTGCCGCAGCCGTTCGGCCCGACGATGCCGACCAGCTGGCCGGGAAAGTGGATCGAGGTAGGGTCGACGAAGGACTTGAAGCCTGCAAGCTTGATCTGGATGAGGCGCACGGAGCGTTTTCTCGTTTCGAAAATGATACCATCTGCGCGCTCGCTTTCCGCCGAGTTCCGACGCAATTCCGATGCCTTCGCGCCCAAGCAAGCGCCTGCAGACCTTTCGCAATCCGTCGCCAGGGCGCGACTACCGCATCCAGATTTCGATGCCGGAGTTCACCTGCCTGTGCCCGCTCACCAGCCAGCCGGACTTCGCCACGCTGGAGCTGGAGTACGTGCCCGATCGCCTGTGCGTCGAATTGAAGTCGCTCAAGCTCTATGTCTGGTCGTACCGCGACCAGGGCGCGTTCCACGAAGCGGTGACCAACCGCATTCTGCAGGACCTGGTGGGCGCGACGCGGCCGCGCTACCTGCGTCTCACGGCGCGCTTCAACGTGCGCGGCGGCATCGCCACCACCATCGTGGCCGAGCACCGCAAGCGCGGCTGGAAATCGTCGGTTTGAATCCGCTCCTGTAGAGGACTCATGAACAAGTCGCAGAGCATCATCGACCAGGCCTGGGAAGACCGGGCCACCTTCAACGCCGCCAGCGTCCCCGGAGAACTGCGCGCTGCGATCGAATTCGCGCTGGCCGGCCTCGACGCCGGCACCCTGCGCGTTGCCGAGAAGATCGGCGGCGAATGGATTACCCACCAGTGGCTGAAGAAGGCGGTGCTGCTCTCCTTCCGGCTGGAGGACAACCGGCTGATGCCAGGCGCCGGCACCAATTACTACGACAAGGTGCCGGGCAAATTCGCCTCCTACGATGCGGCGGCGTTTGCCCGCGGCGGCTTCAGGGTGGTGCCTCCTGCGATGGTGCGGCGCGGAGCCTACCTGGCGAAGAACGTGGTGTTGATGCCCTCCTACGTCAACGTCGGCGCCTACGTGGACGAGGGCACCATGGTGGACACCTGGGCCACGGTCGGCTCCTGTGCGCAGATCGGCAAGAATGTCCACCTGTCGGGCGGCGTGGGCATTGGCGGCGTGCTGGAACCGGTGCAGGCCAACCCCGTGATCATCGAAGACCATTGTTTCATTGGTGCGCGCTCCGAGGTGGTCGAAGGCGTGATCGTCGAGGAGAACAGCGTCATCTCGATGGGAGTGTTCCTGGGCCAGAGCACCAAGATATTCGACCGCGCATCGGGCCAGGTGCACTATGGCCGGGTACCCGCGGGTTCGGTAGTGGTTGCCGGCAGCATGCCCTCGGGGGACGGGAGCTGCGCCCTGTATTGCGCGGTCATCGTCAAGCGGGTGGACGCCAGGACACGCGCCAAAACCAGCCTGAACGAACTTCTGCGCGAGGATTAGACTAGCGGGGGTGTGTTACCTGGGAGGTGCGCAATGTCGGCAATGAAACGCCTGTTCCAGCTGATGGCCGATAAGAAGGCGTCGGACATTTTCCTGTCCATCGGGGCGCCGATCAACATCAAGATCAACGGCAATGCCATGCCGGTGAACCAGACCATCCTGACCACCAGCGCCGTCCAATCGCTGCTGTACGAGGTGCTGAACGAGCACCAGGTGCGCGAATTCGAGGAAGAGCTGGAGCTGAACACGGCCTACACCCTGGAAGGGGTGGGGACGTTCCGTATCAGCGCCTTCCGGCAGAAGGGCACGCCCGCGGTGGTGGTGCGTTTTATCCCGGGGGCCGTGCCGCCGCTTGCTTCGCTCGGGCTGCCGGCAGTGCTCAAAGAGATCGTGATGCAGAAGCGCGGCCTGATCCTGATGGTCGGCGCCACGGGCTCGGGCAAATCCACCTCGCTTGCCGCGATGATCGATTTCCGCAATGCCGAGAAATCGGGCCACATCCTGACGCTGGAGGACCCGGTCGAGTTCATCTTCAAGAACCGCAAGTCCATCGTCAACCAACGCGAAGTCGGCACCGACACCAAGGCGTTCCAGACCGCCCTGAGGAACGCCCTGCGGCAGGCCCCCGACGTGATTCTGATCGGCGAGATCCGCGACCGCGAGACCATGTCGATGGCCCTGCAGTACGCGCAGTCGGGACACGTGTGCATGGCTACGCTGCACGCCAACAACAGCTACCACGCCATGAACCGGATCATCAGCTTCTACCCGTTGGAGAACCGGCCGTCCCTGCTGCTCGACCTGTCGGCTTCCCTGCAGGCGGTGGTCTCGCAGCGCCTGGTGCGCACCAAGGCGGGCCCGCGCAAAGTGGCCTGCGAAGTGCTGCTCGGTACGCGCCACATTACCGAGCTGATCGCGAAAGGCGAGATCAACGAGATCAAGGAAGCCATGGAAAAAAGCATGGCGCCCGGCTCGCAGACTTTCGAGCAATCGCTGTTCAAGCTGTTCATCGACGGCGACATCACGCAGGACGAGGCGATGCTGAACGCGGACTCGGCGACCAACATGTTGTGGCTGATCAATCAGGCCACCGCGGGCCAGATCACCTCCGGGCAGGTGTCCATTCCCGTGCCCACCGACAGGAAGGAAGGCGACAAGAAGGAAGGGCTGCTGGCCACTGGCAAGGGCGAGGGCACTTTCGATGGCATCAAGATCGACATGACCAACTGAGGTGAATTCAGCCCTCGACCTTTCCCGGGAGCTTATCGCCCGCAGGTCCCTCACCCCCGCCGACGCGGGCTGCCAGGGGCTGCTGGCCGCGCGCCTCGCCAAGGCGGGCTTCCAGTGCGAAGACGCCAGCGTGAACGGCGTCAGCAACCTCTGGGCGCGGCGCGGCAGCGGCCGCCCCCTGCTCTGTTTTGCCGGACACACCGACGTGGTGCCGACCGGCCCGCTCGAGCAGTGGCACTCCGACCCTTTCGTGCCCAGCGTGCGCGACGGAAAGCTCTACGGACGCGGTGCCGCCGACATGAAGTCCTCCATCGCCGCGTTCGTCGTCGCAGCGGAGCAATTCGTCGCGGAGCGCCCGGCACACGCTGGTTCGATCGCCCTGCTCATCACTTCGGATGAGGAAGGCCCTTCGGTCGACGGCACGGTGCGCGTGGTCGAGAAGCTCAAGCAGCGCGGCGAATCCATCGACTACTGCCTCATCGGCGAACCGTCATCCGCAGAAACGCTGGGCGACATGGTTCGCGTTGGGCGCCGGGGATCCCTGTCGGCGAAGCTGACGGTGCGCGGGGTGCAGGGCCACGTCGCGTATCCCGAACAGGTGAAGAATCCCATCCATCTGCTCGCGCCCGCGCTGGCGGAGCTGGCGAGCATCGAATGGGACCGCGGCAACGAGTCGTTCCCGCCGACCAGCTTCCAGGTCTCGAACCTCAACGCCGGAACCGGCGCCGAGAACGTCGTGCCGGGGTCGGCGCTGATGCTGTGCAATTTCCGTTTTTCCACCGCCAGCACCGAGGCTACGCTGCGGTCGCGTTTCGAGGATGTGCTGCGCAAGCACCGCCTGGACTACGCTATCGTGTGGACGCTCGGCGGCAAGCCGTTCCTCAGCAGCAAGGGCCGGCTGATCGACGCGGTGCAGCGCTCGGTGCAGGCGCATGCGGCCCGCGGGCCGCAACTGTCGACGGGCGGCGGTACGTCGGATGGCCGTTTCATCATCGACATCTGCCCCGAGATCGTCGAGCTCGGCCCGGTCAATTCCAGCGTCCACAAGCTGAACGAGCACATTGAGCTTGGCGCGCTGGAGCTGCTGCCGAAGATCTACCTCGATACGCTGCGCGCGCTGCTGCCTTGAATCTCGGACAGCTGGTGCGCGACGCGGCGCAGCGGCTGCGCAAGGCGCCCTTGCACTACGGCCACGGCACGTCGAACGCGCGAGACGAAGCCGCCTTCCTGGTGCTGCGCGGGCTGGGATTGCCATTCGATGCCGCAGCCGGCCGCGAGGTGAGCCCGCGCGAAGCTGCGCGTGTCGAGCGCCTCCTGCGGCGCCGCATCCGCGAGCACCTGCCCGTCGCCTACCTGCTCAACGAAGCCTGGCTTGCTGACCAGTCGTTCTACGTCGACCGGCGCGTCATCATCCCCCGGTCGCATATCGCGGAACTGCTGCAAGATCGCTTGCGGCTCTGGCTGCGCCGTCCGGTCAGACGCGCACTGGACCTGTGCACCGGCTCGGGTTGTCTGGCGGTGCTTCTGGCAAAGGCCTTCCCGGGCACGCGCGTTGATGCGACCGAACTGTCCAGCGGCGCGCTCGCAGTCGCACGACGCAATGTCGCGCGCCATCGACTGCGCAGCCGGGTGCGGCTGTTGCGCTCGGACTTGATGTCGGGCCTTGGAGCGAGCCGCTACGACCTGATC
Organism: uncultured Enterobacteriaceae bacterium; assembly: GCA_964631735.1. Lineage (GTDB taxonomy): Bacteria > Pseudomonadota > Gammaproteobacteria > Burkholderiales > SG8-39 > JAABQT01. The sequence continues at coordinate 7,921 of CAZVZV010000361.1, forward strand.
GTCAGCAATCCACCGTACGTGGACGCTTCTTCGATGCGTGCCCTGCCGCGCGAATACCGGCATGAGCCGCGTCTGGCGTTGGCCGGCGGCAATGACGGCCTCGAGCTGGTCCGCGGGATCATCGAACAGGCGTTCGAACGCTTGCAACCGCAAGGCCTGCTGGTGTGCGAAATCGGCAACAGCCGCAGGGCCCTGCTGCAGCAGTTCCCGCGTATACCCTTCGTATGGCCGGAGACCGCGGCGGGGACAGGTCAGGTTTTCCTGCTGTCGTGCGAGGATCTGCCGCGCCGGGGAAGTGTGGGGTGACCGATGGGATTCGAACCCAAAACAACGCGAGGCGCTTAACTCCGCGCGCGGCGGCCGCGAATTGCCGCGTCAAACTCTTCCTGCACCTCAGTTGGCTGAGTGGCACAGAATCCCAGATCCTTTAGCAATCCGTCACTTAGGCGGTAAATCCACGCATGAATTGTCAGCCCCTGACCACTCTCCCAGGCGTCCTGCACGACAGTGGTACGGCACACGTTACGGGCTTGCGCGAGCACGTTCAGTTCGCAAAGACGATCCAGGGCACCCGCCTCGTCGCCGAGAGCGTCGAGTTCTAAGCGGTGAGATTCATGGATGTCCTGGATGTGGCGAAGCCAGTTGTCGACCAGGCCGAGGGGCGCAGCGCGGCGCGCAGCCGCGATGCCGCCGCAGCCGTAGTGGCCGCACACGATGATGTGTTCGACGCTCAGGACGTCTACAGCGTACTGAAGCACCGACAGGCAGTTCAGGTCGGTGTGAACCACAAGATTGGCGACGTTGCGATGGACAAACAGCTCACCCGGAAGGAGCCCGACGATCTCGTTGGCGGGAACGCGGCTGTCGGAGCAGCCGATCCATAGGTAGCGCGGCGCCTGCTGGCGGACCAGTCGTTCGAAGAAGTCGGGCTCGCGCTCCGTCATGGTTGCCGCCCAGCGGCGGTTGTTATCGAAAAGTCGGGGTAACCGCTGCATTCGCGTAATGATCCTCTGCGTAGGAAATCAACATCGTGCCCATTTTTTGGGTGTCGCATTGTCCACGGCGGCACGCGCAGGGCGTAAAAAAGCCGAAAGCGGACAGGGAGGGACTCGCTTCAGGCATGCTGCTGCTGCGTCAGGATTTCTTGTAGTCGTCCATGGGTATCTTCTTCTCGTCTTCGTTCCTGCGTTCGGCGCCGGTGGGGGGGCTCTTTGCGTCGTCTTTCTTGTCGTCGGAGTCATAGGTGGCGCTGCTGGCGGCCGGAACGGCCGCGCGGCTGGAGACGAAGGCTAGAACGAACAGGGCTGCGAAGATGCTTGCGAACAGTACTTTCATTCCAAGTCCTTTCTGCGATCAGTCCACTGCTGCCGCCACCAGCAGTGCGAGCGCCGCGCCCAGGCCGGCGGGAAGGCCGTAGCGCTCGAGTTTTGAAACCGCTTCGCCGGCGATCACCTCGACCGGCACGGAAGTCTTTTCGAGCACCTTGTTGGTGGTCGAGTCCTCCAGCATCCGGGTGAGGGAGTTCTTGCGCGCGGTGCTCATCACGATCCGGTCGCAGCGCAGGTGCCGCGCTTCGTCCGCGATGGCCACGGCCTTGTTGCCGACCCGGATGTGGGCCGAATAGGGCACGCCGAATTTCTCGACCAATTGCCTGGCCGGCCGCAGCGCCTTCTCCGCCTCGTCATGGTGGAACGAATCGCGCGTTTTCTTGCTGAGGAACTGCCCGATGTGGCTCGACAGCGGCGGCTGGACGTTGAGCAGATGGATCTCCATCTCGGAGCTTTTCATGAATTGGTTGACGACGTGCCGCAATGCGTACTCCGAATTTCGCGAGCCGTCGACGGGAACAAGGACTCTCAGCATGGCGTTTTCTCCTTCCGTTGCGACAACATGGTTGCGTTCCGGGTTGCGTTCCGCCTCGATCTGGCGGGCCAGCACCGCGAGGCGTGCCGTGATGCGCGACTCGAGTTTGCGATGGTTCTTCACGAATCCAGCCCACAGCACCCCGCCGATCGCCGCGAGATAGAGGAGTGCAGCCGCCGCGCCGTTCGCGGCAAACGTATCCTTCAGGTACGGTTCGCTGGTGATCATCTTGGCCGCGGTCCAGGCGAGCACGGCCGCGCCGAAATAGACGATTCCCGGGTAGCGCTCGACCCAGCGCAGCATGATCGTGCTGCCCCAAACCACGATCGGAACGCTGATCAAGAGGCCGAGTATCACGAGCAAGTAGCTGCCTTGCGCCGCGCCGGCGACGGCAAGGACGTTGTCCAACCCCATCACCAAGTCCGCGACCACAATGGTCTGGATCGCACCCCAGAAGCTGACCGCCGTCTTGACCTTGTCGCCTTCGCCTTCGCCGTTCTCCGGCAGGAGCAGGCGGTAGGCGATCCATATCAGCAGCGCGCCGCCGACGAACAGCAGCCCTGGAATCTTGAGCAGCCAGACGACGACGAGCGTCATCGCGCTGCGCACCACGATCGCCCCGACCGCGCCCCAGACGATCGCCTGCTTCTGCAAATGCCGCGGCAGGCGGCGCGAGGCGAGCGCGATCACGATCGCGTTGTCGCCCGCCAGCACCAAGTCGATGACGATGATCGCGAGCAGCGCGGTGAGGAATTCGACGGAAAGGATTTCCACGGCCTGGTCTGTTGAAGTTCAACTCACTCGTTGCTGTTGCCAATGCCCAGCAAGTGCAGCAAGCTGGTGAACAGGTTGTAGATCGAGACGTACAGCGTCACCGTCGCCATGATGTAGTTGGTCTCGCCCCCGTGAATGATCTGGCTGGTCTGGTAAAGGATCAGGCCGGCCATCAGCAGCACGAACGCGGCCGACACGGTCAAGGCGAGCGCCGGTACTGCGAAGAAGATCGCCCCCAGGCCGGCCAGGAAAGCCACGATGATGCCCGTGATCAGGAAGCCGCCCATGAAGCTGAAATCCTTGCGGCTCGCCGTCGCGTAGGCCGACAGCCCGAGGAAGATCGCGGAAGTACCGCCCATCGCCATCATCACCACCTGATGCCCGTTCGGCAGCGCCAAGTAGTGGCTGATGATCGGACCCAGCGTATAGCCCATGAAACCGGTCAGCCCGAAGACCGAAATCAGCCCCCAACCACTGTCGCGTAACCGGACCGTTAGGAAGAGAAGGCCAAAATATCCGATCAAGGTGATTGCGATGCCCGGATGCGGCAACTGCAGCGCGGCCGTGACGGCCGCTGCGC
>CAZVZV010000362.1:0-1550 GCA_964631735.1 uncultured Enterobacteriaceae bacterium
CTCCACTCCGGCCGCTACGGCTACCACGAGCGCATCGTCGCGCCCTCGGCCCTGAAAGCGCCGATCAACCAGCACGCACCGCGCGAGCTTTCCGCCGCGGAGATCGATCAAACCATCGCCGATTTCGCCGCCGCCGCAAAACTCGCGCGCGAGGCGGGCTACGACGGCGTCGAGGTGATGGGCTCGGAAGGCTACCTGCTCACGCAGTTCCTGGTGCTGCGCACCAACCAGCGCCAGGATGCCTGGGGCGGCTCGCTCGAGAACCGCATGCGCTTCCCGGCGGAAGTGGTGAAGGCGGTGCGCGCGGCCGCAGGGCGTGACTTCATCATCATCTACCGCATCTCGGCGCTAGAACTGGTCGAAGGCGGCCTGTCCACCCTGGAAATCCAGCAGGTGGCGCGCGCCGTGGAAGCGGCGGGCGCCGATCTGCTCAACACCGGCATCGGCTGGCACGAAGCGCGCATCCCGACCATCGCGCAGGCCGTGCCGCGCGGCGGCTTTGCCTGGGCGACGCGCCCGATCAAGCAAGCGGTGAAGATCCCGGTGATCGCCTCGAACCGCATCAACGCGCCGGAAATCGCCGAGGAGATCCTCGCGCGCGGCGACGCCGACATGGTGTCCCTCGCCCGCGCCTTCCTCGCCGACGGGGCCTTCGCCAACAAGGCCAAGGCGGGCGACCGCGCGGGCATCAACATCTGCATCGCCTGCAACCAGGCCTGCCTCGACCATTACTTCATCAACCAGCCCGCGAGCTGCCTGGTCAATCCGCGCGCCGGGCGCGAAACTCAACTGATCTTCGCTCCGGCAAGGAAGAAGAAGCGCATCGCCGTGGTCGGCGGCGGGCCGGCGGGACTGTCCTGCGCGGCGGTCGCCGCCGAGCGCGGCCACGAGGTGGTGCTGTTCGAGAAATCGGCCGAACTCGGCGGCCAGTTCAACCTTGCGAAGAAGATCCCCGGCAAGCTGGAATTCGGCGAATCGGTCGCCTACTACGCCGAGCGGCTACGCCGCGCGGGCGCCAAGGTGCTGCTCAATCACGCGCCCGGCGAAGCCGAGCTCGGCCAGTTCGACGAGGTGGTGCTCGCCACCGGCATCGACCCGCGCAAGCCCGCGATCCCCGGCATCGGGCACAGGAGCGTGGCGAGCTACGTGGATGTGTTGAACGGCCGCGTGCAGCCCGGCAGGAACGTGGTGATTATCGGCGCGGGCGGCATCGGATACGACGTCGCGCTGTACCTCCTTGAGCGAGAAGAGCGCGCGACGCTCGACGCGAAAGCCTTCGCGCACCACTGGGGAATCGTGCAGGACCCTGCCGTCTCCGGTGGCTTGGATCCGCAAGGTCTGCCCGCGCCGCATCCCGCGCACCGCATCACCATGCTCAAGCGCTCGACGACCCCCTTCGGCATCACGCTGGGGCGCACCACCGGCTGGGTACACCGCGCGGAACTCGCGAGGAACGGCGTGAAGACGATCAAGGGCGTCGAATACCGCTGCATCGACGACACCGGCGTGCATATCACTGTGGATGGCAAGGAAAGCGTGATCCCCGCCGA
>CAZVZV010000363.1:0-17487 GCA_964631735.1 uncultured Enterobacteriaceae bacterium
CATTACGGGCGCGAGCGCAAGGCGATCGGCTACGACGAACTGATGCGCGTGATGGAAAAAGACAAAGTTGCGGTGGAGAAGGGCGATTTCGTCTGCTTCTACACCGGCTTCGTCGACGTCATTCTCGAACTGAAGAAAAACCCCGACCCGAAGCTGATCCACAACACCTGCACCGGGCTCGATGGCCGCGACGACAAGCTGCTCAAATGGGTGAGCGACTGCGGCTGCGCCGCGCTGATCGCCGACAACTACGCGGTGGAGATCATCCCGGCGAGCCCGTTCAAGCCGATGCCGCACGCGCTCATGCCGCTGCACGAGCATTGCCTGTTCAAGAACGGCATCCACCTGGGCGAGATCTGGTACCTCACCGAGCTCGCGCGCTGGCTGCGCGAGCACAAGCGCAACCGCTTCCTGCTCACCGCGCCGCCACTGCGTCTTCCTGGCGCCGTAGGCTCGCCCGCCGTCGCGGTGGCCACCGTATGAGCAAAGTCGCGATCATTACCGGGGCATCCTCCGGCATCGGCGCGGCCTGCGCCGTGGAACTCTCGAAGCGTGGCTGGTCGGTGGTGGTGAACTATTCCAAGAGTGCAGCCGAGGCGAAGCGGGTTGCGGCGCAGTGCGAGGACGCCATCGCGGTGCAGGCGGACGTGGCCGAGGATGCAGATTGCCGCAAGCTCGCGCAGTCGGCGTTCGACAAGTGGGGCCGCATCGATGCGCTGGTGAACAACGCGGGTACCACCAAGTTCGTCAAGCACGCCGACCTCGACGGGCTGCAGGCGGAAGACTTCCTGCGCATCTACCGCCTCAACGTGGTCGGGCCGTTCCAGATGACGCGCGCCTGCGCGAGCGCGCTGAAGGCGAACCGCGGCGCGGTGGTGAACGTGTCTTCGGTCGCCTCCCAGCTTGGCACGGGCTCCTCGATCGCCTACGCGGCGTCGAAGTCCGCGCTCAACGCGATGACCTACTCGCTCGCGCGCGTCCTCGGGCCGGAGGTGCGCGTGAACGCCGTGTGTCCCGGCTACGTGGACACGCCCTGGCAGCACAACGCGCTCGGCATGGAGAAGGCGAAACAGGCGGCCGCGCACTACGCTTCGATGGTGCCGCTGAAGGACTACGCCAGGCCCGAAGACCTGGCGGAAGTCATCGCCTGGCTGATCGAGGGCGGCCGCCAGGTGACGGGCGAGACGATCTACGTCGATGGCGGCTTGCACATCCAACCCCCGCGATGAGCACGGATTTCCGCAAGGACCTGGTCGCGCAGATGAAGAACCGCGCGCTGATCTATATGGAGATCTACGACGTGCTGTGCGCGGAGCTCGGCACGGCGAAGGCGGAGGAACTGCTGACCCGGGCGATCTTCCGCCGCGGCCTCGCCGCCGGCAAGTCGCTGGCGCGGCACGCGCCGGATGATCTGGCGGGACTGAAGGCGTCGTTCCTCGCCAGCGTGCCCGGCGGCGAGGAAATCTTCCGGCCGCAGGTGCTGCGCAGCGACGCCGAGGCGCTCGAGATCCAGCTGCACGGCTGCCCGCTCAAGGACGCCTGGCGCGACGCGGGCCTGCCCGAGGAAAAGGTCGCGACGCTGTGCCGCATCGCCGGCGCGGTGGACAAGGGCCTGTTCGAGGGCGCGGGTTTCAGGTTCGAGAACCGCACCTGGACGCCGGGCGCGAAAGGCTGCTGCTTCCTTTCGATCCGGCGTGCCTGAGGCCTACGACACCATCATCGTTGGCGCGGGATCGGCGGGCTGCGTGCTCGCCAACCGGCTCAGCGCCGACCCCGGCCGCCGCGTGCTGCTGCTGGAAGCCGGCCCGCGCGACACCGATCCGTGGATCCACATCCCGCTCGGCTACGGCAAGCTGTTCAACAAGCCCTCGGTCAACTGGAGCTACTGGTCCGAGCCCGAGCCGCAGCTGAACGGCAGGAAAATCTTCACGCCGCGCGGCAAGGTGCTGGGCGGCTCCTCTTCGATCAACGGCCTGGTCTACACCCGCGGCCAGCCGGAGGACTTCGACGACTGGGAGACTCCGGGCTGGTCGTTCGGCGAGCTACTGCCGTACTTCAAGAAATCCGAGGACCAGGCGCACGGCGCGGACGCGCTGCACGGCAGGGGCGGGCCGCTTGCAGTATCCGACCAGAGCGAACCGCACGAGCTGTGCGACGCGTTCATCGAGGCCGCGGTGCAGGCTGGGCATCCACGCAACCAGGATTTTAATGGGCCACAGCAGGAAGGCGCGGGCTACCAGCAGCTTACCGCGCGCAATGGCCGGCGCTGTTCCACCGCGACAGGATTCCTGAGGCCGGTTTTGCACAGGGCAAACCTGACGGTGGTAACCGGTGCTCTGGTTTCAAAGCTGTTGTTCGATGGCAGGAGAGCCGTCGGGGTTCAATATCTGAAAGGCTCAGAAAAAATTGAAACAAGAGCAAACCGTGAAGTAATTCTTTCCGGGGGCGCGATCAACACACCGCAGTTGCTGCAGCTTTCCGGCGTCGGGCCGGCGCCGCTGCTGCGCGAGCACAGCATCCCGGTCGTGCTGGACCAGCCGCACGTCGGGGAGCACCTGCAGGACCACTTCCAGGCGCGCATCGTGCTGAAATGCACGCGTCCGATCACGGTCAACGACGACATGCAGAGCATCTGGCGCATGGCGCGGATGGGCTTGCGCTACGCGTTCCTGCGCAAGGGGCCGCTCGCGGTGAGCGCAGGCTACGCCGGGGGCTTCTGGCGCACCCGCCCCGAGCTAAAGCGCCCCGACGTGCAGACGCATTTCCTCACCTTCAGCCTGGACCGGATGGGGGAGAAGCTGCACCCGTTCTCGGGCTTCACCGCCTCGATCTGCCATCTACGGCCGAGCTCGCGCGGCTCGGTGCGCATCCGTTCGGCCGATCCGCGAGTGCCGCCGGCGATCCGCTACAACTACCTCGCCACCGAGCACGACCGGAGCAGCATGATCGAAGGGATGCGCCTGCTGCGCCGCATTCTCGACCAGCCGGCGATGCGGCCCTACATCGCGGCGGAACACATGCCGGGGGCGCAGGTGCAGTCGGACGAAGAGTGGCTCGCGTACTTCCGCGACACCGGCAGCACGATCTACCACCCGTCGTGCACCGCAATGATGGGGACGGGGGACAAGGCGGTAGTGGATTCGCATCTCAGGCTGAAGGGCATGTCGGGCCTGCGCGTGGTAGACGCCTCGGTGATGCCCGCGGTGGTGTCGGGCAACACCAACGCAGCGGTCATCGCCATCGCGGAGAAGGCGGCCGACCTGATACACTCGGAACGAGGAGGAACACCATCATGATCAGTCGCACCATCTGTGCCTTTGCCGCTGCTGCGGCGTTCGCTTCGTTCGCGCAGGCGCAGCAGAAGGAAATCAAGGTCGGGGTCATTTTCGACTACACCGGCGCCTTCGCCGGCGGCGGCTCCGAGGCCGCGGGCATCGGCACCAAGATCGCGATCGACATGCTCAACGAGCGCGGCGGCGTCGAGGGCTACCGCATCAACGCCATCTACGCCGATGCGCAGTCCAAGACCGAGGTCGCGATCAACGAGGCGACGCGGCTGCTCGAGCAGGAGAAGGTCAACCTGATCATGGGCGTGTATTCGAGCGCGCATTGCGTGCCGATGGCGCAGCGCGTGGACGCCGCCAAGAAGTTCATGTGGGCCAATGTCTGCGTCGCGTCCGCGGTGTTCAAGGACAAGAAGCTGTCGTACGTGTTCCGTCCGCAGGTGCACTCGGACCAGTTCGGCGAGGCATCGTGCAGCTACATCGCCGAGAATGCCAAGGAGAAGTTCGGCAAGGCGGTGAAGGACATGAAGGTCGCCATCATCTACGAGGACGGGCCCTACGGCGCCGGCGTGGCGATGGGCAACGAGGCGAAGTGCAAGGCGCTCGGCATGCAGGTGTCCCTGAAAGAGGGTTACGCGGCCACCTCGCCGGACCTCTCGAGCCTGGTGACCAAGTTGAAGCGCGCTCGCGCCGACGTGCTGTTGCACACCGGCTACAACCCGGACATCACGCTGTTCCTGCGCCAGACGCGCGAGCAGGGGCTGAAGTTCAAGGCCATCATCGGCCACGGCGCGGGCTACGGCCAGATCGGCAAGCTGACCGAGACCTTCGGCGCCGATGTGAACTACTTCTTCAACGTCGATCCGGTGGCGGCACAGCTGCTCGACCCGAAAACCCTCAAGCCGGGCCTGGGCGAGCTGACGCAGGAGATGGTGAAGCGCTACCAGGCGCAGAAGGGTCCGAACGATCTGCCACCGCACACCTCGATGGGATTCAACCAGTCGTGGATCTTCTTCACCGATGTGCTGCCTCGCGCGATCAAGAAGTACGGCGGCATCGATCCCGAGGCGCTGAGGAAGGCCTCGCTCGAGACCGACATTCCGGTGGGCGGCACGATCCAGGGCTACGGGGTCAAGTTCTTTCCCGTCGGGCACTCCATGGCCGGGCAGAACGAGCGCTCCTCGCCCGTGGTCATGCAGTACGTCAACGGCCGCACCTATATCGCGTGGCCGAAGGCGATCCGCACCACCGACCCGGTTGTGCCTTTCCCCAAAGGACATCCCTACGGGCAGTAGAGGAAGTGCTTGAAGTCAGCGGCCTGACCAAGCGCTTCGGCGGATTTGCAGCGGTCTCGAACGTTTCGTTCCGGCTCGAGCAAGGCGAGATCCTCGGCCTGATCGGGCCGAACGGCTCTGGCAAGAGCACCATTTTCAACGTCATCGCCGGGCTGTACGCGCCCAACGGCGGCTCGGTGCGCTTGCTCGGCGAGGAGATCGGCGGCCTTGCGCCCGCCGCGGTGTCGCATCGCGGCATCGCGCGCACTTTCCAGATCCCCCGTCCTTTCCGCAGGTTGTCGTTGCTGGAAAACGTGGCGCTGGCAGCGTTCTATGGCAAGGGCCAGCATCCGCCGCGCGACAAGGCCTGGGCGATGGCGCGCGAAGCGCTGGAACTGGTCAAATTGCCGAGCGGGCCGCAGGCGCGTGTGGATGGCCTCGGCGCCGCGGGCCTGAAGAAGCTCGAATTGGCGCGGGCGCTGGCGACCCAGCCCAAGGTGCTGCTGGCGGACGAGTCGCTCGGGGGGCTGGACGAGAGCGAGATGGAGCAGGCGGCGGACATGCTCGCCATGATCCGCAGGGAGCGCAGCATCACCATCATCTGGGTGGAGCACATCATGGGCGCACTGATGCGCGTGGTGGACCGCTGCATCGTGCTCGACCACGGCGAGGTGATTGCGCAGGGCAAGCCCGCCGAGGTGGCGCACGACCCGAAGGTGATCGAGGTGTACCTGGGGACCGATGCGGCCGAGGTGCAACAGACAGTGGCGGACCGGGCGGCCTGATGCTTGCGCTGTCCGATGTTTGCGCCGGTTACGGCTCGTTCCAGGCCCTGTTCGGGGTCAGCCTGGAGGTCAGGGCGGGCGAATCGGTCGCGGTGATCGGGCCCAATGGCGCGGGCAAGAGCACGCTGCTGCGCGCAATCTCGAAACTGATCGATCTCACCGCAGGCGAGGTGACCATGGAGGGGCGCTCGCTGGAGCGGGTGGCGGCGCACGAGGTGATCGCCCGCGGCATTTCGCAGGTGCCGGAGAACCGGCGCCTGTTTGCACGCCTGAGCGTGGAGGAGAACCTGAAAATGGGGGCGTTCCTGCCGGCGGCGCGCGCCAGGTTCGGCGAGCGGCGCGAGTTCGTGTACTCGCTGTTTCCGCGCATGCGGGAGCGGCGCGCACAGCTTGCCGGCACGCTCTCGGGCGGCGAGCAGCAGATGTGCGCCATCGGCCGCGCGCTGATGTCCGGGCCGAAGCTGCTGCTGCTGGACGAGCCCTCGGCGGGACTCGCGCCGGTCATCGTGCAGTCGATCATGGAAATGGTGAAACGCATCTGCGCCGAGGGCTACACCGTGCTGATCGTCGAGCAGAACATCCGCCAGGTGCTCAAGGTGGTGGACCGCGCCTACCTGCTGGAGACCGGGCGCATCAAGTCGAGCGGCACCTCGGCCGAGCTGCTCGCCTCCAGCGAAATCCGCAAGGCCTACCTGGGGATCTGATGGACGTTTTCGACATTTTTCTGCTCGAAGCCGTTCTCAACGGCCTGCTGCTGGGCGGTCTGCTCGCGCTGCTGTCGCTCGGCCTCAACCTGATCTTCGGCGTCATCGACGTGGTGTGGATCTGCTACGCCGAGATGATCATGATCGGCATGTACGCGGTCTACGCGCTGCACGTGCAGCAGCAATGGCCGCTCGTCGCCGCCATGGCCGCGGGCATCGCCATCGTCGCCCTGCTTGGTGCGCTCATGCACCAGTTCGTCATCCGGCCGGTGCTCGCCGCCGAGCCGATCAACCAGCTGCTGGTGACCGGCGGGGTGCTGTTCTTCCTGCAGGCCGCGGCAACGCTCGCCTTCGGCATCGAATTCAAGAACCTCGGCGTGAAGCTGCCGCCCGTCCCGATCGGCGAAATGTCATTCTCGTTTCCGCGCATCATCGCCTTCGCAGTGGCCCTGTTGGGCGTGGTGGCGACATACCTGTTCCTCACGCGCACTTACATCGGCACCGCGATCCGCGCCATCAGCCAGGATCGCGCCATCATGCCGCTGATGGGGGTGAATCCCGGCCGCATCTTCGTCGTCACTTCGGCGCTGGGCGGCGCGCTCGCCGGGCTGAGCGCCTGCCTGCTGGTCCTGCAATACGACATCCACCCGGCGATCGGCCTGTCCTTCGGACCGATCACCTTCCTGATCTGCGTGCTGGGGGGGCTGGGCAACATGCTGGGCGGTCTGGTCGCCGCGTTCATCTTCGCGCAGTTCATATCGGTGGGCGGCTTCCTGTTCGCCATCGAATGGGGCTACGTGATCGCGTTCGTGTTCTTCATCGCGGTGATGTTCTGGCGCCCGCAGGGCATCCTGGGCGGCAAGTAGTGGCGCGCCGCCTGCCGTGGATCGGGCTTGCGCTGCTGGCTGCGGTGCCGTTTTCGGGGATCGGCAACTATCCGCTGCACCTGGTGATCATGTGCCTGCTGTGGGGCTACGTGTACACCAGCTGGTCGATCATGGGGCGCCTGGGCCTGGTGAGCTTCGGACACGGCGCGTTCCTCGGCATCGGCGCCTACTCGGTGGTGATGCTGTGGAACCTTTTCGGCATTTCGCCGTGGATCGGGGCGCTCGCCGGCGTCGCAGTTTCTACGCTGGTTGCGCTGGTCATCGGCCTGCCATGCTTTCGCTACAAGATCGTCGGCCATTACTTTGCGCTGGTGACGCTGGCGCTGTCGGAAGTCACGCGCCTCATCATCGTCGCGCTGCGCGACCAGACCGGCGGCTCGCTGGGCGCGACGCCGAACACCGCGCTGGCGCAGGGCAACGCCTGGTCGCTGGGCGCGCTGCAGTTCTCGGAAAAGGTCGTCTGGTTCTACATCATCCTCGTGTTCTGGCTCGCGGCGCTGTGGATCTGGGCGAAGGTGGACCGCGGCATGACGCGCCTCGCGCTGGAGGCGATCAGCCAGGAGGAGGATGCCGCCGCCTCGATCGGCATCAACGTGACGCGCTCCAAACTGTTCGTCACGCTGATCTCCGCGGTGATGACGAGCGTCGGCGGCGTCCTGTACGCGCAGTACCAGCTCTACATCAATCCCGAGACGGTGTCCGGCATCGGCATCAGCCTGCAGATGGTGTTCGGCGTCATTGCCGGCGGCATGTTCGTGATGCTCGGACCCACCGTGGGTGCGGTGTTCACGCTGCTGCTCGCCGAAGGCCTGCGCCTCGCGCTCGGCGACGCGTTCAAGCAGTTCCCGGCCCTGGACCTGGCGATCTACGGGCTGATGCTGGTGCTGTTCATCATCTATATGCCCAAAGGCATCCTCGGCGCGGCGCTCGAGGCTTGGGACCGGCGCGGGACTAGGCCAGCCTCCGCTCGCAGTTGACGCTCCGCAGGTCCATCTCGAACTCGATCTCCACGATCGGCGGACGGCAGTAGTGCCACGCCAGGCTGCTGCCGGCGGCGCGCTCCGCGATTTCGCGCGCGAGCGGATGGAAGTCGTGCACCGTGTACACCTGAGTCGCGCTGGCCGTGTCCCAGGATGCGCCCAGGCCGCGCAGGCGGCTGGACATCATGTCCAGCACCCAGCGCGCCTTGGCCGCCAGGCCCGCCGGCGAAAGGTCGCCGCGCGCCACGATATCCTCGGGAAAGCGGCTGCCCTCGGGCCATTCGCCGCTGCCGGCGACGACAAAGTTCGGCGCGGCACTCGACGCCGGTACGGTGTAGCAGAAGGCGTGGAAGCCGGGCTCCTGCGGCGGATTGATCTCGGGCGCTACGTTGGAGCGGGCCACCGGGTTGCGATCGTCGCGGAAGATGCCCCAATCCGCGAGCACCGCGACATAGCCGCGGTTGAAATCGCCGAAACCGCCGAAGCTGAACGGCTTTGGCGAGCGCAGCTCCGCGGCGCACAGCGCGGTCCGTGGCCGACCCCGCGCAGCGAGAAAATCGGCGATGCGCCTGAAACCTTCGGCCATCGGCACGGTGCGCGCGAAGCGCGCACGCTCGATGGCAAAGCCCGGCAGCGCGACCACGCCCTGCGAATAGGGCAATACCCCCTCGAGGTAGGCGTAACCGCCATCGGCGAACGGAACGAGCGCGCTCACCGCCCGAATATAATCCAGGATCCATGAGCAAGTGGCTTGAAGGCCGGGTGATCGGCCAGAAACGCTGGACCGAGCGCCTTTGCAGCCTGCAGGTGGCGGCGCTGCTCGGCCCCTTCGCAGCCGGCCAGTTCACCAAGCTCGCGCTGGATGTCGGCGGCGAGCGCATCGCGCGGCCCTATTCGCTGGTCAACCCGCCCGGCGCTGAGCCGCAGGAGTTCTACTACAACGTGGTGGAGGCGGGACCCCTGTCGCCGCGCCTCGCGGCGCTCGGCGCCGGAGACCCGGTATTCGTCGCGCCGAACCCCGCCGGCTTCCTCGTGCTCGCCGAGGTGCCGGATGCGGAGAACCTGTGGCTGATCTCGACCGGCACGGGACTGGGGCCGTTCCTTTCCATCCTGCGCACCGAAGCGCCCTGGCAGCGCTTCAAGCGCGTGACCCTGGTGCACGCGACGCGCACCGCTGCCGAGCAGGCGTATGACGAACTGCTCAAGTCAATCGGCGCTGCACGCAGCGAGCAGTTCCGCCGCGTCGCTTTCGTCAGCCGCGAGGCCTCGGCCGGTGCGCTCGCGGGCCGCGTGCCGGCGGCGATCCGCGACGGGCGCCTCGAGCGCGCCGCGCAGGCGGAGCTGTCGGCCGAGCGCTCGCACGCCATGCTCTGCGGCAATCCTGCAATGGTGACCGACGTGACGGCGGTGCTGCTCGAGCGCGGCATGCGCAAGCACCGCCGGCGCGCCCCGGGGCACATCTCGGTGGAGACCTACTGGTGATCCAGCGCCTGGCCGCGATGTGGCTCGTCGTCCTGCTTGCTGGCTGCAGCGCAATCGAGTTCGCCTACAACAACGCCGACACCTGGCTGCGCTGGCAGGCCGGGAGCTACTTCGACCTGAGCGACGCGCAGACGGCGGAATTCAACACTCGCCTGGCGGCTTTTCTCGCCTGGCACCGCGCGCAGGCGCTGCCGCAGTACGCGCGGCTTGCCGACGACGCAGGCGCGCGCCTGGCGCGCGGCGCCACGCAGGCCGATCTGGTCTGGGGTTACGATGCCATCAGGCAGCAGTCCCGCGAGGGGCTGCGCCGCGCCGGCGCCGGGCTCGGTGACTTTCTCGACCGCCTCTCGCCGGCACAGATCGAGCACCTCGAACGGCGCTTCACCGAGGAAAATCGCAAGTTCGCGCGCGAAGCGCTCGAGGGCACGCCCGAGGAGCGCAGGAGCCGCCGCCTGAAGCGCATGCTGCACTCACTGGAGGACTGGCTGGGGGAGCTGAGCGATGCGCAGCGCGAGCGCGTGCGGCAGTTCAACGACGGCGCGCCGCTCAACGGCGAGCTGCGCGACCGCGAGCGGCGGCGGCGGCAGGCAGAGCTGCTCGCGCTATTGCGCGCGCAGCAGAGCGCTCGGCGGCTCGCCGACTGGGCGGCGGAGTGGGAGCGCGATCGCGAGCCCGCCCTGGCCGCCACCAACCGGGTGTTCATGGATGGCATGTTCGCCATGCTCGCCGAACTGGAGCGCACGCTGAGCGCGCGCCAGCGGCAATTCGCCATCGCGCGAATGCGCGAGTACGCGCGCGACTTCGACTTGCTGGCAGCGGCGCGATGAACGACCGCACGCCGCCTTCCTCAAGCCTCGAACAGCCGCCCGCCAGCTACGCCGGGCGCACGCGCTTCACGCAACTGGAATACGAGGCGGTGCTGGCCAACGCTTCCATCGGCATCGCCTTCACCCGCGAGCGCAAGTTCTTCCTGTGCAACCCGAAGTTCGCCGAGATGTTCGGCTGGCAGCCCGAGGAGCTGATCGGCCAGCCCGGCGAGCTGGTCTACACGTCACGCGAGAGCTACGAGGCGCTCGGCCGCATCGCGGTGCCGTTGCTCTCTGCCGGCAAGCAGCTGGATCTCGACTGGGAGATGCGTCGCAAGGACGGCTCCACCTTTATTGGCCGCATGATCGCCAAGGCGATCAGCACCGGCGATCCGCGCCAGGGCACGGTGTGGATCGTCGAGGACGTCACCGAGGCCAAGCGCGCGCGCGAGTCGCTGGAGCGCGCGGTGGCCGAGCGCACCGCCGAGCTGAAGGCGGCCAACGAGCGCCTCGGCGCCGAGATCGGCGACCGCCGCCAGGCCGAGGAGCGGGCGCAGCACCTCGCCGGCCACGACGCGCTCACCGGGCTGCCCAACCGGCGCCTGCTGGAAGACCGCCTGACGCAGGCGCTGGCGCTCAGCCAGCGCAATCGCAATCAGACTGCGGTGATGTTCATCGACCTGGACCGCTTCAAGGCGATCAACGATTCGCTCGGCCATGCGGCGGGCGACCAGGTGCTGCAGGAAGTGGCGCAACGCCTGGTGAAGCAGCTGCGCGTCGGCGATACCGTGTGCCGTGTCGGCGGCGATGAGTTCGTGGTGGTGCTGCAGGAAGCCAAGCGCTCCACCGACGCGGCTGGCGTGGCGCAGAAGATCATCGAAACACTGTCGCAGCCGGTGCGCGCGGCGGACCGCGACCTGGTCGTGACGCCCTCCATCGGCATCGCCGTGTTCCCGGACGACGGCCGCGACGCCGAGGCGCTGATCCGCAACGCCGACGCGGCCATGTACCACGCCAAGGAGTCCGGCCGCGCCAACTACCAGTTCTTCACCGAGCAGATGAACCAGGTGGCCGCGCGCCGCCTGACGCTGGAGAACGACTTGCGCCGCGCCCTGCAAAAGGGCGAGCTGCTGGTGCACTACCAGCCGATCGTGCAACTCAAGGGCGGCGCGGTGGTGGCGCACGAGGCGCTGGTGCGCTGGCAGCATCCCGCCAGGGGCGTGGTGCCGCCCGCCGAATTCATGCAGCTCGCCGAGGACACCGGGCAGATCGTGGGCATCGGGGAGTGGGTGCTGCGCGAGGCCTGCCGCTGGGGCACCTTCATCGGCGCCGAGCACGGCGTGCAGGTGGCGGTCAAATTGTCATCGCGGCAGTTCAGCGATCCCAAGCTGATCGAGCTGGTGCGCCGCGTGCTGGCCGACAGCGGGCTGCCGGCGCCGCTGCTGGTGCTCGAAGTCACCGAGGCCACGGCGTCGCAGCAGGCGGACATCGCCGCGAGCACGCTGCGCAAGCTGAAGGAACTCGGGGTGTCGCTGGTGATCGACGACTTTGGCACCGGCTCCTCGAGCCTCGCCTCGCTGCGCCGCTACCCGGTGGACCGGCTCAAGATCGACCGCTCGTTCGTCGCTGACCTGCCGGCGGACGAGAACGCCAAGGCGCTGGCCGCCGGCATCGTCGGCCTGGCGCACGCGCTGGGCCTGAAGGTGATCGCCGCGGGCGTGGAGACCGAGGCGCAGCGCGACTTTCTCGCCGCGCTCGGCTGCGATTTCGTGCAGGGCTATCTCACCGGCAAGCCGGTGGACGCCGACACGGCGTCGGCGGCCTACGTCTAGTCGAGCTTGATTCCCGCCTGCAAGATGACCTTCGCCCACTTGGCGATGTCTTCGTGCAGGTACAAACCGAACTGCTCCGGCGTCATGCGCATCGCGGTGGCGCCCTGTTTCGCCCAGGCTTCCTTCACTTCGCTGCTGCCAGTGATCCTGCTGATCTCGGCGTTCAGCCGGTCGACGACCGGCTTGGGCGTGCCGGCGGGCGCCATCACGCCGAGCCAGATGGTCGCCTCATAGCCGGGCACGCCGGCCTCGGACACGGTGGGTGTCTCGGGCAGCACGCCCGAGCGCGTGCGTCCGCTGGTGCCGAAGCTCTTGAGTTTGCCGGCGCGCACGTGCGGCGTCATGGTGGTGATGGCGTCGAACATCATCTGCACCTGGCCGCCGAGGATGCCGACGCGCGCGCCGTCGCTGCCTTTGTATGGCACATGCACCACGTCGATCCCGGCCATGGATTTGAACAGCTCGCCGGCCATGTGGTACGGCGTGCCCGGGCCGGAAGAGGCGTAGTTCATTTTCCCGGGCTGGCTCTTCGCCAGGGCGATCAGCTCCTGCAGGTTGCCGGCGCTCACCGAGGGGTGCACCACCAGCAGCAGGTCGGAGTAGTTGATCGGCGCCACCGGCACCAGGTCGCGCAGCAATGCGAAGGGCTTGTTCGGGATCAGCGTCTCGTTTGCCGTGTGGGTGTTCGACATCAGCAGCAGCGTGTAGCCGTCGGCGCTCGACTTGGCCACCGCGTCGGTGCCGATCACCGAGCCGCCTCCCGGGCGGTTCTCCACCACGAAAGGCTGGCCGAGCGGCTCCTGCAGCCGCTGGCCGAGGAAACGGGCGTAGTTATCCGCCGGGCCGCCGGCGCCGAAGGGCACGATGACCTTCACCGGGCGGCTAGGATAGCTTTGGGCCTGGACTGCCGCAGCGGCGAGCGCGAGCAGCAAGGCAATCGCGATTCTCATGTTGTTCTTCCTTTTTTCAGGCTGCCAATTCCCTAGGTGCTGCGCGCGCGCTTTTCCTTGAGCAGCTGCTCGGCGCCCCTGATATTCAGTTCGACGCCGACCATGTTGGGATTCACCTCGAGCGCGCGGCGCCACCAGGTGATGGCTTCCGCGTAGTTCTCAAGCTTGAAATGGATCTGGCCATAGCCCGAAATGGCACCGAAGTGCAGCGGGTTGCGCTTGAGCACCTCGTCGCAGTCGGCGAGCGACTTGCGGTACTCGCCGGCCAGGTAGTACACGGTGGCGCGCTTGTTCCAGCCTTCGGCGAAGCCGGGCTGGCGCCGGATCACCTTGTCAAAGGCGGCGATGGCCTCGGCGTGGCGCCCGGCTTGCATCTCCTCCACCCCCTGCGCCATGATGCGGTCGATGTCCGAGTCGCCAGACCGGCTCCACAGCAGCCACAGGCCGCGCTCGGCGTAGCCGCGCACGAAAGGGCTCTCGTCCTGCAGGCGTTTGTGCAGCAGGGCCGTATCATCCATGCGTCCGTGGTTGGCGACCCAGACCACGGCCTCGGCGCGCCGCTCCGTCACCGGGTCCTCGAGGGCGGCGAGCGCCTCCTCGCGTGAGGCGGGCGGGGCCGGGAATGCGGCGCCGGCGGCCAGTGTTAGTGCCAGTGCGGCTTGCAGCAACAGGATCTTGGTCATGAAAGGAGAACGCATGAATAGAATTTTTCGTCCGCTGATCATAGCGCTGCTTTCGATTCCCGTGGCGGTCCTCGCGGTGCCCGACTCCGACGAGGCCGCCGCTGACCCCGTGTTGCAGCAGGCCGGGGAGGCGACTGCCCGCCGGGACTACGCGGCGGCAGCTGCGATCCTGCGCGACGCGGTCGCCAAGACCCCCGACAACGCCGAATACCACAACCGCTACGCCTACTCGGTGCGCAAAGGGGCAAATCCCAACATGGACCTTGTGTTCAAGCACTACAACGAGGCGCTGCGCCTCAATGCCAAGCACCGCGGCGCGCACGAGTACATCGGCGAGGCCTACCTGATGGTGGGCAACCTCGGCAAGGCGAAGGAGCACCTGGTGCAGCTCGACAAGCTGTGCTTCTTTCCCTGCGGCGAGTACAGCGACCTGAAAAAGGCGGTGGCGGAGTACGAGGCGAAACAAAAGCGCTAGGCATCACCGGGCGGATAAACTCCGCCCGTGCGCCCGAACTTCGTTTTCATCCTCGCCGATGACCTGGGCTACGCCGACCTTGGCTGCTATGGGGGCAGGTCGGGCTGCTCACCGGTGCTCGACCGGATGGCGCGCGACGGCTTGCGTTTCACCGACGGCTATGCCAATTCCTCGGTCTGCTCGCCGACGCGCTTCGCGCTGATGACCGGGCGCTGGCAGCACCGGCTGCGCGGCGGCGCCGACGAGCCCATCTCCAGCCGGTCGCGCGGCAGCAGCGTGCTCGGCCTGCCGCCCTCGCACCCGACCCTGCCTTCGCTCCTGCGCGATGCAGGGTACGCCACGGCGCTCGTCGGCAAGTGGCACCTTGGCTACCCGCCGCATTTCCATCCGCTCAAGAGCGGCTACCAGCAGTTCTTCGGCGCGCTGTCGGGCGGGTTCGACTACTTCACGCATTGCGACACCGCCGGGGTGCACGACCTGTGGGACGGCGAGACGGAAATCCATCGCAGCGGCTACTTCACCGATCTGGTCACGCAGCGTGCGGTCGAGTACGTGAGCGGCAAGCGCGACAGGCCGTTTCTGCTCTCGCTGCACTACAGCGCCCCGCACTGGCCCTGGGAGACGCGCACGGACGAAGCCGAGGCGCAGCGCATCGAGAAGATCTGGCACGCCGATGGCGGCTCGGTGCGCACCTACCAGACCATGATCCACCACATGGACGAAGGCATCGGCAAGGTCCTGGGCGCGCTGCCGGACCCGCAGAACACGCTGGTGGTCTTCACCAGCGACAACGGCGGCGAGCGCTTCTCCGACACCTGGCCGCTGGTGGGCAAGAAAATGGACCTGCTCGAGGGCGGCATCCGCGTGCCGTATGTGGTGCGCTGGCCGGCACGCGTCAAGGCGGGCGGCGTCACTGCGCAGCTCGCGATCACCATGGACTGGGTGGCGACTTTCCTCGAGGCGGCGGGCGCAAAGGCGCATGCGGACTACCCGCTCGACGGCGCGAGCCTGCTCAAGGTGCTGGAGAATCCGGGCGCGACCTTCGAGCGCGACCTCTACTGGCGCATGAAGTACCGCAGCCAGCGTGCGGCGCGCTCGGGCGACTGGAAGTATTTCGCCAGCGAGGACGGCGAATTTCTCTTCAATCTGTCGGTGGATGCGCGCGAGCGGGCCAATTTCGCCAGGCGCGAACCGCAGCGCCTCGCGGCGCTGCGCGCCAAGTACCAGGCATGGGAGAACTCCATCCCGCCGATGCCGCCGGACGCGGCTTACTCCATCCCCACCACGCGCGCCGACCTGGCGCAGCCAAGCTAAAAATGGGGTCAGACCCTTTTTTCATGAGCCGCCGCGCCTACCGCGTCCTTCCCACCGAGAGCAGGACCTTCCATCCCCGCCTGATGGGCACGCACGGCGCAGTGGCCTCGAACAGCAACCTGTCGGCCAACGCAGGCGTGGACGTGCTCAAGGCGGGCGGCAACGCGATCGATGCAGCTGTGGCGGCCTCGTTCGTCGAAGGCCTGGTCAATGCGCAGATGCACACCATCGGCGGCGAGTGCCCGATTCTCGTGCGGCTCGCCGGCGAGTCGCGCGTCATCGCGGTGAACGGCAACATGGCGGCGCCCGCGCGCGCGACGCCGGAAGCGTTCCGCATGCGCGGACTCACCGACATTCCCGATGCGGGCATTCTCGCCGCGGGCGTCCCCGCGGCCTTCGGCGCGCTGGTTACCGCGCTGCAGAAATGGGGCACCATGCCGCTGTCCGAGGTGATCGCCCCTGCGATCCATCTTGCGAAAACCGGCTTTCCGGTCTCCGAAGGCCTGCGCAACCAGCATAAGTACGGCATCGCGCCGATGCAGGAACGCTTCAAGGCCGAGTGGCCCGGCAGCGCGAAGCTGTACCTGCCAGTGCCCGACGTCGGCACGCTGTTCAGGAATCCCGCGCTCGCGCGGACCTTCGAATACCTCGCCGCGGCGAAGGATCCGCTCGAAGCCTTCTACCGGGGCGACATCGCCGCAGAAATTGCGAAATACTCCAGGGCGCACGACGGGCTGCTCGCGCGCGAGGACCTCGCCGCCTTCGAGACGAAGATCGAGGCGCCGGTGTCGTTGCGCCTGGGCGAGACGGAACTTTTCAAGACCGGCTTTTGGTCGCAGGGCCCGGCCGAGCTGCAGGCCCTCGCGCTGATGTGGCAGCACGACCTGAAGTCGATCGGCTTCGGCACGCCGGACTATTGTCACCTCCTGATCGAAGCGATGAAGCTCGCCTACGCCGACCGCGAGCAGTACTACGGCGACCCGGCGCAGGTGTCGGTGCCCGGCGAGATCCTGCTGTCGGACGCCTACACGAAGAAGCGGGCCGCGCTGATCGACATGCGTCACGCGAACCGCGAACTGCGGCCGGGCGATGCGCGGCGCAATGCGGCGCTGCTGCCCGAGGGCGAGAAGCTCACGCCCAAGGACTGGGGACCAGGTACGGTGCACGTCGATGCGGTGGACGCCAAGGGCAACATGGCCTCCTTCACGCCGAGCGGTGCGTGGATCTCGTCGGCCGAGGTGATCGAGCCGCTCGGCTTCCCGCTATCGACGCGCATGATGACCTTCTACCTCGGGCCGGCGCACCACCCGAACGTGGTCGCGCCCGGAAAACGCCCGCGCACCACGCTGACCCCATCGATGGCGTTCCGCAATGGCAAACCCTGGATGGCTTTCGGCACCATGGGCGGAGACAACCAGGGGCAGTGGCTGTTGCAGTTCTACCTCTGCCGTGCGGTCTACGGCATGTCGATCCCCGAGGCGATCGAGGCGCCGCGGCTGTCCTCCGAGCACACGCCGGGTTTCTTCGCGCCGCACGCGAGCGAGCCGAATCGCGTGAGGATCGAGCCCAGGTTCGGCGCCAAGGTACTGGAGGAGCTGCGCCGCCGCGGCCACGACCTCGATGTGGCGCCGGACTGGAGCGAAGGCTTCGTGTCCTGCGCGGCTTACGACGAGCGCACCGGCCTGATCGAGGCCGGCTGCGATCCGCGGGGGTCGAAAGCGGAGTGCTTTCCCGCATTTGCCTGCGTCTGGTAGGCCAAAGCTGCGGCCCATGGTGTAGATTGGTTATCGCCAAAAAGGAATGAACATGGTCAAGCATCCCGGCACTCGGCTTGCGGGCACACTCGTCGTGTTGGCGATCTGCCTGCTCAACGGAACCGACGCACGCGCGATCGACTACAAGATCGTCACCGCGTCGGAACGGGGCACCTATTTCGCCATCGGCAAGGATCTCGCCAAGCTCGTTGCGCCGGCGGCCAATATCGAGCTGGAGGTGCTGCCCACGGACGGTTCGGCGGCCAACATCCGCCAC
>CAZVZV010000364.1:0-1532 GCA_964631735.1 uncultured Enterobacteriaceae bacterium
GCCGCGAAGAACATGACCTCGGAGAAGATGAACCACATCATTCCCATGCGGAACGAGCGATCCACCTGTTCGTTGTAGAGCCCGGCCTGGTTCTCGCGGATGACTTCGCCGAACCAGAGGAAGAACAGCGTGAACAGGAGCAGGAGACCCGTGCTGAGCACCCACGGGCCGACCTGCGCGCCGTTCAGCGTCGCCGCGGCGCCCGCCATCAGCACGAAGAGCGAGATCGAGCCGAAGAACGGAAGCTTGCTGCCGTGTGGAAAGTAATACTCGCGCGTGTCTTCGGCGTGTGACATCACGAAATCCCGCTGTTGTAGAACGCGTAGGAAAGCGTCAACCGGTCGATGCCCGGCGGCAGCTCACGGTCAACGACGAAGCGGACCGCCATCTCGCGTTCCTCATCGCGCGCGAAGTGCTGCGGCGTGAAGCAGAAGCATTCGGTCTTCACGAAATAGCGCGCGGCGCGGGCCGGCGCGATGCTCGGCACGGCCTGCCCCGTGGTCGCCTGTCCGGAAATATTCCGGGCGCGGTAGTGCGCCTCGTACAGCCGGCCCGGCTGCACTTCCATCGTCGCCGCGACGGGTTCGAACTCCCAGCCGCCTGCGGGCACGGATGCCGTGAACTCGACGATGACCGTGCGCCCCACGACCGGCGTCTGGCCGTCGGCGGTGCCGGCGCGGGAGAGCTGTTCGCGCGTGCCGATGCCCGTGACCTCGCAGAAGACGTCATAGAGCGGAACGAGCGCGAAGCCGAACGCGAAGCTTCCCGCCGCCATCAGCACAAGCCGGGCCGCGAGGTTGCGGTTCGAACTGCGTTCTGGCGCGTTCATGCGCCGCGCTCCATGAGCCGCAACACGACGTAGGTGAGATACACGGCGACTGCCACGGCACCGAGCAGTAGCGCGAGACGCAGGTTGCGCGAAGGCTCGGTCAATGGATCTCCGGCGCCTTTTCGAAGGTGTGGTACGGCGCGGGCGAGGGCACGGTCCACTCGAGGCCGTGCGGCCAGTCCCAGACGCCCGCGGTCGCGCGTTCGCCGCCACGCACGCACTTCACGATCAGCCAGATGAACAGGAGCTGCGACAGCCCGAAGCCGAAGGCGCCGATCGAGGAGACCATGTTCCACTCGGCAAACTGCGAGGCGTAGTCGGGAATGCGCCGCGGCATCCCGGCAAGTCCGAGAAAGTGCTGCGGGAAGAACAGCACGTTGACGAAGATCGCGGACAGCCAGAAGTGAACTTTCGCAAGCGTCATGTCGTACAGGTGGCCGGTCCACTTCGGCAGCCAGTAATAGACCGCCGCCATGAGCGCAAACACCGAACCCGGCACCAGCACGTAGTGGAAGTGCGCGACCACGAAGTACGTGTCGTGGTACTGGAGGTCCGCGGGCACGATCGCGAGCATCAGGCCCGAAAGGCCGCCGATCGTGAACAGGAACAGGAATGAGAGCGCAAACAGCATCGGTGGCTCGAAAGTAAGCGAACCACGCCACATCGTCATGGTCCAGTTGAAGATCTTCACGCCGGTCGGGAC